>NZ_JAPZLF010000011.1:0-200077 GCF_033804645.1 Micromonospora sp. RTGN7 | reverse complement strand
GCCCGGGCGGCCGCGCCCCCCCCCCCCCCCCCCCCCCCCCCGCCCCCCCCCCCCCCCCCCCCCCCCCCCCCCCCCCCCCCCCCCCCCCGCTTCCCCGTACCGGGAGAACCATAGATGTTGATCTCTAGGTCGGTGGTCTGATGCCGTATTGGCTGGAGACCGACACCTTCCACACCGAACCGGTGTGGGAGGTGCTCGCCGGTGGCGTCGCGGACCTGATCGACGCGTTGCAGTCGGCGCTGTGCCGGCTGAAGTCGACGTCGGCCTCCGTCATGTCCGACGGCTACCTGACCGAGGGCATGGCGCTGCAGCAGTGCCGGGGCCGAAAGAAGATCCTCGGCCTGTTGACCACCGGGGTGCTCGACCAGCCGCCGCTGCTGCACCGCCAGGGCGACGAGTGCGAGTGCCTCGGTGACGGCTGGATCACCGGGTACGTCTACCGGATCCACGGGTTCAGCAAGCGCAACCCGAACCGCCGGGAGTACAACCGCAACCGGGCGCAGAAGGCCGACCTCCGCGACGCCCGCTTGAAGGCCCTCGTCTACACCCGCGACGGCGGCTGCTGCCGGTACTGCGGCTCCGGACCGCTGAGCCCGAAGTCCGGCCGGGCGAAGGACCCCCGCAAGCGCATCCACTACGACCACGTCGACCCCGACCAGCCCGCCGGCGCCAACGCCGAGAACTTCGTCCTGGCGTGCAAGCGCTGCAACGAGCACAAGGGCCACCGGCTCCCCGGTGAGGCCGACATGGTGCTGCTGCCCATCCCCACCCCCGAACAAGCCGCCCACATGCGCACCCGCGCCCAGGTCCTCCACGACCTGCCCACCGATGCCGATCAAAAACCGAACACCGACGAAACGACGCCCAATCACGATCACGATCAAAAACCGATCGCTGACCGGACCGATGAACCAATCACCGAACACGATCGCAATCGAAACGCCGATCCCACACCACCAGTGCGCCTGAACCCCGACACCACCACCACCGCGGTGATGACCAATCACCGCGCGGCAGGGTCCGGGCTGGGTCGGGGCGGGGAACCCGAGGTGACACCCTCACCACCCGCCCCCCGGACCCCCTGGTCACACCAGCCAGCCCGCAGCCCAGAACACCCGGACATCTACCACCGGCGCTCCCGCGCACCAGGACCCACCGACCCCTACATCTGGCCGCCCGGCGCAGTCCCCGCCCCACCGCCTCCCGAGGAAGCCCGATGACGCAACTGCAGACCTGCGCCTGGTGCACCCGCCCGGACCCGACGGGTGGGTAC
The DNA here is from genome assembly GCF_033804645.1 of Micromonospora sp. RTGN7. NCBI lineage: Bacteria > Bacillati > Actinomycetota > Actinomycetes > Micromonosporales > Micromonosporaceae > Micromonospora > Micromonospora sp. RTGN7. Next base: position 198,804 of record NZ_JAPZLF010000011.1, on the reverse strand, counting down.
GTCTGCCCGGACTGCTACCGGCCCGTCGGCCAGGCCCTGCGCGACCTCATCCGCCTCGCCGGCGAGCCGGAGGTCAACATCGCCCGGCAGGCCCGCTACGGCGACCGCGACGGGCCCCGCTCGGCCGAGCCGCCGATTCCCGTGGACCTGGAGGCGTCGGCCGCCGCGTGGGCGGCCGCGCACATCGTGGTCACCTGGATGGACCACATCGCCACCGTGCGCGGCCTACCGCTGCCCCGGCGGCAACCTCGGCCGGTCGGGCCCCTGTGCGCCGGCGCCGGCTGGGCCGCCCTGTCCGGCCGGTGCGGGCATCCGTCGTGCGACGCCATCCGCCACCGCCAGCCCGAACACCCGATCGCCGCGGCGGCCCGGTTCGTCGCCGCGCAGTTGCCCTGGCTGCGCCGGTCCCTCGACGCGGCCGAGGCCGCCGAAGAGCTGCTCGGCGCGGCGAACGCCGTCCGCCGCCTGGTCGACAACCCGGCGGAGCGCTGGTACGCCGGCACCTGCCTGGAACCGATTGCCGGCGGCGACCCGGGCGAGGTGTGCACCACCGAGCTGTACGCCTGGCCCGGGGTCACCTGGGTCCGCTGCCCTGGCTGCCAGACCACCCACCAGACCGGGCCCCGTGTGCGGTGGCTGCTCGACGAGGCCCGCGACGTCCGAGGCACCGCCACCCAGCTGGCCACCGCGGCGGCCCGCCTCGGCCGGCCGTGCACGCCTGGGCAGCTGCGCGCCCTGGCCCAGCGCAGCCGGTTGATCCCCGCGACCATCCCGCTCGACGAGGAAGTCCAGGGGCCGTGGGAGGCCGACCGGGACGAGTGGCGGCGGCCGCGCTACCGGTTCGGCGACGTCCTGGACCTGCTCGACGAGATCGCCGAGCAGCACCGGCGCGACGAAGAGGATCGGGCCTGGCGGGCCGCCGCCCGCGCGGCCAAGGAGCAGGCGGCGGTCACCGCTGCTGCGGCAGGCGGTACGCCGCAAGAGCAGCCGACTTGATCACCGTGTGAGCAGGGCGTACGCTCACCTGCCAGTAGGACCAGTGTGCCTACGAACCCATCTCACCGAACGCCCCGTGCCCCTGCGGGGCGTTCGTCGTGTTCGGGGAGGGGCCGGGTGAGCCGGCACACCGAGGACAGCCAGGCGTACCGCCGGCTACGGGCGCAGTTCCTGACGGACCACCCGGTGTGCTGGATCTGCCACCACGGCGGCGCCAACCAGATCGACCACGCGATCCCGAGGTCACGACGGCGCGGCCGGCTGGAGACGTGGAACTGGAGGCCGGCGCACGGCCCGCCCGGGTGCCCGACCTGCAGGCAGTGCTGCAACCAGGTGCGCGGCACGAAGGACCCGACCATCACCGTCTGGGTGACGTCGCCGACCTGGTGATTGATCGCACCGCGCGGACCACATAAGCGCAGGTCAGCGCAGGCGGTCACGGTTCTTTTAGTGCTGGTGGGCCTGTCGACCCCGCACCTAGGCGACGTTTTTATCTCTCCCGGGAATGGGGGGACATCGGAATGGACCAGGTAGAACCCCAGGTGAGCGAGCCGATCAGCGCCCGGATCACCGGTGAGATCGTCGCCGCGCGGCGCGTGCAGGGCACCACCCGGGACGAGGTCGCCGCCGCCGCTCGGCGGGCGGGCGCGCCGGCGTCGTTCACGGCCGCCGCGTTGCGGAACCTGGAGACCGGCCGGCGGGCGCCCAGCGTCGACGAGCTGGTGTGGTTGGCCGCCGCTCTCGAGGTGCCGGTGCGGCAGCTGCTCGGCGAGCATCGGCGGCTGTTCGGTGCGGACCTTGAGACGCCGCCGTCGTGCGGGCCCGTCGAGTCCGCGACCCGTGAGGCGGTGCGCGGCCTGGGCGAGTTGGACGGCCGGGAGTACCCGCTCGCCGAGGCCGCGTACGCCTTGGCGCGCAAGCTCGACGCCGACGCCGGGATGGCCACCGCCGCGGTGTCCAAGGAACTGCGGGCGGCGCTCGCGGACATCTGGGAGGGCCGGGGTGACGACGAAGACGAAGACGAAGACCTCGGCCCGTCCTGACCGCTACGCCCCGTACCCGGTCCAGCTGTGGCCGGGGATGTCCCGGGAGGAAATCTGGGCGGCGTACGGGCTGACGTGCCCGCCCCGGATCGGCACGCTGCGGGACCCGTCGCGCAAGACGTACGGCACGGCGGTGGCGCGGATCTCGGCGCAGCTGGGCATGCCCATGATGCCGTGGCAACGGTACAGCGCGGACGTGGGGTTGGAGGTCGACCCGGACACCCAGGCACTGGTCTACCGGGACGTGACGGCGTTGGTGCCCCGGCAGAGCGGCAAGACGTCGATCATCCTCGGGGTGAAGTCGCACCGGGCGCTGGAGTTCCCCCGCCAGGTGCGTCGGCACGCGCCGCAGCAGGTCGGCCGGCAGCGGATCCTGTACGCCGCGCAGAAGCGGCAGGACGCCCGGGAGAAGCTGATCGACGACCACCTGCCGGTGCTGGAGCGCTCGCCGCTGCGCGACCGGTTCCGGGCCCGGCTGCGTGGCGGCTCGGAAGCGTTGATCTGGGACACCGGCGCGATCGACGGGATCACCGCGAACACCGAGGACGCCGCGCACGGCAAAACCCTGGACCTGGGCGTGGAGGACGAGTTCTTCCACGCCGAGGACTCCCGGCTGGAGCAGGCGTTCTCGCCGGCGATGCTCACTCGGTGGTCGCCGCAGCACTGGCGGGTGTCGACGGAGGGCACAGAGAAGTCGACGTACCTGGCGGCGAAGGTGGAGCTGGGCCGGGAGATCGCCGAGTCGGGACAGCGGTCGACGATCTGCTACCTGGAGTGGTCGGAGCTGACCGGGGCGCATGATGACCCGGCGACGTGGCTGCGGTGCATGCCGGCGCTGTGTCCGATCGAGGACGGCCCGTGCGTGTGCGGCGTCGACGAGTCCGGCCGGCAGCGGTGGCGGCACACCGTCCGACTGGACACGATCCGCGCCGAGTTGGAGAAGGCCACCACGACGGAGGACTTCGAGCGCGCGTACCTCAACCGGCGGCGCGGGTCGAAACCGCCGGCGGATCCGAACGTGCCGCCGTTGGCGAAGTGGAACAGCCTGATCGACATCCGGCAGGCCCCCGGCGACGTGGTGGCGTTCGGGGTCGAGTGCGACTGGCGGGGCACGCAGGCGGCGATCGTGGCGGCCTGGCCGGGCGAGGGCGACGTGACCCACCACCTGCGGGTGATCGAGTACAAGGCGGGTATCGACTGGGTGCCGGACCGGGCCCGGGCCCTGGACGACCGGTGGAAGCCGGTCGGGTGGGGTGTGGACCTCGGCGGAGGCCCAACCAAGCAGCTGGAGCAGCCACTCAAGGGGGTCCGTCTGGTGCTGCCGGAGGGGGACCCGGAGCGCGGGCAGATCGCCTCACCGCAGGTCCGCGACACAGCCGCGTACACGGCGGTGCTGCTCAACGGGGTCCGGGCCGGCACGCTGCGGCACGAGGGCCAGGAACCCCTGACGGATGCGTACAAGGTCGCCCGTACCAAGCCGTCCGGGGACTCGCACCTGCTGGACCGTAAGACCAGCGGCAACATCGTCTGCGTCAACGCCGCGATCAAGGCGCTGTACGCCCTGGAGACCCGCAAGCACCTGGCGGACGACGACTACGACGTAGCGGAGTCGTTCGGGTGAGGAGGCCCTGTGCGTGACACGGTGCATGAGTTCGTGACGGTCGCCCTGGACGTGCTCGGGCTGGTGCTGATCGCCGCCGGCCTCGGCGTGATCGTCGGCCGGCTGGTGGGTCCGGGGTCCGGGCTCATCGTCGCCGGCGTGGCGGTGCTGGCGGGCCGCTGGTGGGCCGACCGGGCCCGTGCGGGCGCGCCGGTGGAACGGTCGGGTGAGCGGCTGTGAGCCTGTTCGGTCGCAAGGCGCGGGCGGCGTCGATCACGAGCGCTCAGGATCTGATCGGCGATCGGGGCGGGAAGCGGTCCGGTGTCGTGGTGACCAACGAGACCGCGCTGCGGCACTCGGCGGTCTGGGCGTGCCTGACGCTGCGCGCCGACCTGGTGTCGTCGATGCCGGTGGACGTGTTCCGTCGGGTCGCCGGCGTTCAGGTGGAGGTCCCCAAGCCGCCCGTGCTGGTCACCCCGGGCGGCGACCAGGTCGGGATCCAGGAGTGGTTGTGGTCCTCGCAGTTCGACCTGGACCGGGCCGGGAACGTCTTCGGGCTGATCACCGACCGCAACGGCCTCGGGCTGCCGGCTCGCATCGAGCTGGTGGCGCTGTCCGACGTGGTGGTGCGGGCGAAGGGCTCGCAGATCACCGAGATCCGCGTCGGCGGCACCTCGTACACCGGGGAGCGGCTGAAGGACGTCTGGCACGAGAAGCAGTACCCGATGGCGGGGCTGCCGCTCGGGTTGTCCCCGGTGGCGTACGCGGCGTGGAACATTCAGGAGTCGCTGTCGGCGCAGCAGTTCGCCCTGGACTGGTTCGGTGGTTCCGCGATCCCCATGGCGGAGCTGAAGAACACCGCCAAGAAGATCAACCGGGCTGAGGCGCAGGTCGCGAAGGACGCTTACCGGGCGGCCGTCACGAACGGCGATCTGTTCGTCCACGGGCAGGATTGGGAGTACAAGCCGATCCAGACCGTGGCGGCGTCCTCGGAGTTCCTGCGCACTCGGGAGTTCGGTCTGACGGACATCTCCCGGTTCTTCGGCGCGCCGGCGGACCTGATCGACGCGGCGGTCTCCACCGGGTCGATCACGTACGCCAGCATGACGCAGCGGAACCTTCAGTTCCTGATCATGAAGTTGGGGCCGGCCGTGTCCCGCCGGGAGTGGGCGCTGAGCCGGCTCACGTCCCAGCCGCGGTTCGTGAAGCTCAACCGCAACGCGCTGCTGGCGATGGACCCGGAGACGCGGGCCCGCACGATCAAGATCGAGCTGGACTCGCGCACCCTCACCCCGACCGAGGCGCGCGGCCTGAGTGATCGCCCGCCGTTGACCGACGCCGACCTGGCCGAGTTTGCGGCTGTGTACGGCGCTCCCCGCACACAGCCGACGGAGGCGAAAGCATGACCACCACGACCCGGGACGTCGCCGCGGCGGCGGCGGCCCGCGCCCAGCACGTCCGGCAGCGCGCCGACCGGCCGTCGCAGCGGCGTTCCGCCGAGCACCAGGGCGCCCGGCCGGCCATCCGCGCCACGCTGATCGGCCCGCAGCTGCGCCAGCAGGTCGGCGACGGAGGCCTGCTGGAGTTCACCGGGCACGCCTCGGTGACCGAACGCGCGTACGAGATGTGGGACTGGTACGGCCCGTATACGGAGGTCATCGGGTCGACCGCGTTCGACGCCACTCTGGCCCGCGCCGACCTGGACGTGCCGCTGGTCCTCGGCCACGACCAGCTGCGCCGCATCGCCCGGACCACGACCGGCACCCTGGACCTGGCGATGGACGACACCGGCCTGCTGGTGGCCGCCCGCCTGGACCCGGCCGACGCCGACGTGGCGTACATCGCGCCGAAGCTGGCCGCGAAGCTGGTCGACGAGATGTCGTTCGCGTTCCGCATCGACTCCGGTACCTGGTCGCCGGACTGGGACCAGTTCCGCATCGACGCCGTCGACATCCACCGCGGCGACGTCGCGATCGTCGGGTACGGCGCGAACCCCGCCACCGACGCCGGCCTGCGCCACGCCCGCTCCGACACCACGCGGGCGCGCGCGCTGCTGGAACTCGCGCTCGCCGGCGACTGACCGGCCACCCATCCCTGACCACCCTGTACGCCACCGGCGTGCGGGGAACACCGCCCTGCTCTGCCTCGCACGAGACCACCCGGCGCCGCGGCCTCGGGTGGCCGTCTGACCTGGACGGGCGTCCACCGATCACTCACGAAACGGAGACGAGCATGACGCTCGCCGAGCTGATCGCCCGGGCGCAGGACACGCTGCGCGCCGCGATCGCCACCCGCCAGGCCGCGCAGGAGGCCCTGACCGCCCTGCGTTCGGACCCCAACCTCACCGAGGAGGCCGTCACCGAGCGGCGTACGACCCGCGACACCGCCGACGAGGCGGTGACCCGTGCGCAGGGATCCCTGGACGAGCTGCTGGCCGAGCAGCGCCGGGAGGAGGAGATCGCGGCGCTGTCCGCCCGGACCACCCCGACCGGCACCCGCGCGCCGGCGTACGACCGGACCGCCCGGGTGGGCGCGGAGGAGCGCACCTACCGGCGCGACGAGGACCCGCGCGGCGCCGCGTTCGAGCGGGACGTCGCCGCGGCGTTCCTCGGTGACTACGAGGCCCGCGACCGGCTCATGCGGCACATGCAGGAGGAACGCGTCGAGCGCGGCGACCAGCTGCGCGCGGTCGGCACCGCCGCGTTCGGCGGCCTGGTCGTGCCGCAGTACCTGACCGACATGTACGCGCCGGCGGTGGCCGCGAACCGGCCGTTCGCCGACGCTATCCGCAACCACCCGCTGCCGGCGCAGGGCATGACGGTCAACATCTCCCGGATCACCACGTCGTCGAGCGTCGACAACCAGTCGGCGGAGAACGCCGCCGTGGCCGAGCAGGACATGGACGACACCCTGCTGACCATCCCCGTACAGACCGCGGCCGGCCAGCAGACCATGTCCCGGCAGTCCATCGAGCGGGGCGCCGGCACCGAGGCGATCGTCATCGACGACCTGTACCGCCGGTACGCCACGAACCTGGACGGGAAGCTGCTCAACCAGGCCACCACCGGCCTGTCGGCCGCCGCCACGGCGGTCACCTACACCGACGCGACCCCGACCACCGCCGAGCTGTACCCGAAGGTGATCGAAGGCCTGTCCGGGGTGGAAGCGGCGCTGCTCGACCAGGCGTCCGGGGACAACCTGGCCGTGATGCACTCGCGGCGCTGGTACTGGATGCAGAACGCGATGGGCGCCTCGTACCCGCTCATCACCCAGCCCGGCATCGTGGCGCAGACCCTCGGCGCGAACTACGCCGAGGCGTACGGCCGCGGCGTACGCGGCATCCTGCCCAACGGCACGCCGGTGATCGTCGACAACAACATCGCGACGAACCTCGGCGCCGGCACCAACGAGGACGAGATCTACCTCGGCGACCGCAACGAGTTCCACCTCTGGGAAGACCCCAACTCGCCGATGTACATCCGCGCCGAGCAGGCCAAGGCCGCGAACCTCGGCGTGCTGCTGGTCGTGTACGGCTACTTCGCCTACACCCACCAGCGGTACGCGCACGCCCGGAAGATCTCCGGCACCGGCCTGATCACGCCGACGTTCACCGGCGCCTGATCCACCTCGGCAGGCACCCGGCCGCCACGCCCGGCCGGGTGCCTGCCGGCCCCACCGATCCGATCCGAACGGAAGGACCGCGATGAGCACCGACAGGAAGATCAACGACCCCAACCCGGAGGACACCGTCCGCGCCCTGGTGCACGAGCGGGCCGGCCTGGCCCGGCGGGCCGCCGCCGGCGACGACGCGACGAAGAAGCGGTTCACCGACCGGGTCGCCCAGGTCGACGAGCAGCTGAAGGCGCGGGGCTGCGACTCCAAGGGCCAGCCGGTCCGGGCCCGGCAGACCCCGCCGCAGCAGACGGCCTGACGGCGGCAGGCAGGAGGTAGGGGGCGAGATGGACTACGTCATTCTCGACGAGCTGAAGAAGCTGCGCCGGATCGCCACCTCCGACACCGTCGATGACGAGTCGCTGCAGCGGGCGGTGAATGCGGCGAACCAGTTGATCGACGGCCGCTGTGGCCGCACGTTCGGCCTCGCCGACACCGCCACCGGCCGCGTGTTCCGACCCCGGGGCCGCGTCCTGTCAGATCCGGACGGTGAGCGGCTGCTCGTCGACGACATCGGCCACCCGGACGGCCTGGTCGTGGACGTTGGCGACGGCGCGGCGTGGACGCCAGTCACCGACTACGACCTGCTGCCGGACAACGCGCACGCCAAGGGTGAGCCGGTCACGGGGCTGCTGCGCCCGTACGGCACGTGGGCGGGTCGGAAGGTGCGGGTGACCGCCCGGTGGGGTTGGCCGACGGTGCCCGACGACATCCGGCAGGCGGCGTTGCTGCTGGCCTCGCGGCTGTGGCTGCGGCGCGACTCCCCGGAAGGCGTCGCCGGCGCCACGGAGTGGGGAGTGGTCCGCGTGTCGCGTCTCGACCCGGACGTCGAGTCGCTGATCAGCCCGTACGTGCTACCTGGGTTCGCGTGAGGGGGTTGGGGTGAGCATCGCGGAGATGGTCGAGGCGTTGACGGACGCGCTCAACGGCGTCGAGGTGCCGGGGTTGCGGGTGTACCCGGACGTGGGGCCGGGGGTATCGCCGCCTGGCGTCGTGCTGGGTGTGCCCACCTTCCAGTGGGAGACGCCGGGGTCCGAGCCGACGTCGGCGCGGTGGCCGGTGTTCCTGATCGTGCCGCGCACGGACCGGGCGCTGCGGCAGCTGTGGGAGCTGCTGCTGCCGGTGACGGCGGCGCTGGACGGAGTGGTCGACGTCGTCGTCGTGACGGCGTCGCCGAGTGCGTATCCAACATCCGGCGGCGAGCTGCCGGCCTACGAGATCCAGATAGAGGTGAGTCTGTAGTGGCGGCACAGTCGCGCAAGCTGAAGCTGGTCGATCTGGCCCTCGACGGGGTGTCCTTCGAGAGTCAGCTACGGCAGATCATGCTGGCGAACAACACCGACGACGGCGACAAGATGTGGGTCGCCGACGGGTCGGAGCTGCGGGAGGAGACCGATCCGGACTACGCCCTGGAGCTGACGTTCCTGGCGGACTGGCGGGCCGACGGCATCAGCCAATGGCTGTGGGACAACGACGGCCGAACGGTGCCGTGGTCCGCGGCCCTTCACCCGGACATCACCGCCGAGCACGTCGTGTTCGGGGGGAACGTGTACGTCAAGGCGCCCAGCGTCGGCGGGGAAATCCGCACCACCGAGCAGACGGAAGTGACCCTGCAGGTGCAGGGCAAGCCCGACCAGACCAGGCCGGGTGCCTGATGGCCCGAGTGAGCCAGGCCACCCAGCGGATCGTCCGGGCCGGGCTGTCACCGGCGCTGACCGTTCCCACCTCGGACGGCGACGTCGTCGACTGCGGCGCCGTCGCGTTGATGGTCGACAACGCCAGCGTCGGCGCGGTCACCGTCACGGTCGTGTCGACGGCCGCGCAGGACGGCCTGGACGTGGCCGACCTGGCCGTCGTCGTGCCGGCCGGCGGCACCCGCCTGATCGGGCCCCTGCCGCACCGCACGTTCGGCCAGCCCGTGAGTTCGGCTGACGCCGGCCGCGCCTACGTCAACTACTCCACCCAGAGCGGCGTGACCCGCGCCGTCATCTCCCTGTAAGGAGCGCGGATGTACGACTTCATCCTCCGGCCGGACGGCGACGGCGAGCCGATCACGGTCACCGCTGGGAGCCGCGACGTCCTGCAGTTCGAGCGGACCACGAAGGGCGCGACCCTGTCGCAGCTGCTCGTGCAGCCGAAGATGGCCGACCTCTACAAGCTCGCCCACCTCGCAGCCCGCCGCACCCAGGTGTTCCCCGGCAGCCTGCAGGACTTGGAGGCCGGGTGGGAGCTGGAGTTCACCGAGACGGAGGCGGTGGACCCTACGAACGGGGAAGCCTCGCCCGCGACCTGATCGCCCTGGCGGTCGCGACGGGGATCCCCCCCAGCGTGTGGGCCGACGAGGGCGAACAGGCGATCGCCACGGCCATTGACCTGATCGCCACCGCCCGCCACGGCGGCGGGCACGACGACGGATGAGAGAAGGAGGCAGTCGTGGCCAGCAACGGCGGGACCGGCCTGGTGGTCAACCTCCGCATCGACGGCGTCCGGCAGACCCTGGCGGCGTTCGCGTTGCTGCCCCGGCAGGCCTCGGACGAGTTGCGGTCAGCGTCGCTACGCATCGCCCAGGTCCTGGCGGGCCGGGTGCAGACCGCAGCCGTCGCCGAGGGTGGGCAGGCCGCTGCTCTGGCCCGCACGGTGAAGGCACGGCGGGACCGGGTGCCGTCGGTCGAGGCAGGCGGCACCACACGCATCGGCCGGCACCGCACGCCGGCGTTCCGGCTGCTGTTCGGGTCGGAGTTCGGCATGGACAGGCGCTCCGGCTGGTACGCAGGCTCCCGCTACCGGACGTCGACGGGCCGGCAGTACGGGCGGCACCTCGGCCAGGGCAGCTACTGGTTCTTCAGCACGGTGGAGTACGACGAGTCCCGCATCGACCGCGAGTGGAACGACGCGGCCAACGAGATCATCCGGCGGTTCACCGATGGCTGACGGCACACGCACGATTCGGGTCCGCTTCGCCGGCGAGTCCAAGGGCCTGGCATCTGCGACGGAGGCAGGCCGCAAGGTACTCGGCCGGTTCCGCGACGGTCTCACGAAGGTCGACGAGAGCCTCTCCACCACCTCGAAGGCGTCGGGCAAGGCCAGCGACCAGCTGCAGACGCATCTGCAGGCCGTCGACGGGCGGATCAACACCGTCCGTACCCGGCTTGCCGAGCTCACCGCGCAGTTCGCCGAGACGGGCGACATCAAGCTGTTCGGTGACATGTCGCGGAGCCGGTCGCTGCTGACCAACCTGGAACGGGTCCGCAAGGAAATCGACGCCAGCACCAAGCAGGCCGGTCGCCAGGGTGGCGAAAACCTGCGCGGTGGCTTCATCGGCGGGTTGCAGCGAGCCGGCGCTGGCCTGGCCAAGATCGGCGGCCGGATCGGGCAGGGGTTGTCATCGGCCGTGTCCGCTGCGGGCCCGTACGTCCAGGCCGCCATGATCGCCGTGCTCGCGTCCGCAGCTCTCGCTGCGGGCCCGGCCATCGCCGGCGCGATTGTGGGTGGCGCCGCCGGCGCGGGCATCGTCGGCGGGGTGCTGCTGGCGTCCAAGGACGCCCGGGTCGCCAAGGCGCTCGACGACTTGAAAGAGGATGCCGGCGACGCGCTCAGCGATGCCGCCGGCCGATTCGTGCCGGCGACCCTGGACGCGCTGAAGCAGGCGCGGTCCTCCTTCCGAGGGCTCCTGCCCGACCTGCGGCGCATCTTCGACGTCAGCGCGACCTGGCTGGGCCCGCTCACACGCTCACTCGGTGCGGGCGCCGAGGCTGCCCTGTCGGGAATCACCACGGCGGTCACCAAAGCCGGCCCCATCGTGGCCGTGATCGGCACCAGCATCGAGCATGTTGGTCGCGCCGTCGGTGACATGTTCCGCCGGCTCTCGGACAACGGTGCCAGCATGGCGCTGGCTCTCAAGGGCGCGCTGATGATCGTCGAAGGCGCGATCTACGCCACCGGCCTCATCCTCAACGCCCTCGTTGAAACTTTCGAGTTCTTCGCCAGCAAGATCCCCGGGCTGTCCGGCCAGCTGGAGAAGCTCAAGAACGGCCAAGACGGCGCCAAGACGTCGGCGTTCAATCTCGCTGGCGGCTTCCAGCGGCTGGCCACCGACTCGACCGCGGCCGCAGCCGGCATCGGCCAGGTCAAGCAGAAGTCGGACGAGTTGATCAACAGCAACATCAGCTTGGCCCGGGCGCAGATCGGATCCCGCGACGCCGTCCGCGCCGCCACCCAGGCACTCAAGGACAACGCCAACGCCAAGCTGACCAACAAGCAGCGATCAGACGCCAACATGACCGCGCTGCTCGGCCTGGCCGACGCGTTCAACACCGAGGCCGACGCCGGCGACCGCTCAGGGATCAGCGCCGGCAAGGCGTCCGCCGCGTACGCCACCAACCGTCAGCGGCTGATCGCGATGGCGGAGAAGGCCGGCTACTCACGGCAGAGAGCCGAGGAACTCGCGGCGCAGCTGTTGAAGATCCCCAAAAACGTGAACACCGACGTCAACGTCGATACGAAGTCGGCGGCGGGCAAGCTTGAGACGTTCATGAAACGGGTGCGGCAGGCAGACGGCACGGTCGCCAAGGTCACCGTGCAGGTCACCACCAAGGGTGACCACCGCATCCCTGGCGTCGGCACCCAGGTGCGCCGCTGGGGCGGTATCGACTACGCCATGGCCCGCGGCGGAATCGCCGCCCACTTCGCCCGCTCGCCCACCGTGCTGTACGGAGAGCGGGAAACCGGCGGCGAGGCGTTCATCCCCCGCCGGGGTGACCGGGCCCGGTCACGGCGGATCGCGGAGGTCGTGGTGCGCAACTGGCTCGGCGGCGACGTGACCTGGGCGACGCGCCGCGCCGCGTCCACGTCGACCAGGTCGGCGGGCCGCGCGGAAGCGGGCATCGTCGTAGAGAACCTCCACGTCCGGGCCTACAGCGACCGGTTCAGCCTCCGGCAGGTCCAGGACGACCTCGCGATGTACGGGGTGCGCTGATGGCGCTCTCCGCCGGCCAGTACCAGATCGGTGACCTGGTGATGGGCGCCGGCACGAACTACCTGGTGCTCGACGACGTCAACCCGTGGACGGTCACCACCCGGTACGACCAGGTCTCGCCGCGCACCGGGGACCACGGATCGTGGTCCGGCCAAGAATGGCGCGACGAGGTCATGGTGCCGATGCGGATCCGGGTCCGTAACCAGGCCGACGGCACCCCGGGCGGGTGGCTGGCCGCACACCAGCGCCTGGCGGCCGCGTTCACCCCGTCGCACACCGACGTGGAACTGCGGTGGATGACCGGCGGCGTCGAGTACATGATGCGCGGCCGCCCCCGCCTGGTCGAACCAGAAGTGACCACCATCCGCCGCGGCTACAGCGTGACGCGCTGCGCGTTCGCGGCCCTCGACCCCCGGATCTACGGGGCAGAGCAGGTGGCATCGACGCTGCTGCCATCGTCGTCCGGTGGTCTGGTGTGGCCCGTGACGTGGCCGGAGACGTGGCCCGCCGTGGTGACGTCCGGACGCATCCAGGCGTCCAACGAAGGCCGCGCCCCGACCCGGCCCCGACTGGTGATCCACGGGCCGGTGGAGGGACCCCGGGTGACGCTGGTGGACACGGGTCAGACCCTGGCGTGGGACCTGGCACTGACGGCCGGGCAGTGGTTGGACGTGGACACCGACCGGCGGACCAGCCTGATCAACGGGCAGGTGTCCCGATCGGGACAGATGACGTCGCGGCAGTGGTTCGAGCTGCCGCCGGGCGGGTCGGAGATCGCGTTCGGCGCGAGCGTTCACAACCCGGACGCGGCCTTGTCGGTGGCGTACCGGTCGGCGTGGTGAGGGGACGAGACAGATGGCTGTGACCGCGTATCCGATGAACGCCTCAGGCGGGGCGCCGGCCTTCACTGCCCGGCAGGGCCGGCAGGCCCTAGCGGCGCTGACTATGGCCGGTGCTGGCGCGCTGCGTACCCGCAGTGGGTTCCGGCCGGGCGGAGCCCCGGCCGTGTCCGTCGACGCGACAACGTGGTCGGTGGGCCCGTGGTCGGGCGTGATCAACGCTAACGCCACCGGCGTGCAGGGGCCGTACCTGGCGGCGTCGGATGGCACCGACACCGGCCCCATGACGGCGGCCGACGGCACGTACGCCCGCCGGGACATCCTCTACGTCCAGGTCGACGACACCGACGAGGACGCCTCCGGGCAGCGCCGTGGTCGCGTGCTGTATCTGGCCGGCACCGCGGCGGCCGCCCCGTCAGCGCCGGCGACGCCCGCCCGATCGGTGCTGATCGGCCTGGTCGACGTGCCGAAGGTCGGCTCCGGTAACCCGACCTTCACCGCCTCACGGCTGTGGACGGTCGCCGCCGGCGGGATCGTGCCGGTGGGCAGCGCCGCCGAGCGCAACGGGCTGACCCCGTACGACGGCCTGGTCGTGGAGCGTGGTGACGTCGGCGGTGATCTGGAGGTGTACGCCGGCGGGTGGCGGCCGGTGCAGGGCGACGCCGTCCTCAGCGAGCTGTGGTACGGGCAGGGGCAGACGTACGTAGTCCGCTCCAACGCCACGAACGCCCGGGCGGACATCGACGCGGCGCTGACGTTGACGTTCACCGCCCCGGACACGGGGCGGGTGTGGATCGAGCTGGAGGGCATGGCCGCGTCGACCGGCGTCCCCGCCAGCACCGGCGTGTTCGGCACGTACTGGTGCCTGAAGGACAACAACGGCGGCGGCCTGGTCCCGAACTCGTCGGTGGCGATGCTGCCCACCGGCGACACGCAGGCCACCCGGCTGCGCTACTCCGCTCGGATCACCGGCCTCACCGCCGGGCAGTCGTACACCTACATCTGGCAGCACTTCCGCGGCGCCGGAAGCGGCACCGCCTGGTTCTACATCGGCGGCGGATCGATCTACTCGCTGATGCGGGCGAGGCGGGCGACGTGACGCAGCCGGCCACCACCCGGTCGGACCGGCTGACGTCGATGCTGCCCCCGGTGCCGCCCGCACCGCAGCCGGCGCAGCTCACCTGGCTCGGCTGCGACCTACGCACCGGCCGGATCGCCGAGGAGCTCCCCGCGCTGACCCCCACGGGGTCGCTGTCACGACGCCTCGGCGCCTACACCAGCGCAGCGTTCACGCTCGCACTGGCGGGAGCGCCGGCTGCCTGGGAGGCGGCCACCGACCCGGGACGCACGATGCTCGTCGCCCTCGCCGACGAGATCCCCGTGTGGGCGGGCATCGTCCTCACCCGCAGCGGCGGGTCGGCCGGCACCGTGCAGCTCGGCGTGGCCACGCCCGAGGCCTACCTGGACCGCCGGTACGCCCGCGACCACACCTGGACGCAGCAGGACGAGACGTCGGTGATCGCCGCCGGGCTGATCGGCGATACCGCCCTCGACGGGATCGGCCTCACGATCGACGCCCCGGCGGCGGGCCGGGTCCGCGACCGGGCATACCGGGGTGCCGACGACGCGACGGTGCTGTCCCGGCTGCAGGAGCTGATGGGCGTCGACGGTGGCCCCGAGTGGACGATCGATGTGCGGTGGCATTCCGACACCACCCGGCTGGAGCTGATCGCGCGGGTCCGCCAGCGAATCGGCGTGCAGTCGGCCAGCCCCGCCGCAGTCTTCACACATCCGGGGGACGTCGCCGCGTACGAGCTGTTCGAGTCGTATGAGGCTGGCCGCGGGGCCACCGTCGTCCAGGCCCGAGGTGAAGGCGAGGGAGACAGCCGTGCCAGCAGCAGCGAGACGGTGGCCGCCGACCTGATCGCCAGCGGCTGGCCGCGCTACGAGTACCGGTGGACACCCGGCACCGCCATCACCTCGAAGAACATCCTGGACAGCCACGCCCAGGCCGCGCTGGCCCTACTACGGCCCGGCGCCCGGGTCTGGTCGGTCGACGCCGTCGCCACCCAGGCGCCACGGCTTGGCCGCGACTGGCAGATCGGCGACAACATCCGCCTGCAGGTCCTGACATCCCCCCGCCACCCCGCCGGGGTGGACATGGCAGGCCGGGCGTGGGGCTGGGACTGGGACCCCCGAGCAGACCGGATCAGCCCGATCCTCGCAGAGGAGTGAAGTCGACATGGTGACCCGAGCCAATCTGGTGGAGACCGATCCGATCCGCCAGCTGTACCAGCGGCTCGCCGACCTTGAGGCGGAGATGCGGGAGCTGCGGGCCGCCCGCCGGCTGGAGTCGGCCGCCATTGGCGCTGGCGGTCTGACCGTGAGGGACGGCGGTACGGTCGCCGTCGATGACACGTCCAGCAACCGGATGCTCTGGCTCGGGCAGGTGCCGTTCGGCGACGGCACCACGAAACCGGGAATGGTCGCCTTTCGGGCCACCACGAACGACCCCAACCGCACCGTGGCGATGAGCCTCTTCGACGGCGTCTTCGCGCTGTGGGACCGGCGCGGAACCATCGTGGTGAGCACCGATGAGGTCTCAGGGAGCGGGCTCGCCCGCCCCTACATCCCGGTGCAGGTAGGCGACTGGAACGCGCCCACCAACACCACCACCTCGGCAACCTTCACGGATATGGCGCTGGGCTACAACGTCATCCAGCACCCTGTGCTGCACGTACACCTGCTGGTGCGGGCCAGCGACGCGACCACCGCCGGCCAGGCCCGCGTCACGATCGATGGCACCCCGGCCGGGCCCACCACGACCATCACCGCCGGCGCCTACTCCGACATGCTCATCGGCCCGTTCGCCGTCACCCCCACAGCCGGGCTGCGGATGGTGGCCGTGCAGGCCCGCCGTACCGCCGGCACCGGCACCATCGGCGTGCGCGTCCTGTCGATCGTCGGCCTGGAGTCCGCCTACCTGTGAGCCCTACGCCGGCGGCGAGGTCTTCGGGTCCGCCGGCGGGGGCGTCCGGGACGGCCGCGGCGGGTCCTCGTCGGGCGTGCTCTGCGTCGGCTCCGGCTCCGGGTCGTTGTCCGCCTTACTCGCCCGCGTCCCCGACGTCGTCCGAGGCGCACTGCTGTGCGCTGGCGCCGCGCTTCGCTTGGGCGCACCCGCCGCGGTGGTCGCCGCCGCCGGCGTCACCGCGACCGGACTCGCCGTCGGCGTCACGCCGGCCACCGACGCCCCCGGGCTGGCACTCGTCTCATCCGACACCGTCCGCACCGTCGTCGTCTCCTTCGGCCCCTGGTCCATCAACGCCGCAGCGGTTACACCACCGAGTACCCCGGCCGCCGCGAGCGAGGCGACACCAACCGCAAGATTCGTCATCTTCACGGACTCAGTCTGGCTGATCTATGCCACCACGCACTGGCCGACTGACCAAAAAAAATGAGAAAGGAGATAGATGGCCACCGACGCCCAACTTTCAGCGGAGTCGTACTGGAGCCGCGAAGTTGTCACCCCGGAAATCGACTGGCTCGGCGACGAGCTTTGCCGGCGCACCAACCGGCCCAGGGTCGCCTTCGGCACGAAGGGCGACCGCCACCACCTGCGCGGCGCTCACCGCTCGCAGGAGTGGATCAAGCGGTCGCGGTACTGCACGTCCCGCACGTACACCGCCCAGCCGGGGCTGACCGCCGAGCAGGAGCGGCACGTCGCTGGCCTCGACTTCACCCCCGGCTCGGCCGCCGACATGATCGCGCAGTCCGAGCGGCTGCTCGCCGCGATGCAGGCCGGGCAGCTCGACGAGGTGCGCGAGTTCTACGGCAACGTCGACGGCGACCGGGTGGTCGATGGCTGGGACAACGTGCGCGACCGCGCCGCCAGCTCGGACAGCAGCCACCTGTGGCACTGGCACCTCACCCTCGACCGCCGGCACTGCCGGAACCAGCAGCTGATGCAGCGCATCCTCGCGATCGCGCTCGGAGACACCCAGGAGGACGACGAGATGAGCGAGAAGGCCGAGAACGAGATCCACGCGGTGCACGCGGCCGTGTTCAGCGGCGGGTCGAGCATGGGCCGCCGGGTCGACCCGGACGGCGCGGGCGCGGCGGCGGCGGGTAACAGCGTCGTGGCGAAGCTCGACTACATGATGTCCCGCCTCGACGGGGTGGCCGCCGGGGTGACCACCCTGGCGGGCAAGGACTGGACGGACGAGCCGGCGATCGTCGCCGGGGTGCTCGCCGGCCTCGGCCCGGACCGGCTCGCCCAGGCGATCACGGCCGCCGGACTCACCCCGGCCGCGATCGCCGCAGCGGTGCCGGCCGAGATCGCCAGTCGGGTCGTCGACGAGCTGGCCGCCCGCCTCACCGCCGCCGAACGTGAGTGAGGCTGGAGCGGCTCACCCGCGGCCTGCGGGACCTGGGCTGCGTCGTGGGTGGCCTGAGCGCGATCTACCACCAGACGTGGATCGCCGCTCAGCCGTCCGAGGCGTTGCTGGCCGCCGCGGTCGCCCTGCTGACCGGGCCGGCCGTGGGCGGGGTGATCAGCCTGCGTCGCGAGGCGCAGACATCGGACGGATCGTCCTCTCCGCCATCGCCGTCATCGTCGCCGTCGCCGTCATCGTCGCCGGCCACGCCATCCGGGGCAGGTGAGCGGGCGTGACCGTGCGCGGATGGCGGGCGCTCGTCGTAATCCTGCTGACGGCTGTCCTGGGGCTCGGCGCGGCCCTGCTGGTAGCCGTGAGGGCCCTGCAAGTGGCTGAGCAGCGGTCGTGCGACCTGACTACCGCCTTCGACGACGCCTACCGCGAGGCCCCGCCGCAGACCCCGGCCGGTCGGCAGATCGCCGACCAGGTGGCCGCGCTGCGGCACACGTACGACTGCCGTCCCGGCAGGTAAGCGCATTCCTTCGGCCCGGATCGCCCGGTCCGAGCCTCGTCAACCCTGGAGGCATCATGACCACCCCCAACACCCCGGCCGCGCCCGTCGCGCCCGTCGAGGCGAAGGTCCAGGCGTCGGCCGCCTGGACGTACCTGCTGGCCCTCGCGGGCCTGGCCGTCGTCAACGGGGTCAGCGACACGACCTTGCTCACGGACCTTCCGGACGTCCTGGAGATCTTCGTCGCGCCGCTCGTGCCGGCCGCGGCAGCAGGCATCGGCGGCTACCTGGCGCGGCACACCCCGCGGCCGGATCTCGGCCGCTCCTGAGCCAGCCGCCGGCCAGCTCACACACAGCGGCCCCACCCCTTGGCGGGGTGGGGCCGCTGTGTCGTGTCGTGGTCAGCCCAGGGTGAGGGCCAGTGCCCCGAACACTTTGTCTTCCGGGTACTGCACCGTGCCCCGGTGTGCGACCTCGACGCCGTAGAAGCCCTTACCGGAGGGCACGCTGGCGAGGTGGAAGGTGAACTTGCAGATGTCGGCGGTGCGGCCGGGCAGGGTGCCATCGAGCTTGCCCTGATCGAGCTTGCCGAGTCCGATGGTGGCTCCGGCCGCGTCGGTGATGACGACCTGGGCGCCCTCGCGGATGTCGGCGTAGCCGCCGGTGCCGACGCAGCCGGTGTCGCTGGACCAGGTGAAGCCGGCGGGATCGTCGAGGGTGAGGGCGCCGGCGACACCACGGTTAGCGGGGGCGGTGGTAGCTGAGGCGGCCGGTTGCCCCGCGTCGCTGGCGCTGGCGCAGCCGGCCAGCGCGGCAGCTAGGGCGACGAGGGCGGCGGCCGGGAGGAGAGGGCGGATCACCCGGGCACCGTAGCGGCGACGGACGGGCGGGACTGTCCGGGAGCCGACAAAGTCCCGGCAAGCTCCCCTGCAGTGCCTCCGATGTCGTGGCCAGGATCGGGCCAGGAAAGCGCATTCCTGGCCGCGCCCGAAACGACTCGGCCCCGGCCTCCACCAGAAGGTCGGGGCCGCAGTGCGTCCGGGGGTGGGGCCGGCCGGGTGGCCGGCCCCCGGGGCGGGTCAGACCCGGGCCACCTGGGGCCGGTAGCCGGTGTAGCGCGGGCGTCGCACCACTCGCCGGCCCCGGAGCCGGCCCATCAGGCGCTCGTTGGAGCGGACCATCCGGACGGCGGTCTCGTTGTCGTAGACCCGCCCGATGCGCTCGATCTCCCGGGGGCTGGCGACGAGCATCTGCTCCAGGCCCCAGCGGAGGCGGTCCATCTGGATGGCCCTGGCCTCGAACTTCGCGCGCGCCTTGGTCTCGTTCATCTCGGTCTCCCTCGCTCGCTTGCCTGTACTCATAGCTTAGTGGGTCCCCACTAGGAATGCAAGTGGGGACCCACTAGATTTTTCAGGGGGTCCCCACTACGCTCATCCCATGACGCTCCCCGCCCCCATCGCCGCCCTCGCCGCAGGCCTCCCCGACGACCCCGCCGACCGGGCCCGCGCCCTCGGTGCAGCCCTGGAGGCCGTTCCCGAGCTGCAGAGTGCCCTCCGGGCCGCTCGCGCCGACGCCGTCATCGCGCTCAAGCAGGGGAGGACCTGGGAGGAGGTCGGCGAGATCATCGGGCTGCACCCTGCACGGGCCTCCCAGATCGCCCGGGGGGTCACCGGCGGGACGAAGCGCCGACCCGAGCCGGCGGCGTAGGAACGCGCTTTCCCGGTCTTCTCGAAACGCGAAGCGCCCCCGCTCGGCTCCGGCCGGCGGGGGCGCTTCGCGTGCGTCAGGGGTCAGCTCGCCGCGGCGATCCGCTCGGCTCGGACGTCCCGGATCCTCCGCTTGGCGGTGGCCTCCGAGACGTGCCAGTCGGTCACCAGCGTGTCGACGATCCGGGAGTACGCCACTCCGTCGTCGAGCAGCTCGGCGACCGCGTCCTCGATCGTCTGGGGTTCGTCGACGTCGTCCAGGTCGTCGACGTCGTCGACCACGCGGACGCGGCGGCCGCCGACGGTGGCGATCCGCCCCCACCAGCCGCCGGTGTCATCGTCGGTGTCATCGGTGTCTGACACCTTCGCGAACTGCGGGTTGACCCTGACACTAGGGGCGGCCCCCTCGGTGGGGGAGGGGTTCTCCGGATGGGTCCGGAGGCGCTCGGTGACCCCGGCGACGATCGCGAAAGCGATGATGGCGAGGGCCAGGGCGACGGGCCCGCCCCACCCCCGGGATGCCTCGGCGGCAGCAATGATCAGCATCAGGCGTCTCCGAACAGGAAGGCGGGCAGCGGGGCAACGATCGTGGTGGTGACTTCCAGCAGCATGCGGGTGACGTCGCCGACGAACCCGCCGGGCAGGTCGGACATCAAGCCGAGGGGCACCGCCGCAGCCCAGAGGGGCAGGTTGAGCCGGTACAGGCCGGAGGCCCGGAACTGGATGGTCGCGAACCGGCCGAGGCGCTTGCTGAGCTTGGTGGGCAGCATGCAGCCGATGGCGTAGATCCAGAGGAAGCCGACCAGTGTGCCGATGATGAGGTTGATGCTGGCGCCGGCGATCCGTGCGTCACCGGTCTGGTCGAGCAGGCTCTGGATGAAGTCGCGGAGGGTCTCAACGGTCCACTTGTCCAGCGGCGAGTCGTTGAAGCCCTCGCGGACGACGGGGACGGCCATCATGAAGGCCAGCCTGTCGCGGATCGAGTTGGGGCCGATCGACATGTAGTCGATGACCAGTGCGAGCAGCAGGGTGATCGCCACGGCGGTCGGGGACATCGCGTATTCGGGGGCGGGAGCGGCCGGCGCGGCGGCGGCGAGCAGGTAGGTCACGGTCACGCCCCCGTCCAGTCGAGCACCACGGCGTTGGTGTCCGGGTCGACGACTTCGAGCCGCGGCCGGGGCATCGGTTCGTTGGCGTCGAGGGCGGCGCGGGTGAGGGCGGCGAGCTGTCGGTCGAGGATCCCGCCCATGGTGGGCGAGTCGAGGTCGACGTCGACGACGTGAGTCCGGTGGTGGAGCACCTCGTACGCGCCGTCGTAGATCCTGAGCCGGTACCGGCGCGGGCCGGTCTGGTCGTGCATCATGGTGGTTCGCCTCTCCTGAGGGGTGGGATCCCGGGGCGCGGTGCTGTCCAGGCGTGAGCCGCGCCCCGGGGGCTATCTACTGAGCCGGGGTCTGAGCCCTGCGATCGCGCATCCAGCGGTTGGCCGTGGCCTTGCTGTATCCGGCGGCCGCGCCGAGTTCGTCGCCCTTCGGCTTGCGCTTCAGCTCGTGGGTGAGCCGTTCGTACTCGGCGGCGAGGCGGCTCACGTCGATCCGGGGCCCGCCGGCCGCGCGGCGTGCCGGGCTCGGCTCGGTGGCCTGGCGCTCCGGCTCACGGGCTGGCCGCCGCCGGGCGCGGCTCAGGCTCCGGATCCGGGGTGGCCGGGCCGGTGGCCACCCGGGCCGGCGCCGACGAGGCTCCGGTGCCGGCCCGGCGGCCGCCGGGCCCTCGACGGCCGGGCGCGGCTCAGGGATCGGGGCGGGAGCCGGAACCGGCGCGGCCAGCGCGGTGGCCACCGGGGCCGGCGCGGGCTCACGATCGACGAGCGCGAGCCGGTCCGCCCTGGCCCGGATCCGGGCGGTCGCCTCGGCCATGGCGAGTCGAGCCCGGGCGGCGAAGAGCATCTCGGGGTCGTCGAGGCTCAGCGGCTCCGGTGCCGGTGCGGGCTCGGGTGCCGGCTCGGGCTGCGCCGGCTCCGGCTCGGGTGCCGGCTCGGGCTGCGCCGGCTCGGGCGCGCGGCCGAGCAGGGTGCGCCAGGCGGCGCGGATCCGGCCGGCCGGCGCAGCGGCGCGCTGAGCCGTCCGGTGCGCCCGGTACCCCTCCCACGCGGCGCGCGGGTCGCGGACGTGGTGGTCGATGCTCCAACGCCGGGCGAGCCACGAGCGGAACGGGAACGCGCGCCGGCGGGCCGGGTCGAAGGTCGCGCCGGTCTCGTCGACCAGGTCCTCGCGGAGCAGCTGGACGTGCTGAGCGCGTCGGGTGTGTAGGCCCCAGAGCCACGGGCTCAGGGAGGAGAGCACGCCGAGGATCACCGCGAGGGCGGTCGGGTCGAGCAGGCCGTCGCCGGCGAAGTGGCTGTAGTTCACGGCCGCCATCACCAGGGCAATGCCGTACGAGGCGCGCCGGAGTCTGCCGGCCGTCGTCCGCGCGCCGGCCAGCAGGGCGTCGTGGGCGTGCCAGCCGACGTACAGGGCCACGGACTCGGCGGCGGTGGCCACCCCGACGGCGACGGCGATCCGGGCGGCCGGGTGCCACCCGGCGGGGGTCTGGTCGTGGGCGTAGGCCAGCTGCCCGCCGACGGTGGCCGCGTTGACGAGCAGCAGCGGGCCGACAGTGCGGGCGGTGGCGGCGTGCCTGCGGAGCTGGGCGAGCCGGCGGGCGCGAGCCTTCGCCCTCGCCTTGCGCGCCCGCTTGTCTGCCCGGGCCTGCTCACGCTCGGCACGGCGCTGCTCGGCGCGGTCGGCGTCGGCCTGGTCCCGGGCGAACTGCGCGGCGAGCCGGAGTCGCTGGTCCTCGGCCTGGGCGATGGCGGCGATCTCTTCGGCGGTGGGCCGCCGGCGGGTGGCCAGCTTCACCGGACACCTCCGGCGAGCGCCTCGCCCCGGCAGGGGCCGCACCTGCCGATGATCTGGCCGCCGTGGCCGGGCTTCTGGCAGCGGTCACCGCCGGGCGGGGGCGGGAGGGCAGCGCCCCGGCGCTCCGGGTACGGCTGCCAGCCGCCGCTCTTCTTGCTCTTCGGGACCCAGTTGCGCCAGTTCTGCGCGCCAGCGCGGCCCTTCCCCTTCTCACCCCCATCAACATCGGGTGACACGGTTCCGTTCTGGCTGTCACCCCTGGCGGCCGAATCTGGCACCCCAGCGCCCTGAGGTGTCACCCCTCGGCCCTTGGACGTCACCCTCTCCACGGCGGCGGCGACGATGTCGGACACGATCCGGTAGACGCGGGTGGCGATCCCGGAGACCTGGCGGACGGCGAGCCGGCCGGCCTGGACGAGGCGGGCCAGGGACCGTTGGATGGTGCGCTCGCTGACGCCGACGTACTCGGCGATCGTGGCGACGGCGGGCCAGGCGTCGCCGGCGGTGTTGGTGTGCGCCGCGATGGCGAGCACGACCAGGCGGTCGGTGCCGCGCAGGTCCTTGGAGGCCAGCAGGGCGGCCTTGACGGCGAGGCTCATCGGGCACCACCGGCGGTCAGCACGGTGGCGGCCGGCGCGGCCGGGCGGAGGGCGGCGCCGGTCAGCAGGGCGGTGCGGAGGCCGGCGGCGGGGCCGACGTAGCCGGCGATGATGCGCCGGGGCGGGGTGATGTGCGCGCAGGGGCGCGCGTGCGCGAAGATGTACACGGTCGACTCCAACCAGTCGATCAAGGGCCGGGAGCACAGGAGCGCCAACTCCTGCCCGGCCCGCTTAAGTTTTGGATGTTTCAGTCGGGCTGCTCGGCGTACTCCTCCAGCAGCCGGGTAACGACCTCGGCGAACCGTTCGCCTCGCTGCTTTGCCCGGGCCCGCGCCGCGTCCTGCACGGCCTTGGACACCCTGACGTTGAGCAGCGGGGTGAGTCCGGTGGCCGGTCGTCCCGGCCGGCGCGGCGCCTCGCTCATGGCGATAAACGTACTACGTTAATACGGGTGGCGCAAGTCAAGATCGGGGGTCCGGGCCCGGACCGTCGGTGGCCTACTGACGTCGCCGCCCCACCTCCACCTGGGCGCGGCCGGCGGCTGGAGAGTGGCCGCGCCGACCGGCTCACCCTGCACGGGGCGGGCCGGACCCGGCAACCCGGACCGGCCTGCCTGTGGACAACTTCGTCGTCTGTGGATAACCGCCTGATCACGCGGGCAGTGTGCTACGGCCGACCCGCCGATCAGACCCTCACGCCGACGTCCTCGGCCAGGCGCAGGACGTCCGGGCCCGGCGCTGGCGACCGGCGTAGCAGGGTCGCGAGCAGTTCGTGTCCCACCGGCCGGGCGCGTACCTCCGCCGCCGCCACCCGGTCGGCGCTCACCACGGCCTGGCCGGCGCGGTCGAGGTCACTCGCTTGCAGGAACCCGCGTGCCGCGTCGAGCAGGTACGCCGCCCGGCGTTCCGGCGGGAGCCGGCGGAAGGCGGCGCCCTCGATGAGCCGCTGATGCGCGGTCGGGTCGAGGGTGCCGCCGTCGCCGAGCTCGACCGCCGTCGCGATCCGGGCCAGCTCGACGACGGTCGGGCCGAAGGTGGTCCGGTAGTGGTCCTGCCCGTTGCCGATGATCGCTGCCGCCTCGGCGGCCTGGCCGAGCAGCTCGGCGGCGCCGTCGGGGTCGACGAGGGCGGCGGCGGCCCGCGCGGCCGCGAGGAGCAACGTGCCGTAGACCGACAGGTGGGTGGCCGGGGCGTCGAGCGGGTCCGGTGGGGCGATCTGGTGCGCGACGGCAACGCCGATCTCCATCGCGTGCAGGGCCTGCCCCTGGGCGAGCAGTGCGTGCCCGAGCTGGACGGCGCACGCGCCGGTCAGGAGTTGGTCGCCGGCGTCCTGGCTGGCGGCCATGGCCCGGTCCGCCGCCAGCCACGCCAGGTCCGCGGCGCCCACCTTCCCCATCACCACCGATGCGAGCTGGTACGCCTCGGCCAGGCAGTACGCCGCATCCGTGCACGGAGACGTGGCCCGGACGCGCTGGGCGTCTGCCAGCAGCCGCGGCAGCGACCGGACCAGCTCGGCGTACCGGGCGTACTGGTAGCTCAGCCAGGCATGGGTGACCGCCTTGCCCACGGTGGCGAGGGTGGGCACCTCCTGGTCCCCCGGGACCTGGACCGGTCCCCACCGGGTCAGGGCGCCGCGGACCGCGTTGCCGCTGGCCGTGTCCAGCAGGCCGTTCGCGCCCGCATCCCGGTCGATCTCCCGGCCGAGCAGCATGCGGAGGTCGACCCGGAGGGCGTCGGCGATCGCCTCCAGGGTGCTGAGCTTGTCCAGGGATCGCAGCCCTCGTTCGATCTTGTCGACCCAGCTCTTCGACTTACCGATGGCGTCGGCGAACTGCTGCTGCGACATCTTCCGCCGGCCCCGCCAGTACGCCACCCGGCGGCCGATGGGCAGCTCATCCATCCGACATCCGAGCGACGATCCGCGCGGCGTTCGCCCAGGCCCACGGCCAGCACCGCATGCGGGTGCCGCAGATCGGGCAGCGGCCGTCGCGCTGCCGGTGGCGCTCCAGATCGACCTGCCACCAGGGCCCGGCCGGCGCGTCGGCGCTCACCGGTTCGCCGCGTCGTAGAGCGCCTCGACCCGCACCACGATCTCCAGGCACCACGGATGCGGGCCCACCGGATCGGGCCGGCAGTCCAGGCCATGGCCCCGGACCCGCGTCCACCCGGGCACGCCGGCCGGGAGAGCGTCGACCTCGACCACCCGCAGGTCGATCGGCGTGGCACCGAGCTGCTCGGCGTGGGTGGCCCACTCGCCGGCGGCCAGGGACACCCGGGTTCCGGCCGGGATGACGATCTCCGCCATCACGCCCCCGACCCGACGTAGCGGGCGTAGACCACCAGGCACCCGTCGACGAGGCGACACACCGCCTCGTACGACCCGGGCGGCCCCCACACCTGATCCGAGGCCTGCCGGATCCGGGTGACCAGGGTCCGGGTGCCGGCGCCCTCGACGACCACGGCCCACCGGCCGGGCCGGGCGCGCAGCTCGATTGCCGCGCGACGCATCGCCGCGCCGACGCCCGGGCTCGGTCCCCGCTTCAGCGGCGGGGGCGGGGCCTCCCACCTGATCACCCCGCCGGCCTGGCTCACCACGACGTCGGCGGCCGCTGGGCCTGGTCCAAGATGCGCTGCCGGGCGGCGGCCTGCTCGGCGGCCTGGATGGCCTGGCCGGTGCCGGGCGGCGGAAGCGGGTCGGGCCGCCGTAGTAGCCACCGCACGATCGCGCGCAGTTCGGACCAGATCGCCACGGGCGCCTCCTCGGATGGGGAGGGTGGCGACAGCAGCTCGCTGCAGATCGCAACAGCGGGCCGGACCGCCGCCACCCGGGCCGGCCGCTCACTACCACGGGGGATGCAGTGAGTGACCGGAGACTTACCCCAGGTTCCGGCGGAGAGGGTCAAATCTCCAGGGACGAGCAGGGCGACCACCAGCAGTTACGGGAACCACTGGTACGCGGCGTACTAGTTCAGTGCGTCGCACCCGAGTAGCGACGACAGCTCGGCGAGCTCTGCGGACGCCGCGCGCCGGCGCTGTTCCTTGATGGACTGCACGATGTCCTTCGCGTACCGCTGGTGCCGCAGCCACGCAGGCGCGGCCCTCCTCAGCTCCCCCAGTACGGCGGTCGCCTCGCCGTACTGGCGGAGCTGCGTGTGTGCCCACGCCACGTCCAGGCGGTGACGCTGCCAGCTGCTGCCGAGAGGCGACGGGCCGGGCGGCACCAACGTTGACAGCTCCAACACACGCCCCGGGTCACCGGCCACCGCCGCGTTCTCCACCCGCTGCATCTGCACCCGACCCGAGTCGAATCCGCCGACCATGATCAGGTGTCCCGGGCCCAAATCCCGCTCCCCGATCCTCGCGGCGGCTGCGGCTGCGGCGTCGACCAGCTCGGCCGCGTCGTCCGGACGGTTGTCTCGGGCGTACGCCGCTGACGCCGCCGTGGCCACCCACCCCCACGCGGCGAGTTCCGCCGGCTGGGCGCGGCGCATCCGCGGCTCGATCTCATCGGCGGTGACCACCGCAAGCTCAGCGGCCTCAGCAATTCGGCCCTGGCGCATGAGCAGCCAGCACATGCCCTGGATGACGGTGGCCGCCACCACCTGGTCACCGCAGCGACGCGCGGCGTCGAGCGCTTCCGAGAGCGCGGTCTGCGCCAGGTCCCCGGCCCGCAACTGGATCAGGAGGTTCCCGGCCAGGTGCAGAGTGCGGGCCAGTAGCACGTACGCGGCGGGCTGGTCCTCGTCGGTGGCGATATCGGCAGCGGCGCGGACGTCCAGCAGCAGCGGCGGCATCTCCGCCAGGGCCTGGGCGTAGTCGTTGCGCTGGTACGCCCGGTCGATTGTGTGTAGCCGGGCACGCAGTACGCCAGGTGGCGGCGGCGCCCCCGTCGGCGCCCCCAGGGTCGCGCCGGTCAGGGCACGCACCGGAGCTACCGCGCGGCGAATCTCCGCCAGCGACAGCGGCCGGCTGTGCGGCTCCGCCCGTGCGGCCGCCTCCGAGGTGTCGCCGACCAGTTCGCTGGTCGCCACGCCTAGGGCTCGGGCCAGAGCGTGCAGCGTCTCCAGTCGGGCGCTCTTGCGTGTGCCCTGCTCCAGCTTGCGGACGACCTCGACGCTGATCCCGGAGCGCTCAGCAAGCTGCTCCTGGGTAAACGGGGCATTGGTTCGTAGGGCGGCGAGTCGGTCGCCGATGGTCGGTCGGCTCATGGCGGGTCTCCCCCAGGTAGCGGTCTGGGTGGCGGCCCGCCGACCGCTACAACCGGCGGGCCTGCCACTACCGACGGTACTACCGATGGAGCTGCCCGTCCGTTACCACATGCAACTGCGGACGCCGGGCCTTGCGCTCACTCGCGACGCCTTCCAAGAACGACCGGTCCTCATGCCGCCGCCGGCGGCGACGCAGGCCGACTGTTCCCACCAGGGCACCGGCACCGGCGGCGAGCGTGACCCCGGCGCCGATCAGGCCTCCACGCAGGAGGCCTCCGCCGGAAGCCTCCTGCGTGGCCACCGCCGGTGCTGGCTGGGGCGCAGCAGGGGCGGATGCGCTGTCGGGGCGGCTGCTGGCGGTCCGGCTGGGGCGGGTCTCGGGGCTCGCGCCGGCGGTGCGATCCGCCCGGCTGGGTGCGATCGGGGCGGGGATTGCGGTAGGCGCCGACTGTGTCGGCCGGGGGATGGCAGTCGGGCGGGGTGTGGCGACGCTGGCGGAAGGCGAGGGAGCGGCTGGGTTGGTGGGGGGTGCCGCTGGAGATGACGGCGTCGCACCGCCCCCGAGGAGGCCATCGATCAGGTCTTCTATCAGGCCGCCACCGCCGTCCGCTGGTGCGGGAGCGCTGAGGGCGGCGGCGGCAGTCAGAGTCAGAGTCAGGGCGGCGAGGCGCATGGGGTACCTCCTGGTGCTGGCAGAGCTTCGGACCCTACCCGTAGTGATCTTGCGGCTACCTGCAATTACGTGATGCAAATTGCACCATGTGCGATTTAGGACCAAGAGTGCAGTTTCAGATGCCGCCCATCACGTCGATTCGGTCGTAAGCGCGGCGAGCGCGCGCGGACTTCGCCGATCGGCCGTAGTGCCGCAGCATCTGAGTCGAGTCCCACCCGGCCAGCGCCATGAGATCGCCCTCCGCCCCGCCAGCGTCAAGCCACCTATGCGCGAAGGTATGGCGCAGCAGGTGCGGATGGAGAGGGATGCCGATTCGCTTGCCCCTCCGGACGAGCACCTGATAGATCCCGTTCGGAGTCATCGCGGTGCGCCGGCGCACGCCCAGCCAGAGAGCGGGCAGGCTCGCGGCCGGGTGCTTCGCCCTGATCCGGATGTACCGGTCCAGGGCGAGTGCCGCACGCTGGTCGAAGGGGACGACGCGCCGGCGGTTGCCCTTGCCGGTGACCACGGCCTCGCGAGCGTGCGCGTTGGCGTCGTCGAGTTGGAGCAGCGCCAGCTCGGCCAGTCGGGCGCCGGTGGCGGCGAACAGCCGTAGCAGCGCGGCGTCTCGCCGGCTCTCGAAGTCCCGTCCCCGCTCGGCGTCCCGGATCAGCGCCTGGAGCTGCTCGGGGCTGAGCACCTGCGGCGGGGCTTCGTCGGCCTTGGGCGCGGCAGGCACGGTGACCTTGCCGAAAGGGTTCGGCAGTTCTTCCTCCTCGGCGAACCAGGCGAAGAACTGCTGCAGCGACCTGCCGACGTTGTTGATGTAGCCCTTGCCGTACCCCTGGCATGACGCTGGCGCGGCCGCCGGGTGGCGCAGGGCGTGGGGGCAGGGCTCTCCGCCGGCCCGGAGCCAGGCGAAGAACCCCCTGAGGTGGTCCCGGCCGACGTTCTCCCAGTCGGCGAGGGCGGGGTGGAGGGTGTGGAGCCAGCCGCCGAAGAACTGGGCGACGTCGACGTAGATCTCGACGGTGCGGTTGCTGAGGCCTTCGGCCTCCATGCTCAGCCGCCAGGAGCGGATCCAGGTCTCGTAGGGCCCTGGGTCGGGTCGGCGGATCTTCGGGTGGCGGGTCATGAGATCCACCGTGCCCGCAGCCCTCGGCAGGGCGACACCGCCGCAACGGGCGTAGGCGATTGGTCTTTGAGCATCGTTCGGTGTGCCTCTCGCTGAGGCTCACCGGCGTTTGCGCAGGTGGTGGAACAGTTGAGCCCCCGGCCGGGATCGAACCGGCGACATCTCGCTTACAAGGCGAGTGCTCTGGCCAGCTGAGCTACAGGGGCAGGACGTGCGTGGCCAGCATAAGCGACGGACCTCGGGAGTTGTCCCTCGGCAGGCCCTCCGAGCACGGAAAACGCCGATTTGCCGACCCCGTCCACAGCCGTCCGTCGGCCGTCGGGCCGAACCGTGTGGAGATTGATGCCCGGCTGTGCCCGACTGCCCGGAATGCGCAATGCCGTCCGTCCCACCCTAGGTTCCTCGCCTTGGCACGCGAGGAAAACCCGTTTACGGTGCAGTGACCCGGATGACACCCCGGCGGCCCCCTGCTGCCTACGACGTCGTCCGATGGCCGGCGTCGCACGACTCCGGTCGCTCCTTCACTCGGATCGTCCGGCACGTTCCTGCCGGTGAAAGGAAGCGCTCCACCATGGCTACGGTCACCTACGCGAAGGCGTCCCGCATCTACGCGGGCACCGAGCGTCCCGCAGTGAACCAGCTCGACCTCGAGATCGGCGACGGGGAGTTCCTCGTCCTGGTCGGCCCCTCCGGTTGCGGCAAGTCCACCAGCCTGCGCATGCTCGCCGGCCTGGAGGACGTCGACGACGGCGCGATCTACATCGACGACCGCGACGTCACCCACCTGCCCCCGAAGGCCCGCGACATCGCGATGGTCTTCCAGAACTACGCCCTCTACCCGCACATGTCGGTGTACGAGAACATGGCGTTCGCGCTGAAGCTGCGCAAGACCCCCAAGGCCGAGATCGACCGGCGGGTCAAGGAGGCGGCCGGGCTGCTCCAGTTGGAGGAGTACCTGGGCCGCAAGCCGAAGGCCCTCTCCGGTGGTCAGCGCCAGCGGGTCGCGATGGGCCGGGCGATCGTCCGCGAGCCGCAGGTCTTCCTCATGGACGAGCCGCTGTCGAACCTCGACGCCAAGCTCCGGGTGCAGACCCGTACCCAGATCGCGTCGCTGCAGGCGAATCTCGGCATCACCATGGTCTACGTCACCCACGACCAGGTCGAGGCCATGACCATGGGCCACCGGGTGGCCGTCATGCTCGACGGCGTCCTTCAGCAGGTGGACACCCCCCGGGCGCTCTACGACACCCCGGCCAACGTATTCGTCGCCGGCTTCATGGGCTCCCCGGCCATGAACATCAAGACCGTCCCGCTGAACGAGCGGGGCGCAACGTTCGCGGAGCTGGACATCCCGCTGACCCGCGAGCAGGTCGAGGCGGCCCGCGCCGAGGGCGGCGACAGCAAGGTGACCGTGGGCTTCCGCCCGGAGGACTGCGACATGGTGAGCCCGACCGAGGGCGGCATGCCGGTCGTGGTCGAGCTGGTCGAGGACCTCGGCTCGGACGTCAACGTCTATGGCCACGCCGCGCTGGAGGGCCACAACGAGCGCTTCGTGGTCCGCACCGACCGGCGCAGCATGCCGAACATGGGCGACACCGTGTTCGTGAAGCCGCGGACCGGCCGTACCCACGTCTTCCACGCCACCACCGGCAAGCGGATCTGACGTAACAACGCAATGGGGTGCCCGCCGACCGGTGGGCACCCCATCGTCGTCTCCGGGCCGGTATCCGGGTATTCACCGAGGTATCGGTACGCCGGCACGGCATAGATTCGACGCGCCCCGCGGAGAATCGAGGACACCATGCCGACCACGGTCGACACCCTGCCCCCGGCCCATCCGTCACGACGCCACCGGGTGCATCGGATCGTCCGGTCGACGATCCGGAGCCTGCTCTACTGTGCGGCGCTGCTCCCGGTCGCGTTGGTCGCGCTGCCGGCCGGGCTGCTCGGTCAGGGGCGATCGGTCGCAGGGTGGTGGAACATCCTGCGCACCCGCCTGCTGAGTGCACCCGGCGTGGACCCGACGCGCCGGCCGGGGGCGGTGGCCGTCGTCAACCACGCCCTGCTGAGCCTGCTGCTGGGTGCCGCCGCGCTGGTGCCGCTCGGGGCCGTCCTGCTCATCGTGGCGCGCGGCGCCCTGTACGGCTTCGTCGAGCCCGGTCCGTTCGACAACTCCTGGGGCGGCCCCACCCTGGCCGGAGCCTGGCTCGCGCACTTTTTGATCGGCATCCCGTTCGCCCTGGCCGGGCTGGCCGCCCTGGCCGGCATCGCCGCCGTTCACCAGCGGCTGACGCTGGCCCTGCACGGCGCACGACGGGCCCCCTGGCTCGTTCTGGCCACCGTGGTGGTCGCGCTGTTCGGAGCGTTGATCATTTTCGCCTGGAGCCAGCAGTTGTAGGCCCCGGACAGGCAAAAAGGGGCGGCCCGCCAGCTCGGCGGACCGCCCCTTTTCCGGGTCTGCGGGATCAGCTCTCGGCGGCCCGGCGGCGGGTCACCTCGGCGAGGGCCACCGCTGCGGCGACGCTGGCGTTGAGCGACTCCACCTCGGAGATCATCGGGATGCTCACGGTCAGGTCGCAGGTCTCGCCGACCAGGCGGGACAACCCACGCCCTTCCGAGCCGACCACCACGACCAGCGGACCGACGGCCGCCTCCAGGTTGTACAGGTCGGTATCGCCGTCGGCGTCCAGGCCGACGACCATGAAGCCGGCGTCCTTGCACGCCTTCAGCGACCGGGTCAGGTTGGTGACCTGGGCAACGGGCACCCGCGCCGCCGCGCCGGCACTGGTCCGCCAGGCGGTCGCGGTGATCCCGGCCGCCCGCCGCTCCGGTACGAAGACACCCTGCGCGCCGAACGCGGCGGCAGACCGGATCACCGCGCCGAGGTTGCGCGGGTCGGTGACGCCGTCGAGCGCGACCAGCAGCGGGGCGGTGTGCTCCATCGACGCGGCGACCATGTCCTCGAACGGCTGGTACGCGAACGGGGGCACCTGGAGGCCGACACCCTGGTGCAGCACGCCACCGGTCATCCGGTCCAGCTCGGCGCGGCTGATCTCCAGCAGAGCGATGCCCCGGTCGGCGGCGGTGCGGTTGATCTCGTTGAGCCGGTCATCGCTCTCAAGGCCCTGGGCGATGTAG
Source organism: Micromonospora sp. RTGN7 (assembly GCF_033804645.1). NCBI lineage: Bacteria > Bacillati > Actinomycetota > Actinomycetes > Micromonosporales > Micromonosporaceae > Micromonospora > Micromonospora sp. RTGN7. The sequence goes on along the minus strand of NZ_JAPZLF010000011.1, from coordinate 166,461 downwards.
AGCGCGGTGGCCGGCACCTGGGTGCGCAACGCCTCCAGCACCGGGTTCCGCCCGACGAGCAGTTCCGGGCTGTCCTTCGCCGGATTCGACTTGCGCCCCGGCGCGACCCGGGGGCCGGTGCGGCCGGTCGGCCTGACACCCCGACTGCTGGCGCCGGCCCGGCCGGCGGGTACGCCCCGACCGCCGCCCTTGCCCCAGGTGGTGTCCTTCGTGCCCGGCTTGCCGATCTTGGGGGCGCGCCCCTCCTCGGTCGCCGCCCGAAGCTCCTTGTCCTGCTTCCAGGCGGTGCGCTGCGGCAGCTTCTCGGTGCCCGAGTAGCCCTTGTGCCAGGGGCGCTCGTCGGCGGGCAGGGTCTTGCCCCGGCCCGCGAGGGAGTCCTTGTTCTTGCCTCCGGTGCCCTTCGGGGCGCCCGCCTTCGGCGTCAGTCGCCGGCCACGGCGCTGCGAGTTGCCGGCCATCAGTCCTGCTCTCCAATAGTCCAACGGGGGCCCTGCGGGGTGTCCTCGACCACAACGCCAGCCTGCTTGAGCTGGTCACGGACGGCGTCCGCGGCAGCCCAGTCCTTGCGGCCGCGAGCCTGCGCGCGCTGCTCCAGGGCCAGTGCGACCAGCGAGTCGACCACGTCGCGCAGGTCGTCCACGCGACCGCCGCCGGTCCACGCCTCGTCGAGGGGGTCGATACCGAGGATATCCAGCATCGCCCGCGCGGAGCCGAGCGCCGTGCGGACGGTCACATCGTCGCCGGCGGCCAGGGCGCTGTTGCCGTCCCGGATCACCTCCTGGAGCACCGCGAACGCGGCCGAGGTGTTCAGGTCGTCGTCCATCGCGGCGACGAAGGCGGCCGGCAGCTCACCGAACTCACCCGGGCCGACCCGCTCGGCTGCCCGCTGGACGAACCCCTCGATCCGCCGGAAGCCGGTCGCCCACTCGCGCAGCGAATCCTCGGTGTAGTCGATCACCGACCGGTAGTGCGCGACCGCGTAGTAGTACCGCAGCTCGATCGGACGAACCCCGAGCGATGCGACGTACGCCAGGTCGAGGGCGTTACCGGCCGACTTGCCCATTTTCGCGCCGCCGATGCTGAGCAGCCCGTGGTGCACCCAGTACCGGGCGAACGGCAGGCCCGCGGCCTGCGACTGGGCGATCTCGTTCTCGTGGTGCGGGAAGGTCAGGTCGAGCCCGCCGCCGTGAATGTCGAACTCTGCGCCCAGGTAGCGCCAGCACATCGCCGAGCACTCGATGTGCCAGCCGGGACGCCCCCGCCCCCACGGCGAGGGCCAGTACGCGTCGGCCGGCTCGTCAGGCTTGGCGCCCTTCCAGAGGGCGAAGTCGCGCGGGTCGCGCTTGCCCCGCTCCGGGGCGTCGCCGCCGGCCTGCATGGCGTCGGGCGACTGGCCCGAGAGCGCCCCGTACGCCGGCCAGGAGGCCACGTCGAAGTAGACGTCGCCGGAGCCGTCGCCGGACGGGTAGGCGTGCCCCGTGTCGATCAGCTTCGCGATCAGCTCGTGCATCTCCGGGACGTGCCCGGTGGCCCGCGGCTCATACGTCGGCGGCAGCACGTTCAGCGCCCGGTACGCGCCGGTCAGCGCCCGCTCGTTGGCGTACGCGATCGACCAGAATGGCCGGCCCTGCTCGACGGCCTTGACCAGGATCTTGTCGTCGATGTCGGTCAGGTTGCGGATGAACCGGACCTCGAACCCCTTCGCCAGCAGCCAACGGCGCAACACGTCGTAATTGACGCCGGAACGAAGGTGGCCGATGTGCGGGGGTGCCTGGAGGGTGAGACCACACAGGTAGACCCCCACCTTGCCGGCTTCCTGCGGGACGAAGTCCCGCACCGATCGGGTGGCGGTGTCATACAGGCGTAGCGTCACCGCACAAGGGTAGCCGTCCGTGCTTTCCCGAGTTGTCCGGTGCCGGGTCGTACGCTGCCCCTCGTGGATGAGGCGGCGCGGCAGCAGGACGGCACGACGACCCGGCCCGGCGGCGGGGCGCGCGGGGGTGAGACGGCCCAGACCCTGGACCGGGGACTTCGGCTGCTGCACCTGGTCGCCGACGCCCCGGGCGGGCTGACCATCACCGAGGCCGCGAACCTGCTGGGCATCGGCCGCGCAGCCGTCTACCGGCTGGTCGGGGCGCTGAACGGGCACGGCATGGTACGACGCGACGGCGACGGCCGGCTACGGCTCGGCGCGGGGGTGCTGCACCTGGCCCGGCGGGCCCAACCACTGCTCGCCGAGGGGGCGCTGCCCGCCCTGCGCCGGCTCGCCGAAGAGGCCGGCGCGACCGCCCACCTCACGATGGTGGAGGGCGGTGAGGGCGTCGCCCTGGCGGTCGTCGAACCGAGCTGGACGTCGTTCCACGTGGCGTACCGGACCGGGACGCGGCACCCGTTGGAGCGGGGAGCCGCCGGCCGGGCCATCCTCGCCGGGCGGTCGGGCTCCGCCGGCCCGGTGGGCACCAGCGGCGAGTTGCAACCCGGGGCGTACGGGGTGGCCGCTCCGGTGCTCGGCGTGCCGGGCCTGGAGGCGAGCGTCGGGGTGGTGGCGCTGGCCCCGCTGGATTCCCAGGTCGTCGGCGAGCAGGTACTCGCCGCGGCGACGGCCATCGCGACGGCCCTGTCCTCCTGAGCCGCCCTGCCCCTTTTGATCCGCCCCTGACAGCCGAGCTGCCCTGCCCTCGACTTGATCAGCCAATACCACATGCGTGGGCCGTCCGGCGGGTTGTCCACAGGCGCCCGCACGGCCCGGTGGCGCGGTTGTCCACAGGGGTATCGGGCGTACGGCGGCAACCGTGAGCCTGGGCAGATGCCCCGACGTCCTGATCGCCCGTCCGCCCTTGCCTGGCAGGTCTTCCGCGCCTCCGAGGCGATCCGGGCGGGCCTCGTGACCGCGCACCGCCTACATAGCTCGGCCTGGGTCAACCTGCGCCGCGACATCTACGCCGACTCCCGGCTCGACTCGGACCACGTGCTCGCCTGCCGAGCCGCGTCCCTGCAACTGCCTCCGGGCGCGATGATCGCCGGGCCGTCGGCGGCGCTGCTGCACGGGGTCGAGCACGCAGCCGAGCTCTCCGACGACGTGCACGTGGCCAGCCCCCGCACGGCCGGGCTGCGCAGCCAACGAGGGCTCCGGGTGCACCTGACCGACCGCCTCCCCGCGAGTCAGTGCCCCGCCCCCATTCCCCTACCCAGCATCAGCCGCGCCGAACCGTGGCCCAGGGATGCCACGGGGCAGCCGGGTGGCCTCGCCCTCGCCGAGACCGCACCGGTCCCGGTGGCGGTGGCGGCGTGGGCGCTGCCCCGTACCGACCCGACGACGGCCGCGTGGGAGACGGCCGTGTGGCTGGAGCCCCTTCGGGCCGTGGGAATCATCGACAGCCTGCTCCGCAAGGAGCTGACCACCCGGGACGCGTTGACCGCGATCGGCGTCCGCAACGCGGAACGGCCAGGTGGGCGGCGGGCGAGGTGGGTCTTCGACCTGGCCGACCCCGGGGCGCAGTCACCACCGGAGTCGGAGTTGCGGGTCCGGCTGGTGCTCGCCGGGCTCCCCCGCCCGCTCGCCCAGCACCCGATCCGGCTGGCGTCGGGGATCGTCGAGCACCTGGATCTGACCTGGCCCACGTTCCGGGTCGCGGTCGAGCACGACGGCCGCCGGCAAGCAGACATCGAGCAGTTGCACCGGGACCGCCAACGGTTCGAGCAGCTCGTCGGCGCGGGATGGCTCGTGCTGCACGTGACCAGTCAACGCCTCCGGCACGACTTCCCCGCGTTCGCGCGGGAGGTCCATGCCGCCCTGGCCTCCCGAGGCTGGCGTCGGTGACCGTCACCAGCATCAGCCGAGCGGGCCGTCGACTGGTCGTCCCCGGGAACGACGAAGGGCCCGGGCGACGGTGGTCGCCCGGGCCCCTCTCCCGGTGGCACCGGTTGTCACATCCGGGTCGTCACCGCCGCATACGCGTCGATGATCCCGTAGCCGTAGAAGCCGTTGAACGCGGAATTACCGGTGCAGTACGCGTCGAACTCGGCGTCGCGGCCCTCGTTGGTGTACGTCTGCAGGCGCGGCTCCGGGCAGGCGTGCTCCGCAGCGGTCCGGTAGAGCTGCCGCTCCACCTTCGTCGGGTCCATGCCCAGGCCACCGCGGGTCTTCGTGCCGTACTTGCTCACGATCAGCGCGGCCACGCCGCTGACGTGCGGCGACGCCATCGAGGTGCCCTGGATGTAGGTGTAGTAGCCGCAGTCGCCGTTGGCCTTGCACTGCTTGAACACCGACTCCTCGAAGCCGGCGACGATGTTGCCGTTCTCGTCGACCGATCCCTCCTCCTGGAGCACGTGCTTCGGGTACGTGGAGAGGATCATGTTGGAGTCGAGGCGGTAGGTGTCGGTGCCGAAGCCGTCGCGGAACCAGCCGCCCGGCGCGGCGACCGAGATCTGCTCGGTGCCGTAGTTCGAGTAGTCGGCCTTCTTACCGGACGGGCCGACCGAAGACACGCCGATCACGTGCGGGCCCTCCACGGGAAGGTCCCAGCAGGTGGCGTTGTCGATCGGCCGCGGGTACGGGTCGCCGCCGTAGTCCGGGCTGGAGGTGTCGATGCGCGGGGCCGCCATGTCCTCGTGGTTGTTGCCCAACGATCCGACCAGGGTGACGCCCTTGCGGTGGGCGAAGCTGAGCGCCCGCTTCATGGCCTCGATGACCGCCCGCTGCTCGGCCTGCGACTGCGCCGAGTCGGCCGGGTTGGCCGTGCAGTTGTAGAGCCACGGGTCGACGTAGAAGGACATGTTCACCACGTCCAGGCCGACGTTGCCCGCGTGCACCAGGGCGTTGACGACCGGGTCGAGGAAGAAGTAGCCGGAGTCCTGGCCACCCTTCAGCTCGACCAGGGTGACGTTCGGGGCGACGCCGGAGAGACCGAACCCGTTCGCGGCGGCGCCGATGGTGCCGGCGACGTGCGTGCCGTGGCCGCCGTCGTCGGTGCCGACCGGGTCGAGGCAGCCGACCACCTCGCACTCGCCGTCGATCTCGGGGATGTCCCGGGCGAAGTTACGCGACAGGGACCGGCTGAAGTTCGGCCCCAGGTCGGGGTTGCTGGCGTCGAGGCCGGTGTCCAGGACGCCGACGGTCACCCGACGGTCGCCCGGCTCCACCTTGCGGGCCTTGTCGGCCCGGATCATGTCCAGACCCCAGAGCTTGTCGTCCAGCGGGTCCATCTTCTTGCCCCGCTTGGCGACCGGGCCCTTCGCCCTGGCTGTCGCCTGGGCCTGGGCAAGGAGGTGCTCCTGCTCGACCCGGTCGAGCTTCGGCTTGCTGCCGATCGCCTTCTTCTCGGCGGCGCCGAGCAGGGCGGCGTTCGCGGTCGCCCGGCTGGCGAAGTCGGCACGGTCGCTGACGACCAGGAACAGACCGACCTCGTCGGTACGGGACAGCACAGTGCCGCCTGCGGCGGCGATGGCGGCGATCGCCGCCTCAGCGGTGACACCAGACTCCGAAACGACGGTAAATTCCCGGGTCGTGGTCGGCTCGGCGTTCGCCGGCCCCATGACCCCGGTCACCGTGAGTGCCAACGCCGTTGCGGTTGCGACGGCACCGGCGGTGAAGCGCTTGCTCACCACATCGGATCCTCTCGTTGAGGGACGTGGCAGTCATCCCATATCACCTGCGCGTGTTCCGCTAGTTGGGAGTCCGTATTACACGGCAATCAGACTTTCGTCGTCTCACTGTCACCAGCCCTGACCGAGCGAACCGGCGTGGGAGAGCGCTACGCCTTGGCGGGCGGTCGGCGCTCGTCGGCGTCGAGTGGCAGGCGCTCAGGCCGTCAGCCCTCGGCGGCGAGCGCGGGCTCGGCGGGCCGGCCACCCGGCGGGCCGTCGTCGTCCGATGGCTCGCGTAGCTCGTCGAGGCGGACCAGGGCGACCCCGGCGATGATCAGGGCACCGCCGAGCAGTTGCCCGACGGTCGGCAGTTCGTTCAGCACCAGCCAGGCGATGAGCACGGCGAACATCACCTCGGTCAGCCCGACGAACGAGGACAGCCGGGCACCGAGGATCCGGGTCCCGGCGATCCCGGTCAGATACGCGACCACTGCGGCGATCAGCGACAGGCCGGCGATGGGCACCAACCAACTGGTGTGCTGCCCCGCGAAGGTCACCTCGCCGAAGACAGCCCGCAGCGGCAGGACTCCGGCCAGGCCCAGCAGGAGCAGGACCACCGCGCCGACGGCCATGCCGGCGCTGGCCATTGTCACCGACGGCAGGCGGTCATCGACCCGCCCCGCGATCACGAAGTACCCGGCCAGCCCTACCGCCGCGCCCAACCCCCACAGCACGCCCACCGGGTCGAGCCGGCCGGCACCGGTCAGGTCGAGGACACCGCCGAGACCCGCCAGCGCGGCCACCGCCCCGGCCACGGTCAGCCGGCGCGGACGCTGGCCGTGGACCAGCCACATCCAGCCGACCACGAGGATGATGGCCAGGTACTCCAGCAGTAGCGCCACACCGATCGGCAGGTAGCGGACGGCGTTGAAGAAGCACGCCTGGGCGAGTGCGACGCCGAGGAGCCCGAAGGCGCCGATCGGGGCGAGGTTGCGCCGCAGCACACCCCACCGGCCGCGCAGGGCCAGCGCCCCCGGCACCGCCAAGACGGCGGCGGCGATGCCGACACGGGCGATCACCGCAGCCTCTGCGGACCAGCCGGCCTCGATCAGCGAACGGGCGAAGGTCCCCGAGGTAGCGAACGTGACGGCCGACAGCAGCAGCAGGCCGAGACCGGTGCCGGCGGCGGATCGTGAACGCATTGACTCTCCTCGGTACGTCATTGATGCGGGGTCGCTGACCGGCAGCCGGGCAAGCGGGGACGGTCAGGCGGCCGTGCCCGCCATCAGCCAACACGCCGTCCGGCAGCGCCAGCGACACCCGGGGATCGGCGAGGAGGTTGCGGATCTGTCATTTGACCCGCTGCGGCTGCTCTTGCGCCAGTTGGCACCAGTTACTCCATGACTCCGCCCCTTCCCTCGGCGATCGATCGACTCCTGCGGGGGCAACAACAGCGCGCCGAAAGTAGCTTCCCAGGTCGGTGTGGAGACGCCGCAGATCCTCTAGCCCGGTCCCAGCTCCTGGCCGCCGATCTGACCTCCCGCCGGGCTGACGGGCAGGCCGTCATGCTCGCCCCAGGCGGCTGCGCCATGAACAAGCTGCGCCATGGGTGAGCCCTGTCAGAGTTGCGCCGGGTCAGGGGTGGGTCATTCGGAGCAGGTCGAGGGCCTCGTCCAACTGCTCGGCGGTGAGCTTGCCGTTCGCCACGTGCCCCCGGGCGATCACCACGTCCCGGATGGCCGTCTCCTTGGCCAGCGCCTCCTTGGCGATTGATGCGGCCTCGTCGTACCCGAGGTAACGGTTGAGGGGGGTGACGATCGAGGGCGAGCCTTCGGCGTACGCCAGGCAAACCTCGGCGTTCGCGACCAGGTCGACCACGCAGCGGTCGGCGAGCAGGCGGCTCGACGCGGCCAGCAGCCGGATCGACTCCAGCAGGTTGCGGGCCATCACCGGCAGCATGACGTTCAGTTCGAAGTCGCCCTGCGAGCCGGCGAAGCCGACGGCCGCGTCGTTGCCGATCACCTGGGCGCAGACCTGCCGCATCGCCTCCGCGACCACCGGGTTCACCTTGCCCGGCATGATCGAGGAGCCGGGCTGGAGGTCCGGAATGCGCAGCTCGCGCAGGCCGGCTCGGGGGCCGGAGCCCATCCACCGGATGTCGTTGGCGATCTTGTACAGGCCGACCGCGATCGTGCGGAGCTGCCCGGACGTCTCCACCAGCGCGTCGCGAGCGCCCTGCGCCTCGAAGTGGTTGCGTGCCTCGGTCAGCGGCAGGCCGGTGGACTCGCGCAGCCTGGCGACGACCGCCGCGGCGAAGCCGAGCGGGGTGTTGATCCCGGTGCCCACGGCGGTGCCGCCCAACGGCAGTTCGGCCAGCCGGGGCAGCGCCCCCTCCAGCCGTTCGACGCCGTAGCGGACCTGGGCGGCGTACCCGCCGAACTCCTGACCCAGGGTGACCGGTGTGGCGTCCATCAGGTGGGTGCGACCGGCCTTGACGACTGTCTCGAACTCGGTCTCCTTGCCCTCCAGCGCCTCCGCGAGGTGGGTCAGCGCCGGCACCAGGTCCTCGACGACGGCCTGGGTGGCAGCCAGGTGGATCGAGGACGGGAAGACGTCGTTGCTGGACTGGGAGGCGTTCACATCGTCGTTCGGGTGCACGTCCCGGCCCAGCTCCCGGCCGGCCAGGGTGGCGATGACCTCATTGGTGTTCATGTTCGACGAGGTGCCCGAGCCGGTCTGGAAGACGTCGATCGGGAACTGGTCGTCGTAACTGCCGTCGGCCACGTGCGCGGCGGCGGCAGCGATCGAGGCCGCCACGTCCGCGCCGATCACGCCGAGTTCGCCGTTGATCTCGGCCGCCGCGCCCTTGATCTGGGCCAGGGCTTTGATCTGGGCCGGCTCGATCCCCCGCCCGGAGATCGGGAAGTTCTGCACCGCGCGCTGGGTCTGCGCCCGCCACAGCGCCTCGACGGGCACCTCCACCTCGCCCATCGAGTCGCGTTCGATCCGGTAGCCCGCTGCCTCTGGAGTCGTCACGCGTACCATCCTGCCCCGCCCGCCGCCGGCCCGCAGATGATCGCGGGGAGGCCGGCGGAGGGAAAACGGGCGCGCCCCGGAGGGGCTGACAGTTAAGATCGTCGAACTGTTTTGCCGCTGACCGGAAGGAACTGACTTGTTCGACAGACACGGGGGATCCTCCCGCCGACGCGCGCCGCGCCGGCTCCGCAGTGCGGCACTCACCGCCCTGCTGACCACCGCCACCGCCCTGGCCGTCACCGGCCACCCCGCCGCAGCCGGGCTCGCGACCGAGGAGAACACCGCCCCCGACGCACCGGGCGGTCTCCGCGTCGCGGGCTGGACCTGCACCGACGACCTGTTCGTGGACACCGCGACGCCGCACCTCACGGCCACGGTGACCGATCCAGACGCCCAGCCCGGGCTCGTGGAGCAGGTCCGGGCAACTTTCGCATGGTGGCCCGTCGAGCAGCCGGCGCAGCGGACCGAGTGGACGTCCGGGGCGAAGGCCGCGCCCGGCCAGTTCCGGTACGACGTCCCGGCCGGTGCCCTGGCCGACGGCGGGACGTACGCGTTCGCCGTGCGGGCCATTGACCACGACGACGCCGTCTCCGCCTGGTCGGCGGAGTGCCGGTTCACCGTCGACCTCGTCAGCCCCGCAGAGCCGGCGGTCAGCTCCACGGACTACCCGGCGGACGGCGGCTGGTACGGCGGGCCGGGCCTGCCCGGCCAGTTCACCTTCAGCGCCGCCGACGGCGACACGGACGTCGTCAGCTTCCGGTACACGCTGTCGGGCGGGCCGACCGGCTACGTCGCCGCGCAGCAGCCGGGCGGCTCGGCGACGGTCACCGTGACCCCGGACGACGACGGGCCGCGCACCCTGGGCGTCCAGGCGGTGGACCGGGCGGGACGCCCGTCGCTGACCACGAGCTACGTGTTCCGGGTACGCGACACGAGCCCGACGATCACCGACGGCAACCCGACCGCCGGGTACGGCCAGCCGCGCACCCTGACCTTCGCTCCCCGCATGGAGGACGTGGTCGAGTACACGTACCGGGTCAACGACGGGCCGGAACAGACCGTGGGCGCGGCGGCGGACGGCGGGGCCACGGTCACGGTCACGCCGACCGTCGCGGGCTACAACAACGTGTACGTCCGCAGCCGGACGGCCGGCGACCTGCCCTCGGGCGAGGCAAGCTACCGCTTTTACCTGGCGACCAAGCCGACCGTCAGCTCGGTGCAGTACCCCCTCAACAGGCTGGGTGCCCCGGCCGGCACGCCGGGCACGTTCGTGTTCGGGCCGGGGATGACCGGGGTTACGGAGTACGTCTACTCGTTCGACGGTCGTCCCGCCGAGACGGTCGCGGCGGGCGTCAACGGGTCGGCGTCGGTGGTCTACACCCCGACGACCTCCGGAATCCACCGGCTCACCGTGTACAGCCGCACCGGCGACGGGATCGTGTCGGAGACGGTCAGCGGCACGTTCTCGGCCAGCCGGCCACCGCTGACCGCCGCGCCGAGCTGACCGCCGCCCCGGGCCGGCCCGCGCCCCGGCGGGCCGGCCAGCAGGGGCGCGTACGTGACGGTCAGCGGCGGCCGACGGTGAGCACCGGCTTGGTGACCTCGGCGAAGAAATCGTTGCCCTTGTCGTCGACGACGATGAAGGCCGGGAAGTCCTCGACCTCGATCTTCCAGACCGCCTCCATGCCCAGCTCGGCGTATTCGAGCACCTCGACGTGCTTGATGCAGTCCTGCGCGAGCCGGGCGGCCGGGCCGCCGATCGAGCCGAGGTAGAAGCCGCCGTGCTGCTGGCAGGAGCGGGTCACCTGGCCGGACCGGTTGCCTTTGGCCAGCATCACCTGGGAGCCGCCGGCGGCCTGGAACTTCTCCACGTAGGCGTCCATCCGGCCGGCCGTGGTCGGGCCGAACGAGCCGGAGGCGTACCCCTCGGGGGTTTTGGCCGGGCCGGCGTAGTAGACGGCGTGGTCGCGCAGGTACTGCGGCATCGGCTCGCCCGCGTCCAGCCGCTCGGCGATCTTCGCGTGGGCGATGTCCCGGGCGACGACCAGCGGGCCGGTCAGCGACAACCGGGTCTTCACCGGGTACTTCGACAGCTCGGCGCGGATGGCGTCCATCGGCCGGTTGAGGTCGACCCGGACGGCTTCCTCCGCGTCCAACGTCTCGTCGGTGACGTCGGGAAGGTACCGCGCCGGGTCGGTTTCGAGGCGCTCCAGCCACACGCCCGACGGGGTGATCTTGGCGACCGCCTGCCGGTCCGCCGAGCAGGAGACGGCGATCGCCACCGGGCAGGACGCGCCGTGCCGGGGCAGTCGGACCACCCGCACGTCGTGGCAGAAGTATCGGCCGCCGAACTGTGCCCCGATGCCGAAGTTGCGGGTCAGCTCCAGCACCTCGGCCTCCAGCTCCAGGTCCCGGAAGCCGTGCGCGGTCATCGAGCCGGAGGTGGGCAGCGCGTCCAGGTACTTGGCGCTGGCGTACTTCGCGGTTTTCAGCGCGTACTCGCCGGAGGTGCCGCCGATGACGACGGCCAGGTGGTACGGCGGGCAGGCCGCCGTGCCGATCAGCCGCAGCTTCTCCTCCAGGAACTGCATCATCCGCGTCGGGTTCAACAGCGCCTTGGTCTCCTGGTACAGGTACGACTTGTTGGCCGAGCCGCCGCCCTTGGCCATGAAGAGGAACTTGTACGCGTCGGGGTGGCCGTCCGGGTCCTCGGCGTAGAGCTCCACCTGCGCCGGCAGGTTACTGCCGGTGTTCCGCTCGTCCCACATGGTCAGCGGGGCGAGCTGCGAGTAGCGCAGGTTCAGCTTCGTGTACGCCTGGTAGACGCCCCGGGAGATCGCCTCGGCGTCGCCCCCGTCGGTCAGCACGTGCCGGCCGCGCTTGCCCATCACGATGGCGGTGCCGGTGTCCTGGCACATCGGCAGCACCCCGCCGGCGGCGATGTTCGCGTTGCGCAGCAGGTCCAGCGCGACGAAGCGGTCGTTCGGCGAGGCCGCCGGGTCGTCGATGATCGACCGGAGCTGGGCCAGGTGTGCGGGGCGAAGGTAGTGGGCGATGTCGTGCATCGCCTCGGCGGTCAGCGCGGTCAGCGCGGTCGGCTCCACGGTGAGGAACCGGCGCCCGCCGGGACCGTTGACGACGTCGACACCCTCGTCGGTGACCAGGCGATATTCGGTCTGGTCGGGCCCGGTCGGCAGCAAGGGAGCGTACGAGAACGCGGCGGCACTGCTCATGAGCGGAAAGCCTAGGGCAGACCGACCGAACGATGGCACCCGACGGGGGCGTCCTGGGACGCCGCTCTCACCCGGCCCGGCCCGGCACGCCCGGCCGCCCCGCGCGGGCCACGCTCAACGCCCGCGCGGGCCACGCTCAACCGTCCTTGTCGTCGTGCTCGGGACAGAGTTCCCGTTTCGGCCCGCAACTGCCCTCGTCCCCGGGCCCGCCCCCGGGCATGTCGCCGGGGGCACCGCCGGGTTCGCCCGGAGCAGGCCCGCCGTCGCCGCCCGGCGGCTGCGCGGGGGCCGCCCCGCCCGCGCCGAAGCGGACGTACCCGATCTCCCGGCCCTCGCCGATGACCATGCCGGCGGGGCCCACCGCCAGGGCGTTGGCCGAGGTCCGCAGCACGACCAGCTCCTTTCCGGTACGCGGGTCCAGCGCGATCAGCCGGTTCGGCTTCTCCTCGGCGAGCACCGCCGCGTACGGGGTGAGCGTGCTGCCACTGCGCCCGCCGGCGGCCCGGGTCCACCGGGTCCGGTCCGTGCCCAACTCCCGGGCGATGACCGACCGCTTGTCGGCGGTGCGGACCAGCGCGTACCGGTCGTCGACCGCGATCAGCTTCTGCCCCTCGCCGTTGACCTGGAGCAGCCGACCGTCGTACCCGTCGATGACCGCCTCCCGGCTGTCCGGGGAGACACCGATCAGCACGTTCCGCGCGCCCTGTGGGTCCTCCCGCTGCGCGCAGCCGGCGCTGTCCGCGGTGCGCAGGTTGATCCCGGTGCGCCGCCACACCTCCCGGCCGGTGGTCGGGTCATGGGCGGTGACGGTGAACGCGCACGACCCGTCCTGGGAGACCGCCTTGATCCGCAGCATCCGGCCGCCGACCACCGCGAGCCGCTCGTCCCGGCCGGGCTCGACGTCCTGGAGCACCCGCCCGGTGGCGGTGTCCACCACGTGCACCCGGCCGTCCACCGGGAAGCCGAGCAGCGGGGGCACCGCCTCCGGGCCGGCCACCCCGTCGTCGATCCGGGTGGTGGTCAACCGGCGGGTGTCGAGCAGGTCGGGGTTGTCGGCGAAGAGGCCGGTGCTGACGCCGGGCAGGAACGCCGTCCACAGCGGCTTCGTGCCGCGCGGCTCCCAGGCGCTCAGCGTGCAGTCGGTCGCCTCGACGCACCGGGCGTCGAGGAGGAGATTCCGATACGTCCAGACACCCACCGCGTCGTCGTCGCGGCGGCGGGTCGCCCCGGTGACGGGGTCGAGCAGCTCGTACCCCTTGACCAGGAGCTTGCCCACGGCGACGACCGGGTCGCGGTCACCGCCGGCCACCGCGGACCAGTCTGCCTTGCGCTCCCAGAGCTGGACGCCGGTGGCGAGGCTGCGCGCCTCGACCCGGGTACGCTGCTCGACGACGACGGCGCCGCCGGCGATGGTGACGCTCTTCGGGGTTCCGCCGATGCGCTGCTGCCAGACCACGTCCGGCTCGGAGATCGGCTCGCTGCGGTCGACCCAGTCCCACACGCCGGGAAACGGGTTCCAGACCCCGGTCGCGGCAAGGACGACCACCGTGACGAGGCCGAGCAGGAACCAGCCACGCAACCTGAGGCCGCCCACCTTCGCCACACCGGACACGGTAACGACGATCACCGCCGCGCCGAGTGCCCGCGCGCCCGTGTCGCGACGCTTTCTCGCCCGGCCGGCGTGTTAAAGGGGGCGCCTGGCTCCACCGGAGGCGTCAGGAGTGCGCCTTCCCCTCCCCGCGGGCGGCGGAGCGGACGAGGGGGAGCACCCGGTACGGAATCTGCTGGGCCAGCGCGATGATCGTCGACGCCCGCCGGATCCCCTCGTACGAGACGATCAGGTCGATCACCCGCTGGAGATCGGCGTTGGAGCGGGCGACGATCCGGCAGAGCAGATCGCTGGAGCCGGTGATGGTGTGCGCCTCCAGCACCTCGGGGATCGCCGCGAGGTGCGCGGTGACGGCGTCGTGCCCGAGCCGCTGGCTGATCTCCAGGGTGACGAAGCTGGTCACCGCGAAGCCGATCGCGGTCGGCGAGATGTCCGGCCCGAAGCCGCGGACGACGCCCCGGGCGAGGAGCTTGTCCAGCCGGGCCTGGACGGTGCCCCGGGCCACGCCGAGGCGCCGGGAGCACTCCAGCACACCGATCCGGGGCTCCTCGGCGAAGAGCTCGATGAGTCGCGCGTCCAACTCGTCAAGCTGAACATCCTGTACAGCGGTCACGGATGAAGACCATACCGAATGCGCAACCTGACCAGGGGTTTTCGCAACTGTTGCCCAACCGTCCGCGCCCGGAGATCCTCGCCAGATAGTCCACCGACGGCGGCCGACGAGGCCGGCCGGTACGCAAGGGAGGCCACTCATGACCCAGGCGATCGACCGACCCCGGTCCACCGAGGAACTCGACATCGACCGGCTGGTCGGCGCCGTCGACCACGACATCAGCCACGACCCGTTCCCGGTCAAGGGGCTCGACCATGTCCGCTTCCTGGTCGGCAACGCCAAACAGGCCGCGCACTACTACTCGACCGCGTTCGGCATGACCTGCGTGGCGTACCGGGGGCCGGAGCAGGGCTACCGGGACCACGCCGAGTACGTGCTGACCAGCGGCTCGGCCCGGTTCGTGCTGACCGGCGCGGTTCGCCCGGACGCGACCGGCGCGGACCACGTGACGAAGCACAGCGACGGCGTGTCCGACATCGCGCTGGAGGTGCCGGACGTCGACGCCGCGTACGCGTACGCCACCGCGCAGGGCGCGACCGGCCTGATCGAGCCGCACGACGTCTCCGACTCCCACGGCACGGTGCGGATGGCCGCCATCGCCACCTACGGCGACACCCGGCACACCCTGGTCGACCGGTCCCGCTACACCGGCCCGTTCCTGCCCGGCTTCGTCGCCCGGGGCCCGATCGTGGACCGGCAGCCGATGATCGCCGCCGGCCTCCAGCCGAAGCGCTTCTTCCAGGCCGTCGACCACGTGGTCGGCAACGTGGAGCTGGGCCGGATGGACGAGTGGGTCGAGTTCTACAAGCGGGTCATGGGCTTCTCCAACATGGCGGAGTTCATCGGCGACGACATCGCCACCGACTACTCGGCGCTGATGAGCAAGGTCGTCGCGAACGGCACCCGGAAGGTGAAGTTCCCGCTCAACGAGCCGGCCGCGGCCCGGAAGAAGTCGCAGATCGACGAGTACCTGGAGTTCTACCAGGGGCCGGGCGCCCAGCACATCGCCGTGGCCACCAACGACATCCTGGCCAGCGTCGACGCGATGCGCGCGGCCGGCGTGGAGTTCCTGGACACCCCGGACTCGTACTACGAGGACCCGGAGCTGCGGGCCCGGATCGGCAACGTGCGGGTGCCGATCGAGGAGCTGAAGGGCCGCAAGATCCTGGTCGACCGGGACGAGGACGGCTACCTGCTCCAGATCTTCACCAAGCCGGTGCAGGACCGCCCGACGGTCTTCTTCGAGCTGATCGAGCGGCACGGCTCGCTCGGCTTCGGCAAGGGCAACTTCAAGGCCCTCTTCGAGGCCATCGAACGGGAGCAGGAGAAGCGGGGCAACCTGTAGATCACCTGCGACACTGTCCAGCGTGACCCAGCCTCCGACGTACCCGACGCCGCCGGCCGGTGGGCAGCCGCCCGCCGCCGGCGGCGTCGCGCCGCACCCCGCCCCGGCTCCGCAGGGGTACGCCGTCCCGGCGCAGCTACGCCCCGCCGGTTACGCCCCGCCGGGCGTCGCCGCCGGCCCGCCGCCATCCGGCTGGGCGGGCCCGCCCGGGTACGCCCCGCCGCCCGGGTGGACCGGTCCGCCGCCGCCCGGGTACGCCCCGCCGCCGGTCGGCCCCGGAGGGCAGCCGCTGGCCAGCTTCGGCGACCGCCTGCTGGCCTTCCTGATCGACGGCGTCGTGGCCAGCGCGGTCATCATGGTGCTGTTCCTGCCGGTCTTCATGGTCATCTGGTTCAGGATGTTCAGCGAGCTGACCCGGACCAACCCGGACGGCACCCTCGTGGAGCCCGACCCGAGCACGATGTTCACCGACTTCATTCTGCCGCTGCTCCTGGCCGAACTGGGCGTCCTCGTCCTGATGCTGGGGTTCTACTGGCTCTACCACGTCGAATACCTGCGCCGGACCGGGCAGACGCTGGGCAAGAAGGTCATGAAGATCAAGGTGGTTCCGATCGATGCGAACCGGACGCTCGACCGTGGCATGGCCGGCAGGCGATACCTGGTGCAGTACGTCGGCGGGTCATTCGTGCCCGGGCTCAGCTACGTCGACGGGCTCTGGCAACTCTGGGACAAGCCCTGGCAGCAGTGCCTCCACGACAAGTTCGCCCAAACGGTCGTCGTTAAGGTTGCTCCGTGAGTGTGAACCCTGGTTGGTACGTCGACCCCGCTGATCCGGAGACCAGGCGGTACTGGGACGGTGGAGGCTGGATCGGCGCGCCGATCCCGGTCGACGCCACCCCGCCGGACGGGCCGCCCCCGGTCGAGCCCCCGCCCCCGGTCAGCCCCGCCGCGCCGCCCCCGGGCCAACCGTCCTCGCCCCCGGGCCAGCAGCCCGTGCCGCCGGCCGGCCCCGGCCCGCTTCCCGGCTGGCCGGGGCAGCACCCGCAGGGTGGCCCGCCACAGGCCCCGGGCAACGGCACCCCGTCAGGTCCCGGCCACGGTCCCCCGCCCGGGTACGGGCCGCCACCCGGCTGGCCGTACCCGGTCTGGCCGGGGCGCCCGCCCGAGCCGCGCCCGCACGGGCTGCCGCTCGCGCCCTTCGGCGCCCGGCTGCTCGCCCGGCTGATCGACTTCGGCGTCGTGTTCCTGCTCAACGCGGTCGTCAACGGCTGGTTCGTCTGGCGGTACATCCAGGAGGTCACCCCGTACTTCCAGGAGGTGGTCCGTCGGGGGATGGCCGGCGACTCCTCCACCGACGGGCTGCCCCAGCCCGGCGAGCATGCCGGCGGGCTCCAGGTCGCCATCCTGCTGATCGCCACCGCGCTCTGGTTCGCCTACGAGGTGCCGGCGATGGCCGCCAAGGGGCAGACCCTCGGCAAGCGGGTGATGGGCGTCCGGGCCGTGCCGGTCGAGGCCGACCAGCCGCTCGGCTTCGGGCGGGCGCTGCGCCGGTGGAGCACGATGGGCCTGCCCACCCTGCTCTGGTACTGCTGCGGCTTCGGCCTGCTGCTCCAGCTCGTCGACGCGGTGTCGCCCCTGTTCGACCACCCCCTGCGTCAGGCGCTGCACGACAAGCGCGCGCAGACCGTGGTGGTCCGGGCACCCCTCTCCCCGGGTGCCGGCAGCGATGCCACCGCACCACAGAAGCCACCCGCTACCCCTCCGGGAGACACGCCATGACCGAGACCGGACGTCACCGCCCGCCGCTACGGCTGACCCGGGCCGACCTCGACACGCTGCCCAACTACGTGCCCGGTCGCAGCCCCGCCGACCTGGCCCGCGAGCTGGGCCTGCCCGAGGCGATCAAGCTGGCCAGCAACGAGGTGCCGTACGGCCCGCTGCCGGGCGTGGTGGAGGCGGTCGCCGAGGCGGTCGCCGGCTCGCACCGGTACCCGGACATGGGTGTCGTCGCGCTCCGCACGGCACTCGCCGACCGGTACGGGGTGGACGCCGACCGGATCGCCACCGGCTGTGGGTCGGTGGCACTGGCCGAGCACCTGGTCCGGGTCACCTGCCTGCCCGGCGACGAGCTGCTCTACTCGTGGCGCTCGTTCGAGGCGTACCCGATCATCGCGGCGACCAGCGGCGCGACCAGCGTGCGGGTGCCCAACGACGCCGCGCACGGGCACGACCTCGCGGCGATGGCGGCGGCGGTGACCGACCGGACCCGGATGGTGCTGGTCTGCAACCCCAACAACCCGACCGGCACCGCGCTGCGCAAGCCGGAGCTGGACCGGTTCCTCGACTCCGTCGGCGAGGACGTGCTGGTCGTGATCGACGAGGCGTACCGGGAGTTCGTCACCGACCCCGAGGTGCCGGACGGCCTGACCTACCTCGACCGGCCCAACGTGGTGGTGCTGCGCACCCTGTCCAAGGCGTGGGGGCTGGCCGGCCTGCGGATCGGCTTCCTGGTCGCCTCCGAAGAGGTGGCCGCCGCCGTACGCAAGGTGGTCACCCCGTTCTCCACGAGCACGGCCGCCCAGGCCGGCGCGCTCGCCGCGCTGGCCCAGGCCGACGAGGTGGAGCGTCGGTGCGCGCTGGTGGTGGCCGAGCGGGACCGGGTCACCGAGGCGCTGCGCACGTTCGTCGCGGACGTGCCGTCGAGCCAGGCGAACTTCGTCTGGCTGCCGCTGGGAAAGCGGGCGGTCGAGTTCGCCCGGGCGTGCGAGGCGCGCGGCGTGATCGTCCGGCCGTTCGCCGGTGAGGGCGTCCGGGTCACCATCGGCACCCCGGCGGAGAACGACGCCTTCCTGGCGGCGGCGGAGGCGGCTCTCGGCTGAGCGGGAGCCCGGCCGCCCCTCCGGGCCGGACCGGCCCGGTCCGTCACCGTACGGCGGACCGGGCCGGACGTCTCAGGCGGCGGCCGGCTCCGGCTCCCGGGGGTCAGGTGGCGGCGAGGATCACCGGTTCGGAGGACAGGAAGTAGCGCTGGTCGTCGGCCTCCGGGGCGACCGGCTCGCGGAGCCGCTCCATCGCCACGTAACCGCCCGCCGCGTACGCCAGGCCGGGCACCCAACCGATGCCGTCGCGGCCCACCTCCAAGGGGAAGCGGGAACGCTCCGCGCCGCTGCTCGGGTCCAGGGTGACCAGATCGTTGGCCTCGGTGAGCAGGTGCACCCGGCCGGGCTGGACGGCGACGATCCGGGCCGGCCCGAGGTCGGCCCGGCGCCACAGCTCCTCGCCGGTCCGAACGGAACGCCCGGTCACCACCCCGTCGGCGGACCCGATGGCCTGCTCGCCGTCCAGTTCGACGCCGGTCGGGTCCAGGGCCGGGGCCGCGACCGGCTCGCCGTCACCGACCAGCCAGCCGCGTCCTGCCCCATCGATCGGGCCGGTGGTGCGCAGGCCCCGGCACCGGGAGCGGTGGCTCACGCACCCGACCGGGGTGACGGCCAGCTCGGCGGTAGCCCCGGTCGGCGACAGACGGGTGGTCGGCGCACCGGTGGCCACGTCGCGGAACTCGACGGCGGCCGACCCGGAGCACCGGTCGACGGCGACGAACTGCCCGGCCGCTGTGGTGCCCACGTCGGTGCGGCAGCCGCCGTCCACGTCCGCCGACCAGAGCCGCCGGCCGTCGGCGAGCGCGAAGCCGCGCACCCCGTCCGGCCCGGAGACCACCAGCCCGGCCCGGCCGTCGGCGGCTCGGGCGAGGAAGAGCCCCGGTGGGTCCCAGACCGCGCCGGCCCCGGTGCGGCGGCCGGTCCAGCCCTCGGCGGGCGCGGGGCCGTCTGCCTGCCAGGCCACCTGTCCGGTACGCGCGTCCAGCGCCACCAGCTTCCCGTCCGACCAGCGGCTGACCACCGTGGTCCCCTCCGCCACCACCCCGCTGACCTCCGCCGGCCAGCGCCGGTACGACCAGTACGGGGTGACCCGGTGCCGACTGTCGGCCGGCTGGTCGGCGTACACCTGGCGGGTGGCGGCGTAGACGCGGAGCCGGCCATCCACGATCAGTGGGGCCACCGGCAGCCGGCCCACGACCCCGATCGCCGGGGTGACCGCCGCCGGGTAGCCGGATCGGGCGGGCGTGTCGACCTCGGCGGGCGCGAGCACCCGGTGCACGACGACCGCGACCGCCCCGACGCCGACAAACGCCGCTACCGCCGCCGCGACCCGCCGCCGCCCCCTCACGAACCCCATGCCGCACCTCCGCCCGGCACCCTATCCAGCGGGGCCGTCATCGCCCCGGTCAGGCCGCCTCGGCGACAGCCTGCGGGTCGACGACGGCGCGGGCGAGGTCGGCGAGGTCCCGGTGGAAGGCGAACTCGACCGCGCGGGCGGCCAGGCCGCCGAAGAGCAGGGCGAGGACGCGACCGTACGGGGCGGTGGCCACCGCCTCCTGCCGCACGGTGACCGCGGTGCAGGGCCGACGGCGACGCTGGACGGTGCGCAGGGTCCAGGTGGTCCGGTAGGTCACGCCGACGCCGGGCGAGGCGAGCACCAGCCGCCGGCAGGGCACGGCCTCCACCACCAAGAACTCCTCCGCCTGCGCGCCGCCGTCCGGGCGGGTCCGGGTCTCCCGCCAGGCGGTGCCGAGGGTGAGCGGGCCCGGGGTGAGCAGCTCGACCCCGCCGACCGTGGTGAGCCAGTCCACGCGGACCGGCAGGTCGACCAGGACCCGCCAGAGGTCGACGGCGGGCGCCTCGATGAAGTGGGTGACAGTGACCGTCGACATGACACCTCCCGTGTCCTCCACGGTACGGGGAGTGAGCGTGCGGCGGGACCCCAGCGGCGGAAAATCCACCGCTGGTGGCCGCCCCGGGAGAGACGAAGCCGGGCCTCTCCCGGGGGATGGGCGCCGCCGACGTGGTGGTCGCCGTCAGCGCCCTACCGGCAGGCGATCAGGCCTGGAACCGGCCGACCCTGATCGCGTCGACGAAGGCGGTCCAGCCCGGCGGGCTCACCGCCAGCGTCGGTCCCTCCTGGTCCTTCGAGTCGCGTACCGCGACGAGGCCGGCGGTCCGCGCCAGGTTGTCCGCCACCTCGACGCACAACCCCTGGTCGTTGGAACGGCTGCTGGTGCGCCAGACGGCACCCGCGAGATCGGTCATGCTCGTGCTCCTGCCCTTCGGAACGTCCCCTCGACGACCGGCAGCACTCCGGTATGCGGTGCCGGTCGGGCCCCGCCGGGACGGGCGGACCCCGGCTCGATCAACGCGGATGGGCAGAGCCCCGATCGCACAATCTGTGCGACCGGGGCTCTACGGTGCTCGGAGGGGCGGCCCCGCCGGCTCAGCGGGCCGGGCGGACTGTCCCGGTGACCTCGCCGAGGGCGACGGTGGTGCCGTCGGGGCCGGGCGCGGTGGCGGTGAGGGTGACCGTGTCGCCGTCCTCCAGGAAGGTCCGGGTCTCGCCGCCGACCTTGACCGGCTCCGCGCCACCCCAGGTCAGCTCCAGGAACGAACCGACCTGACCCCGCTCCGGGCCGGAGACGGTGCCGGAGGCGTACAGGTCGCCGGTGCGCAGGGACGCGCCGTTCACGGTGAGGTGAGCGAGCTGCTGGGCAGGGGTCCAGTACATGGCGGCGAACGGTGGCTCGCTCAGCCGCTCACCGTTCCACTGCACCGCCAGCCGCAGGTCCAGCCCGACATGCGGCACGTCGCGCAGGTACTCCGCCACCGGCGGGTCCTGCTCGGGCGCGGGCACGAACGCGTCGGCGAGGGCGTCCAGGGGGGTCACCCAGGCCGACACCGAGGTGGCGAAGGACTTGCCCAGGAACGGGCCGAGCGGCTGGTACTCCCAGGCCTGGATGTCCCGGGCGGACCAGTCGTTGACCAGCACCACCCCGAAGATGTGGTCGGCGAAGTCGGCCACGGAGACCCGGTCGCCGAGGGCGCTCGGCACGCCGACGACGAAACCGACCTCGGCCTCGATGTCGAGGCGTACGGACGGGCCACAGACCGGACCCTGCGGGCTGGCCCGCTGCCCGGTGGGGCGGACGATCGGCGTGCCGGAGACGACCACCGTGCCGGCCCGGCCGTGGTAGCCGACCGGCAGGTGCTTCCAGTTCGGCAGCAACGGTGGCTGGCCGGGGCGGAAGATCTGCCCGACGTTGGACGCGTGGTGCTCGGAGGAGTAGAAGTCGACGTAGTCGGCCACCTCGAACGGCAGCAGCAGCTCGGCCTCGGCGAGCGGGACGAGCAGCGGCTCCACCACCGCCCGGTGGGCGGGGTCGGTGAGCAGCTCGGTGACCCGCTGCCGGACGGCGGTCCACTGCGGGCGGCCCAGCGCCATGAACGCGTTGAGGGTGGGCCGGGCCAGCGCGCCGGCGGCCAGCACCAGCCCGGCCGCCTCGGCTCCGGCCAGGTCGAGCACGAACTCCCCGATGCGTACGCCGACTCGGGGGTCGTCCCCGCCGGACCGGAACACCCCGTACGGCAGGTTGCGCACCCCGTACGCCGAACCTTCGGCACCCGTAACCCAGGTCATGCGTCTCCCCCGTTCACCAGCCCCAGCCGGATCAGATCGGTCAGTGGTTCTGAGATGCTGCACGAGCCGAATCCCACCCAGAGCGGCCGGTCGGCGTCCCGCCCGGCCCGGACCCGATCGATCAGCGGCACCGGGTCGGTCGCGGCGAGCAGGGCGGCCACCTCGTCCACCGCGGCACCGTCGGCGGCGGCGAGCGTCGCGGCGAGCACGTTGCCGAAGCCGTGCTGGGTGAAGCCGGTCTCCGGATCGCGGTGCCGAACGGCGTGGTGCAGCCCGGCGGTCAGTTTGAACGGCAGCCCCCGGTCCCGGCAGGCGCAGATCACGGCGGCCAGCTCGACCGGGGTCGGGAAGAGCTCGGCGGCCAGCCCGCCGGTGCGGAACTTGGCGGCGACCGGCACCCCGTCGGCGCGGGCGGCGGTCAGCGTGTCCAGGGCCGCCATCAGCCCGAAGGTCAGCGGCAGCTCGGCGTACACGTCGGGGCCACCCCGCCGGGTCAGCTTCAGCAGCTCGGCCAGGCCGGGCTGCGGGTCCTCCCCGCGCTTGGCGACCACCACCTCGATCTGGCGGGCGGTGACGCCGGCCGGCGTCAGGGCCGAGAGCGCGGCGGGCAGCCGCTCGATGCCGGTGTCGCCGATCAGCCCGATGACGAGTCCCTCGGCGGGGTCGACCAGCGGGCCCAGCTCACCGGCGACGACGGCCGAAGCCGGGACGAGCAGCGGGCCGACCAGGTCGGCGTACCAGGAGTCGCGGTGCCGGCGGTGTGCGGCGACCGCGGCGGGCAGCGACGCGCTGCCGGGCGGGAAGACGGCGGCGTCGTCGATGAGGCCGGCGAGGAGGCGAAGCACCTGCGTTGACACGAGACAAGAACTTACGGGACGCTACAAGGAACGGACAACAGTGTCCGATTATCGGACGCAGGTGGCCGGTTAACGGGACGAATCGGGAGGCGACATGCCGTACTACCGCAGCGTGGGCGAGGTGCCCCGCAAGCGGCACACCCAGTTCCGCCAGCCCGACGGCACCCTCTACCCGGAGGAGCTGATGGGCCAGGAGGGCTTCTCCTCCGACTCGTCCCTGCTCTACCACCGGCACGCCCCGACCGCGATCATCGTCGCCGAGGAGTTCACCCCACCGGCCGTCACCCGGGCGCCGAACCTGCCGCTCAAACCCCGCCACCTGCGCACCCACCAGCTCGACGGCACCGGGGCCGACCCGCTGCTCGGCCGGCGGTACCTGCTCGCCAACGACGACGTCCGGATCGCGTACGTGCAGGCCGACCGCCCTTCCCCGCTGTTCCGCGACGCCACCGGCGACCACTGCCTCTACCTGGAGTCGGGCACCCTGCGGGTGGAGTCGCCCTTCGGCGTGCTGGACGCGGTGGCCGGCGACTACGTGATCATCCCGACCTCCACCATCCACCGCCTCGTCCCCACCGGCGACGAGCCCGTCCGGCTGCTGGCCGTCGAGGCCGCGGGGCACATCGGCCCACCCAAGCGCTACCTGTCGGCGCGGGGCCAGTTCCTGGAGCACTCGCCCTACTGCGAGCGCGACGTCCGGGGGCCGGACGCGCCGCTGCTGGTCGACGGCGAGGACGTCGAGGTGCTGGTCCGACACCGTCGCGGTTGGACGAGGTACGTCTACGCCAACCACCCGTTCGACGTGGTCGGCTGGGACGGGCACCTCTACCCGTGGGCGTTCTCCATCCACGACTTCGAGCCGATCACCGGCCGCATCCACCAGCCGCCGACCGTGCACCAGACGTTCCAGGGCCCCAACTTCGTGATCTGCTCCTTCGTGCCGCGCAAGGTGGACTACCACCCCGCCGCCATCCCGGTGCCGTACAACCACCACAACGTCGACTCCGACGAGATGCTCTTCTACACCGGCGGCAACTACGAGGCCCGGCGCGGCTCCGGCATCGAGCAGGGCTCGATCTCGCTGCACCCGTCCGGCTTCACCCACGGCCCCCAGCCGGGCGCGGCCGAGCGGTCGATCGGCGTGGACTTCTTCGACGAACTGGCCGTCATGGTCGACACGTTCCGCCCCCTCGACCTCTGCGACGCCGCCACCGAGTGCGAGGACCCGGGCTACGCCTGGACCTGGGCGCGCCGCGGCTAGGACTGATCCGGTCTCGGGGGTCCGTGACCCCGACTGCCGTCGCCGGCCGCCACCACTGGGGGCGGCGGCCGGCGACGGGTCAGGGCATCATCTTCGGGCTCCGGGTCAGGGCAGCGCCTTGAGGAACGGACCGTGGCTGAGCCGGAACTCCCAGGAGTAGTACCGGTCCCAGTTGATCGACCAGGTCATCAGGCCCCGGAAGGCGGGGTTGGTCCCGCTGCGCGGGGCGTACCCGCCGCAGTTCTGGCCCTTGACCAGGCAGGTCACCGCCTGTTGCACGCCCGCGGGCGCGAGGTATCCGTTGCCCGCGCTGGTCGAGGAGGGCGTGCCGAAGGCGACCTGGTCCTCGCGCAGGGCAGGAAAGACGGCATTGGCGTTGCCGGCCACCGGAAACCCGGCGAGCAGCATGTCGGTCATCGCGATGTGGAAGTCCGCGCCGCCCATGGTGTGGTACTGGTTGTCCAGCCCGACGATGGGGCCGGAGTTGTAGTCCTGCACGTGCAGGACGGTGAGATCGTCGCGCAGCGCGTGGATCACCGGCAGGTACGACCCGGCACGGGGGTCCTGTCCGCCCCACGGGCCCGACCCGTAGAACTGGTAGCCGAGCTGCACGAAGAACGTCTCCGGGGCCATGGTGAGCACGAAGCCCGCCCCGTAGCGCTGCTTGAGGGAGCGGATCGCCGAGATCAGGTTTACCACGACCGGCGTGGTGGGGTTACGGAAGTCGGTGTCCCCGGTGTTGAGGTAGAGGGAGTGGCCCTCGAAGTCGATGTCCAGGCCGTTGAGGCCGTACCGGTCGATGATCGCGGAGACCGACCGGACGAAGGTGTCGCGGGCGGCGGTGGTGGCGAGCTGCACCTGCCCGTTCTGGCCGCCGATCGAGAGCAGCACCTTCTTGCCCTGCTGCTGCTTGGCACGGATCGCCGCGGTGAACTCCGCCTCGGTCTCCACGCCGGGGCACTCGGCGACAGGGCAGAGCTGGAAGCGGATGTCGCCGGAGGTGACCGAGGTGGGTTCGCCGAAGGCGAGGTTGATGACGTCCCAGTCGGCGGGCACGTCGGCCATCCGCAGATAACCCGCGCCGTTACCGAAGCTGGCGTGCAGGTAGCCGATCAGCGCGTGTTTGGGCAGCCCACCGACCGGTGGAGTGGTCGGGGGTGGGGTCGTCGGCGGTGGGGTCGTCGGCGGTGGGGTCGTCGGCGGTGGGGTGGTCGGCGGTGGGGTGGTCGGCGGTGGGGTGGTGGGCGGGGAGGTGGGCGTGCCGCCGCCGCACGGGGCACCATTGAGGTTGCAGTCGGTGGGGGAGCCCGCGCCGGTGGCCAGGAAGCCGAACGACACCGAGGCGCCAGGGGCGACGGTGCCGTTCCAGGACCGGTTCGTGAAGGTGTGCCGCTGGCCGGCGCTGCTCACCGTGGCGTCCCAGTACGAGCCGAGCGTCGTGCCGGTCGGCAGCGTGAAGGCGACCTGCCATCCGGTGATGGTACCCGGGCCGCCGTTGGTGATGGTGAAGCGGCCCTCCCAGCCGGTTCCCCAGTCGGAGGTCTTGGTGAAGGCGGCCGTGGGGCCGGCGGCCAGGGCCGGGGTCGCGAGGGTCAGGGTTGCCGCGGCGGCGGTGGCGAGGGCCGCCAGGACTGCCAGGAGCGGTGTTCGGGGACTGCGCTGCATCCGGTCCTCCCGGTAGGGGATCGCCCCGCCGGAGACGTATCGACGGGTGGCTAATTATTAAGTTTGTTAACTGTGAATGTCCAGAGCTGGCCCGCAACGAGATCCGATCGTCGGCGCTGCGCCGGATCCGCGCCGACGGGCACCGGGGAAAGGCGGGGGCGGGGAGGGGGACGTGTCGCGAGCGTCGCGTCGGGCCCGGGCGATGCCCGGCCCTGGCCTCAGCGCACGGTACGGGAGAACACGGCCAACTCGGCCACGGCGGTGACGGCGATCGTGAGCACCAGCGGCCAGGGTGTGCCGACCGCTGCGTAGAGCACGAGCAGCACCGGCGCGGCGGCCACCCCGTACACGGCCAGGGCCAGCGACCGATCCGAGCGCAGCAGGCCCGGCAGCACGGTACGGGTCAGCCCCGGCACCCGCGCCGCGAGCAGCCAGCCCACCAACGCCCCGCTCAGCGCCACCAGCACCGCGAGGAACCGGGACGGGCCGGCCGCGCCGGCCGCCGCGATCGCCACCAGGACGGTACCCACGAGCGACCAGCCCGCCCCGTACAGCACCAGGCGGCGCAGCTCATCGGTGGTGCCCCGACGCGGGTCGGCACCACTGCGGCGGGGGTCGGCACCATCCCCGCGCGGGTCCGCCTCGCCCCGACGCGGGTCGGCTCCGCTCCGGCTCGGGTCGGGCGGTGCTGGGGTGAACGGGACGGTCTCGGCCAACTCCGCCAGCGCCTCGGCGTACCGGCGCCGCTCCAGCCGGACGATGCCCGGCTCGTCGCCGGCCCCGGTCAACTCTGGGTCGAGCCGCAGCGCCTCCCGGTACGCCCGCTCGGCCAGGTCGTAGAGCCGCAGCCGGCCGGCGACCAGGGCGAGGACGAGGTGCCCCTGCGGCTCCTCCGGGGCCAACTCCACGCCCCGCCAGGCCGCGTTGAGGGCCGGCTGCCCGCCGCGCGAGCCGGACAGGATCGCGGCGGCGCTGCGCTGGGCGTACGCGTCGGCGGGGCCGACGGTGAGGAGCTGATCGGCGGCACCGGCCGCCTCGGCGTACTCCCCCAGATCGGCCAGCGCCAGCCCGCGCACCACCAGCGGGCCAACCGCGTCCGGGGCGACGGCCAGGGCCGCGTCGGCGGCGACGCGCGCTTCGGCGGGCCGCCCGGCGGCGAGGTGCACCCGGCCCAGCGCAGTCAGCGCGGCGGCGTTCGCCGGCTCCAGGGCGAGCGCGAAGCCGACCTCACCGACGGCCTCGTCGTACCGGCCGAGGTCGGCCAGGAGGTGGGCGCGCTGGAGGTACCCCTCGGCGGTGGCGTCGCTCGACATCCGGCGGCCTAGGCGGCGTCGGACTGGTGGACGAGGGCGACCGCGATGCCGGTGAGCCCCTCGCCGCGCCCGGTGAAGCCGAGGCCGTCGGTGGTGGCGGCGGAGACGGTGACGGGGGCGCCGACCGCCTCGGAGAGCACCGCCTCGGCCTCGGCCCGGCGCGGCCCGATCTTCGGGCGGTTGCCGATCACCTGCACTGACACGTTGCCGATCTGGAAGCCGGCCACCCGAACCCGGCGGGCGGTCTCGGTGAGCAGCGCCACCCCCGACGCGCCGGCCCACTCCGGCTCGGCCACCCCGAAGTTCGACCCGAGGTCGCCCAGCCCGGCGGCGGAGAGCAGCGCGTTGCACGCGGCGTGCGCGGCCACGTCGGCGTCGGAGTGCCCGGCCAGGCCGTCCTGGCCGGGCCAGAGCAGGCCGGCCACCCAGCACGGCCGGCCGGCGGCGAAGGCGTGCACGTCGGTGCCGATGGCCACCCGAGGAACGATCATGCGCCGAGGGTACGCGTCACGCGCCGCCGGCCAGCAGGTGCTCGGCGAGCGCCAGGTCGAACGGGCGGGTGACCTTGAGGGCGTACTCGGAGCCGGGAACGCAGACCACCGACACGCCCTGCTTCTCCACGAGGCCGGCGTCGTCGGTGAGCGGGTCACCGGCCGTGGTGTGGGCGGCGGTCAGGATCGCCCGACGGAAGCCCTGCGGGGTCTGGACGGCCCGCAGGGCGGACCGGTCGACCGTGCCGAGGACCACCTCGCCGGGCCCGACCTCCTTGACCGTGTCGACCACGGGGAGGACGGGGATCACCGCGTCGTGCCCGGAGCGGACCGCCTCGGCCACCGACTCGATCAGTTCGGACGGGGTCAACGCGCGGGCCGCGTCGTGCACCAGGACGATCTCCGGGCCGGCCGGGACGGCCGCGAGTGCGGCGGCCACCGAGGCCTGGCGTTCCGCACCGCCGGGCACGACCAATACCGGGGCGACCGGGGCGAGGAGTTCACGGACCGCCGCCACCTCGCCGGGTGGGGCGGCCACCACGATGGTGTGAACGGATCCGGCGGCGGCGATCCGGCGTACCGCGTGCACGAGCAGCGGCTCGCCGGCGAGCAGGCGCAGGGCCTTGGGTGCGCCCGGACCGAGGCGTACCCCGGCGCCGGCCGCAGGCACGAGGACCGCGACGTCACCGCGCGGATTGAGCTGCGCGGTCACGTCGCGGTCCTCGGGTTTTCTCTGCTACGGAGTGGGTACGACGATGTTGTGGGAGACCTAGCCCTCGGTCAACACCCTGTCGAGCAGCGACTCGGCCTCGTCCTTGGTGCTCTTCTCGGCCAGCGCGACCTCGCCGACGAGAATGTCACGGGCCTTGGCGAGCATGCGCTTCTCGCCTGCGGACAGGCCCCGCTCCCGCTCCCGACGCCACAGGTCGCGGACGACCTCGGCGACCTTCAGCGGGTTACCGGAGGCCAGCTTCTCCAGATTCGCCTTGTAACGCCGCGACCAGTTGGTCGGCTCCTCGGTGTGCGGAGCGCGGAGGACGTCGAAGACCTTGCCGAGGCCCTCTTCGCCGACCACCTCACGCACGCCCACGATCTCGGCGTTCTCAGCGGGCACCCGGACCGTCAGGTCACCCTGCGCGACCCGCAGGACGAGGTACTCCCTGGGCTCGCCCTTGATGAGCCGAGTCTCGATTGCCTCGATGAGTGCGGCCCCGTGGTGGGGGTAAACAACGGTCTCGCCGACACTGAAAACCATAGGTTCGAAACCCCTTTCGCTGTGTCTAGGGTAACACGCTCAGGCACCGATGTCCTACCGCTGTCCTGACCGTTGGCGCAGCTCAGGGGCCCTGTGAGAGGTATTTCTTCAGCTTGACAGGCGGCCAAACCGATGGTCGGAACACACTCCGTGATGGTCGTATGACACCCCGGTGCGGGTGGTCGGAGCGTGGATTTCTCGGGCGATGCGCTTCTCCCATGGTAGCCCGGTCACGCCACCCGTGCCGGGGTGTAGCGGCAGGAGGGACCGGTGGGGGACGCTGGAGGCGAACCGCTGTCCGTGTACCGAGACGGTTCGAGGGGGTCCGATGGGCATGCCGGACGGAGACGGTCACGGCCCCGCCGACGGCCTTCCCGGCCTGCCCCCGGGATGGGGTCGGGTGGTGGTGCCGGACGACGCATCCGCGCTGGCCAGGGAGGCCGCGCAGGTCCGCCGGGAGTTACGCCGCCAAGCCGGCCGGAGCCGCCGGCGGGGACGCACCGGCCCCGCCCTTCGGGCGGACGGCCGGCCGTCGCTCCGCCTGCCGCTGCTGGTACTGCTGGTGGCATTGCTCACCACCCTCGCCGGCCTGTCCGCCGTCACCTGGCCCCGGTCACCTCGTACCGGCGACCGACCCACCGTTGTGGCGCACCCCACGGCGACCGACCTGACCGGCCGGGCACTGCCCGCCCTGGAACTGGTCGACGCCGGGGACTCGACCGTGTCGTTGCGCGGGCTGCTCCCCGCGGTGATCGTCCTGGTGGACGGCTGCCCCTGCGCCGAGCGGGTGACCGAGGCCGCCGCGCTCGCGCCGCCCGGGGTCACCGTGGTCGCCGTCCACGGCACCCGCGCGCCCCGCGCCACCCCGGCACCGTCCGGCGCGGCCGTGCGACCACTCGCCGACCCGGGCGGCGGCCTGCGCGCCTTCCTGCGCCGGTCGCCCCGCCCCGACACGGCCAGCGTGCTCCTGGTCGACCGCGCCGGTCTCCTGGTGCGGGTGGTGCCCGAGCTGCGCTCCACCGAGGACTACCGTGCCGACCTGGCCCGCCTCGGCTCGTGACCCGACCGGCCGGTCAGAACCGCAGGGCCGCCAACCGGGCGTCGACGACGGCCGGGCCACCCCCGGGCGTCGCGGCGAACTCGATCCGGATCGGGCCGTCCCCGACGTTCAGAAACATCGCGGCGGCCGTGCCGTCGCACGGCGCATTGCGGCTCTCCGGGCGGCCGGAGTGGACGGACACGAGCAGGAGCTGCCCCTGGCCGACGCACCGGTACTCGAGCAGGTGTGGCCACGCCCTGGCGGGCCTGAGCACCCGGCGCTGCGGCGGCAGACCGGGGCGCACCGTCAACCGGGCCCGCCAGACGGTGGGACTAGTCCGGTCCGACCCGCCGCCGAGGTTCTCGTCGTGGCGGGTGTCCAGGACACCCTCGGCGATCACCTTGCCGGTGGCACCATCGATGACTGCCATCCGGGTGGTTGCCCGGCGTCGCCCGTCGGCCGCCGGTCGCCCGGACCCGATCCGCTCGGAACCGCCGGTCACGTCGGACCCGTCACCGGGGCCAGGGGACGCCGCGGCGGACCCGCCGGAGGGGCCGACCGTAGGGGCCTGCGCCCGCCACCACCCGCCACCGGCGGCCACGACGAGGACGGCCAGCGCGGCGAGCCCTCCGCCCCGGAGCCGGTCCACAACATCGCCACCCACGGGGCAAGCCTAGCCATCCGGCACCGGTTGCACCGACCGCGAGACGCCTTCGACCCGGGGCGAGCCGGAACCGCGAGACGCCTTCGACCCGGGGCGAGCCGGAACCGCGAGACGCCTTCGACCATCGACACCGGTACCGCCGGCGCGCCCGACCGGTGGCCGTCACCCACGGGGGTGATTCAGACGACCCGGTCGAGGAGGGCCGCGTAGAGGGTCAGGCCCGGTCCGAACGCGAGCATCAGGACCCGTCCGGGCGGCTGCGCCGACCGCAGCAGCCGATCGAGAATCAGCAACACCGTCGTCGAGGAGCAGTTGCCGTGCTCCCGGAGGGTGGCCCGGGACGCCTCCAGCGCCTCCGGCGGCAGGGTCAGCTCGCGGTCGACCACATCGAGGATGCGCGGGCCGCCAGGGTGCACCGCCCAGCCGTCCACCTCGGAGAGCCGGCCGTCGTGCCGGGCCAGCAGGCCCTCGACCAGCCCTCGGACGTGGACGGAGAGCACCTGCGGCACCTTCGGTGACAACCCCATCCGGAAACCGGTGTCGGTGACGTCCCAGGTCATGTGATCCGCCGTTGAGGTGTCGGTGACCGAGGTGACCTCGCGCAGCGCGTACCCCCGTCCCCCGGGGACGACCACGGCGGCGACGGCGGCGTCCGAGAAGAGCGCGTGGGACACGATCTGCTGGGTGTCCGCCCGGGCTGTGGCTGGCTGGATGTGCAGGCTGGTCAGCTCGGCGCAGAGCAGCAGGGCGGGTCGTTGTCGGGCGGTGACGAAGTCGCCGGCCGCACCGAGCCCCGGCAGGGCGGCGTAGCAGCCCATGTGCCCGACGAACATGCGCTGGGTGTCGGGGGCCATGCCCAGATCCCGGGCGAGCAGGATGTCCAGGCCGGGGGTGGCGTACCCGGTGCACGAGCAGACGACGAAGAGGCCGATGTCGCGGGCGTCCAGGCCGGCGGCGGTGAGCGCCCGCTCGACCGCCTCCTTGCCCAGCGGCAGTGCCTCGACCTGGTAGCGGCGCAGCCGGCGCTCGGTCGACCAGTCCGAGACGTCCTCCAGTAGCGGGTTGACCGCCGCCTGCCGCCGGACGACGCCCGAGTTGGCGAAGATTCGCTCCGCCAGCGCCCGGGTCCGGCCGGAGAATTGTTGGGAGAAGAAACCCTGCCAGAGCTCGTCCTGTGCGGCGCCCGGCGGCTGCGCCGTCCCCATGCCCGCGATCACCGGTACGGCCACGTTCCCCACCTCTCGTTCGCGAACCTTCACGTCGTCACCGCGTCGCCTTCGTCCGCGACCACGGGACCGCCTTCCTCACGCTCACCAACGAGGAGCCGCGGCATCGCGGTCCGGGGGCAACCTGACGGTCCGGCGGGGTGCTCCCGCGGGCACCCACCCGGCGCAGCCCCTTCCCGGCGTTCCCATTACCCCCGTCCCGACCCGGCTACCCGCGGCGAACCCCGCGGCCCTGGTACAGCACCGCGGTCGACCAGGTCGGCTTGATCTCCGTCGTCCGCCCGCCCGCCGTCGGCGCGGGACCACCGCCGGCCCGGATCCGGCGCAGCAGCCAGCCGAGCACCCCCCGCAGCCCCGGCCGGACCCCGCGAACCCGCAGGTCGACGCCGTGCCGGGCGCACTCGGCGACCAGTTCCCGGCGATCCACGAACAACCGTGGGTCGTGGATGCCCCGGGGCACCGTCGGCAGCCG
Source organism: Micromonospora sp. RTGN7 (assembly GCF_033804645.1). Classification (NCBI taxonomy): domain Bacteria; kingdom Bacillati; phylum Actinomycetota; class Actinomycetes; order Micromonosporales; family Micromonosporaceae; genus Micromonospora; species Micromonospora sp. RTGN7. The sequence continues at coordinate 134,271 of NZ_JAPZLF010000011.1, read as the reverse complement.
CTCCCCGATCTCGACCGCGACCAGCCGGCTCAGCGCGGTGTCGTTGAGGGTGTCCAGGACCAGCAGCCCACCCGGGCGGAGCAGCCGGCACGCCTCGGCCACCGCCCGCCGCCAGTCGGGCACGTGCTCCAGCAGCTCGCCGGCGGCCACCACGTCGGCGCAGCCGTCGGTCAGCGGCACGGCGGTGGCGTCGGCGTTGACCGGGGTCACCCCGTGCGCGGCGGCCAGGGCCAGGGCCGAGCGGGTGAGGTCGACGCCGACGTGCCGGTAGCCCTTGCCGGCCAGGTGCGGGGCGAGCAGCCCGGCACCGCAGCCCAGGTCGACCAGGAGGGCGCCGGGCCGGGCGGCCGGCGGCACCAGGGCCGCCCGGGCCCGGGCCAGCCAGTGCAGCATGGCGAAGACCCCGTCGGGCTGCCACCACTCGTCGGCCAGGTCGTCGTACTGGCGAGGATCGTTCGGAAGCAGCACGCGGGGCCGGTCGGGCACCCGGGACGAACCGTCACGCATGGCATCGAGCGTGGCACGACTGGGCGGTAACAGCCAGACTTCCCCTATGTCGATGACGGCGTCAGGGCTGCTCAGGGCGAGTCACCCGGAGCCCGCAGCGGCGGTGACCGTGGTCGCCGGGCTGCTCGCCTGGGGCGTGGGGCACCGCCCGTCCGGGATCGCCGCGGTGGCGTGCACGGTGCTCGCCAGCCAGCTCGCGGTCGGCTGGTCCAACGACCACCTGGACGCCGAGCGGGACGCCGCGGTGGGGCGTACCGACAAACCGGTCGCCGCCGGCGCGGTGAGCGCGCGGGCCGTCGGCCTGGCGACGCGGGCGGCGAGCCTGGCCACGGTCCTGCTCGCCGCGGCGACGACCAACCGGACGGCGGCGTTCTGTGCGGCGCTCGCCCTGGTCTCCGCCCTGCTCTACAACTGGCCGCTCAAGTCGACCCCGGTCTCGGTGCTGCCGTACGCGGTCTCCTTCGGCGCGCTGCCCGCGTTCGTGGTGCTGGCCCTGCCCGGCGCGCCCCGCCCGCCGATCTGGCTGGTGGCCGCCGCCGCCCTGCTGGGGGCCGGGGCGCACTTCGCCAACGTGCTGCCGGACCTGGCCGACGACGCCCGGACCGGGGTCCGCGGGCTCCCGCACCGGCTCGGCGCGGCCGGCAGCCGGGTGGCCGCCGCGGCACTGCTGCTCGCGGCGACCGTCACCCTGGTCGCCGGGCCGCCCGGGCCGCCGTCGTGGGCCGGGCTGGCGGCCGTCGCGGCCGCCGCCGGAGTGCCACCCCTGACCTGGTACGCCAGCCGCGGTGCCCGACGTGGGGTGGCCGCGTTCCGGGCGGTGATGCTGGTGGCGCTGATCGACGTGGTGCTGCTCGTGGCCAACGGCCGGGTCGTCTGAGCGCCCCCGGGAAGGTGGTGATGCCGGGTCGGCGTGCGGGTCCCGATCACTCCCAACTACCCTGAAGCCGGTCTGCGCGGGTATGGCCACCGTGCCCGGCGACGGCCGGGTGGGGATCGTGACGAGGAGGACCGACGTGACGCGCTCGATCAGGGGTTCCCGGCGGGCGGCCCTGCTGCTGTCCGGCGTGGCGGCGACCGGCCTGCTGGCGACCGGTTGCGGCGCCGGCCAGGTGGCCGAGACCGCCAACAAGGAGCCGTCGATCCTGGGCGTCAACAGCCAGACCCCGGACAACGCCTACAAGGTACGCGGCCTGTACGTCGAGTACCCGGGCGTCGAGGGCTACAAGTCCGGCGCGAACGCCACCGTCAACGCGGTGGTCTACAACGACACCCGCAGCCCGGTGACGCTGACCGTCACCACGGACGGCGCGCGGGAGATCGTGATCACCGGCGCTTCCGGGTCGGCCAGCCCGTCCCCGTCGACCAGTGAGTCGCCGTCCGAGAGCGCGTCGCCGTCCGCCAGCACCAGCCCGTCCGGTAGCGCCAGCCCGTCCGAGAGCGGCTCGCCGTCGCCCTCGGAGGGTGCAGCGGGGAGCCCGTCCGCCTCGGCCAGCCCGTCGGCCCCCGCCGGTGAGCCGGCCCGGGTCGAGATCCCGGCGTTCAGCTACGTCCAGCTCAACGTGGAGGGCGACCGCTCCCTCCAGCTCGTCGGCCTGAACGAGACGCTGCTCGTCGGGCACCAGGTCAACCTGACCTTCGACTTCGGCAACGGCAAGGTCATCAGCACCGCGGCCCCGGTCGGTGTCCCGCTGACCCCGCTCCCGCAGCCCTCCCCGATCGTCGAGCGCGAGGGTGCGCACGCCGAGGAGGGTGGCACCGAGGCCGGCGCCGGCCACGGCGGCTGAACACCACACCACCGACCGTCGACGACACCGTCGGCGTGGCACCCGCCACGCCGGCGGTGTTTCGTCGTACGGGGGGACTAGCGTTCCGGTGTGACGACGCCCCGATCGACACCCGGCCGAGCGACACCCGCCCGAGCGGTCTCGCGCGGCACGGGCCGGGCCGCCCGCGAGCCCCGTCCGGCCTACGAGTGCGACGCCTGCGGCCACCAGCCCCCGAAGTGGGTGGGCCGCTGCCCGGAGTGCGGCGAGTGGGGCTCGGTGGTCGAGTGCACGATCACCGGTCCGGTCGTCTCCGGCCGGGTCGTCAGCTCCCGGATGCCCGCCGAGCCGGCCCGCCCGATCTCCACCATCAGCGCCGCTCCGGCGAAGGCCCGGCCCACCGGCGTGAGCGAGCTGGACCGGGTGCTCGGCGGCGGCCTGGTGCCCGGCGCGGTGGTGCTGCTCGCCGGCGAGCCGGGCGTCGGCAAGTCCACCCTGCTGCTCGACGTGGCCCAGCAGTGGGCGGCCACCGCCGGCAGCCCGTCCCTGGTGGTCAGCGGCGAGGAGTCGGTCAGCCAGGTGCGGCTGCGCGCCGAGCGGATGGGCGCCCTGCACGACCAGCTCTGGCTGGCCGCCGAGAGCGACCTGGGCGCGGTCCTCGGCCACCTCGACGCGGTCAAGCCGGGGCTGCTGGTGCTCGACTCGGTGCAGACCATCTCCACCCCCGGCACCGAGGGCGTGCCCGGCGGGGTGACGCAGGTGCGGGCGGTCACCGCCGCCCTGGTCTCCATCGCCAAGGAGCGCGGCGTCGCTATCGTGCTGGTCGGCCACGTCACGAAGGACGGCCAGGTGGCCGGCCCCCGGGTGCTGGAGCACCTGGTCGACGTGGTGCTGTACTTCGAGGGCGACAAGCACTCCTCGCTGCGGATGGTGCGCGGCGTGAAGAACCGGTTCGGCGCCGCCGACGAGGTCGGCTGCTTCGAGATGCACGACGGCGGGATCAGCAGCCTCGCCGACCCGTCCGGGCTCTTCCTCACCCGCTACTCGGAGCCCGTGCCGGGCACCTGTGTCACGGTGGCGATGGAGGGGCGGCGGGCACTGGTCACCGAGGTGCAGGCGCTGATCGGCGCGACGGTCGCGGGCTCGCCCCGGCGGACGGTCTCGGGGCTCGACGGGGCCCGGCTGGCAATGGTGCTGGCGGTGCTCCAGCGCCGCGCCGAACGGCTGACCCTGCACGACAAGGAGGTTTTCGCCGCCACGGTCGGCGGCATCCGGGTGGTGGAACCGGCCGCCGACCTCGCGGTCGCCCTCGCGGTGGCCTCCGGCGGGCTCAACCTGGCCATCAACCCGCACCTGGTGGCGATCGGCGAGGTCGGGCTGACCGGCGAGGTGCGCCGGGTCGGCGCGGTGCTGCGGCGGCTGGCCGAGGCGGCCCGGCTCGGGTTCCGGGTGGCGCTCGTTCCGCCCGGCTGCGGGCCGGAGAGCGCCGGGGCGGGCCCCGGGAACATGCGGGTGATGGAGGTCACCGACGTGCGCTCGGCCCTCCAGAGTGCCGCCCGCGCATCCGCAGAGTGACCCACGGTGGCCACCGGGCGGGGCCACCCGGCGCAATTCGAGACAAGGACGACGGGCCCACGACATGGCCGACGAGGGGCATCGTGACACATCACAGTAACCACGACAGCACCCACCGCATGTCAGTCCGTAGACTGTGCGGGTGCCGATCGACCGTGACGCCAGCAAGACAGCCGGCGCGACACCCCACGCCCGCACCGGCCCCGTGGGCTCGCCCGCCCGCCCGATCAGCGTCAGCGTGACCGGGAGTGGCAGCGGCGCGAGCGGCGACCCGCTACGGGCCAACCTCGCGCTCATGGCGCCGGGCACCGCGCTTCGTGACGGCCTGGAGCGAATCCTGCGCGGCCGGACGGGCGCGCTCATCGTCCTCGGCTGCGACAAGGTGGTCGAGGGGCTCTGCACCGGCGGCTTCCCGTTGGACGTGGAGTTCTCCGCGACCCGGGTCCGCGAGCTGTGCAAGATGGACGGCGCGGTGGTCCTCTCCAGCGACGGCACCCGGATCGTCCAGGCGGCCGTGCACCTGATGCCGGACCCGTCGATTCCCACCGAGGAGTCCGGCACCCGGCACCGCACCGCCGAGCGGGTGGCCCGGCAGACCGGTTACCCGGTCATCTCGGTCAGCCAGTCGATGCGGATCATCAGCCTCTACGTCAACGGCCAGCGGCACGTGTTGGACGACTCGGCGGCCATCCTGTCCCGGGCCAACCAGGCCCTGGCCACGCTGGAGCGCTACAAGTTGCGCCTCGACGAGGTCTCCGGCACCCTGTCCGCCCTGGAGATCGAGGATCTGGTCACGGTCCGGGATGCGGTGGCGGTGGTGCAGCGGCTGGAGATGGTCCGCCGGATCGCCGACGAGATCGCCGGGTACGTGGTGGAACTGGGCACCGACGGCCGGCTGCTCGCCCTCCAGCTCGACGAGCTGATGGCCGGGGTGGACGCCGACCGCACCCTGGTCATCCGGGACTACCTGCCCGGCGGTCGCAAGCCCCGCACACTGGACGAGGCGCTGGTCGAGCTGGACCTGCTCGGTGCCACCGAGCTGATCGACCTGGTCGCGGTGGCCAAGGCGATCGGCTATCCGGCCGCCTCCGACGCGCTGGACGCCGCGGTCAGCCCGCGTGGTTTCCGGCTGCTGGCGAAGGTCCCCCGGCTGCCCGTGGCGATCGTCGACCGGCTGGTGCTGCACTTCGGCAGCCTCCAGCGGCTGCTCGGCGCCACCGTGGAGGACCTGCAGGCCGTGGAGGGCGTCGGCGACGCCCGGGCCCGGGGTGTCCGGGAGGGGCTGTCCCGGCTCGCCGAGGCGTCCATCCTGGAGCGCTACGTCTGACCCCGGCCGGGCCGGCCGGGGTGCCCCACTCAGCTGCCGGTGATGGTGAGCTTCGCCGGCTCGCTCAGCTTGGTGTCGAGCCGCCCGAAGACCTGGTACGCCCCGGCCTTCGGGAACGGGCCGCTGGCCAGCCCGTCCTTGCACTGGCTGCTGTCCCTGCCGTTCCAGTCCACCTGGTACGACCGCTCGAAGCCCGGGGTGAACGACTGCACGTCGGAGCCCTTGACGTTGCCGCAGGTGTCGGAGGACCACACCTTCTCCGCGCCCGCCTTCACGTACAGCTCCTGGGAGTTCGCGCCGACGTCCCGGCTGCAGGTGCGGTTCGACTTGTTCTTGATCTTCAGCTGGAGGCTGACCCCGGTCTTCTCGGGCACCGACGTCGACAGGGCCACCGGCGTCACCGAGATCTCCGCGTCGGTGCACGTCCCGTCGCCGGAGCCGGGGCCGGCCGGTGCGGCGGGGCCGTCGTTCCCGACCGGGCCGGCCGTCGGGGCCGGGGCGGCCGACGAGTCCGGGTCGCCGCCGGAGCCGTCCGAACCGTCCGGCGGGGCGCCGGTCTGCGGAAACAGCACCGAGCCGCTCGGGGCCGGCGCCGCGGGCGGGTCGCCGGCGCCGGGCGCCGCCGTCGCCGTCGGGGTCGACTTCGACTGCGGTGTCGTGCCGGTGTCGCCCACGCCGTTGCAGGAGTAAAGCAGGACAATCAGGAAGAGAAGCCCCGCTCCCAGCACGACGACGCGACGCCGCCAGTACACGGCGGGTGGCAGGGGGCCGACCGTCAGACGCATGATGCCCCCACCGTAACGGCGCGACGCGTCCTCGTCCGCCGCGACGCGCCGGACCACCCTCGGCTCACCGCCGCCACCCTCCACTCACGACCGCCATGGGCCCTCAGGCCCCGCACGAACGCTTCCGGGCCGGGCCGGGCCGGGCCCGGCCCGGCTCACAGGTACACCTTGCGCTGGTAGATCGCGTGCGCGCCGGCCACCCGATCCAGAAAGAGCAAGCCGGCGCAGTGATCGATTTCGTGCTGCAACGCCCGCGCCTCGAACCCGTCGGTGATCAGCCGCACCGGGGCGCCGGTGCCCGGCAGCGCCCCCTCGACGACCAGCCGGCTGGCCCGCTTGACGTCACCGGTCAGGTCGGGCACCGACATGCAGCCCTCCCGGCCGGCCTTCCACCGCGTCGCCTCCACCACCCGGGCGTTGCACAGCACGAAGGCCCCGTGCACGGTGACCGCCTTCGGGTGCCCGGTGATGTCCACCGCGAACACCTGGGCGCTCACTCCGACCTGCGGCGCGGCGAGGCCCACGCAACCCGGCGAGACGCGCATCGTCTCGATCAGGTCGGCGGCGAGCCGAACCACCTCGTCGGAGGTCGGGTCCACCTCCGGCCCGGGCAGGCCGAGCACCGGGTCCGGGGCGGAGAGCACCGCACGCACCCCGCCGGGCACCGCCAGCGTCTCGGGGGTCCAGCCGCCGAGCCCGACGTAACCGGCCGTCACAGCAGGTCCGTGTCCGCCGGGCGGAGGCTGACCCCCACACCCAACTCCCCGGCGGTACGCGCCAACCGGCCGGCCACCTCGTCGGAGGATCCCGGTGGCAGCTCGACCTCGGCCACCACCACGTAGAGGGAGCCGGTCAGCCGGGTGCTCAGGTCGGTGACGTTGCCGCCCGAGTCGGCCAGCACCCGGGTCATCGCCGCGACGATGCCCATCCGGTCCGCGCCGTGCACCGCCAACACGTACGGCTCACCGGCCGGCGCAGTCGCCCCGTCGGGAGTGACCGCCCGCACGGTGGCCAGGAGTTGGCCGTCGGCGGCGAGCGGAGCCAGCGCGGCCTCGACCTCGGCGACGGCCGGCCCGACGCAGATCAGGGTCATCGCGAAGTGCCCCCGCAGCCGGGTCATGGTGGAGTCGGTGAGGTTCGCCCCGAGCCGGGCGAGCACCTCGGCGACGTCGGCCACGATGCCGGGCCGGTCCCGGCCGATGACGGTGATCGCGAGCTCATTCATCCGGGCATTCTGCCCGATCCGGTCTCCATGCCCGCGCCGCCCCGCCCGGCCCGCCCATCCTGCGGGAAGGTGGCCCGTGACATGATCGGCGACGCGATGTCTGAGCCCACTTTCGCCACCGTGGTCAGCCGGTGGTACGAGGAGAACGCCCGCGACCTGCCCTGGCGCGTGCCCGACGTGGGCGCGTGGGCGATCCTGGTCAGCGAGGTCATGCTCCAGCAGACGCCCGTGGTGCGGGTACTGCCCGCCTGGGAGGCGTGGCTGGCCCGGTGGCCGACGCCCGCCACGCTGGCCGCCGACACGCCCGCCGAGGCGATCCGGATGTGGGGGCGGCTCGGCTACCCCCGTCGGGCAATGCGACTGCGCGACTGCGCGGTGGCGATCGTCCAGCGGCACGGCGGCGAGGTGCCCGACCGGCTGGACCAGTTGCTGGCGCTGCCGGGGGTGGGCACGTACACGGCCCGGGCGGTGGCAGCGTTCGCCTACGGACAACGGCACCCGGTGGTGGACACCAACGTGCGCCGGGTGGTCTGCCGGGCGATCGCCGGGGAACCGGACGCCGGACCGGCCACCCGCCCCGCCGACCTGGTCGCCACCGAGGAACTGCTGCCGGCGGAGCCGGCCGCCGCCGCACTGGCCAGCGCCGCGTTCATGGAGCTGGGGGCGGTGGTGTGCACCGCCCGCTCGCCCCGCTGCACGATGTGCCCGGTGGAGTCCGTCTGCGCCTGGCGGGCGTCCGGCCGGACCGCGCCGGCCGGACCGACCCGCCGACCCCAGCGGTACGCCGGAACCGACCGGCAGGTCCGCGGACTGCTGTTGGCGGTGCTGCGGGAGGCCACCGGCCCGGTGCCGCACCAACGGCTGGACCAGGTCTGGACCGACGACGTACAGCGCTCCCGCGCCCTGGCCGGGCTGGTCACCGACGGCCTCGTTGAGCCGGTGGGCGAGGCGTTGTTCCGCCTGGCCGGCGACGGCCCCACGGCCCCGGCGCTGCCCATCTGACCCTGATCACACGTCCCTCACCCCACGGCGGCACGGCACCGGGGCGGCACGAAGAAGGCGACGGCCCCGGTGGCTTCCGCCGACCGGGGCCGTCGCCCGCTACCGATGTGTCGTCTACTCGTCCGCGCCAGCGGCGGCGGTGCCGCCGAGGTCGGCGGGAACAGCGTCCGGGACTGCGTCGGGTCGGTCGGCGCCTCGGAAGACGAGCTTGGACTTGTCGATGTCGTTCGGGTCGCCCTCGCAGTCCACCACGACGATCTGACCGGAGGTCAGCTCGTTGAACAGGATCCGCTCGGAGAGGTTGTCCTCGATGTCGCGCTGGATCGTGCGACGCAGGGGACGTGCCCCGAGGACCGGGTCGAAGCCCTTCGCGGCCAGGTACTTCTTGGCGTTGTCGGTCAACTCCAGACCCATGTCCTTGTTCCGCAGCTGCCCCTCGATCCGGGCGATCATGATGTCCACGATCGAGAGGATCTCCGTCTGGCGCAGCTGGTGGAAGACGATCGTGTCGTCGATCCGGTTGAGGAACTCAGGCCGGAAGTGCTGCTTGAGCTCGTCGTTGACCTTCTGCTTCATCCGGTCGTAGGTGGACTCGGAGTCCTCCGACGCCTGGAAGCCCATCGACACCGCCTTGGCCACGTCCCGGGTGCCCAGGTTCGTGGTCAGGATGATCACCGTGTTCTTGAAGTCGACGATCCGACCCTGACCATCGGTCAGCCGCCCGTCCTCCAGGATCTGGAGCAGGGTGTTGAACACGTCCGGGTGGGCCTTCTCGATCTCGTCGAAGAGCACCACCGAGAACGGCCGACGACGCACCTTCTCCGTCAGCTGCCCACCCTCGTCGTAGCCGACGTAACCGGGAGGGGCACCCACGAGGCGGGACACCGTGTAGCGGTCGTGGAACTCCGACATGTCCAGCTGGATCAGCGAGTCCTCGGAGCCGAACAGGAACTCGGCGAGGGCCTTGGAGAGCTCGGTCTTACCCACGCCGGACGGGCCGGCGAAGATGAACGACCCCGACGGGCGCTTCGGGTCCTTCAGGCCGGCCCGGGTGCGCCGGATCGCCTTCGAGACCGCCTTGACCGCGTCCTCCTGGCCGATGACCCGCTTGTGCAGCTCGTCTTCCATGCGCAGCAGCCGGGAGGTCTCCTCCTCGGTCAGCTTGTAGACCGGAATGCCGGTCCAGTTGCCCAGGACCTCGGCGATCTGCTCGTCGTCGACCTCGGACACCACGTCCAGGTCGCCGGCCTTCCACTCCTTCTCCCGCTGCGCCTTCTGGCCCAGCAGCTGCTTCTCCTTGTCCCGCAGCTGCGCGGCACGCTCGAAGTCCTGCGCGTCGATCGCGGACTCCTTGTCGCGGCGCACCTGCGCGATCCGCTCGTCGAAGTCCCGCAGGTCCGGCGGCGCGGTCATCCGGCGGATCCGCATCCGGGCGCCGGCCTCGTCGATCAGGTCGATCGCCTTGTCTGGCAGGAAGCGGTCGGAGATGTAACGGTCGGCCAGGGTCGCGGCGGCCACCAGCGCGGCGTCGGTGATGCTCACGCGGTGGTGCGCCTCGTACCGGTCCCGCAGGCCCTTCAATATCTCGATGGTGTGCGCCAGGGACGGCTCACCCACCTGGATCGGCTGGAACCGCCGCTCCAGGGCGGCGTCCTTCTCCAGGTGCTTGCGGTACTCGTCCAGGGTCGTCGCGCCGATGGTCTGCAGCTCGCCGCGGGCCAGCATCGGCTTGAGGATGGACGCCGCGTCGATCGCACCCTCGGCCGCGCCGGCACCGACGAGGGTGTGGATCTCGTCGATGAACAGGATGATGTCGCCGCGGGTGCGGATCTCCTTGAGGACCTTCTTCAACCGCTCCTCGAAGTCACCGCGGTAGCGGGAACCCGCCACCAGCGCACCGAGGTCGAGGGTGTAGAGCTGCTTGTCCTTCAGCGTCTCGGGAACCTCACCCTTGATGATCTTCTGGGCCAGGCCCTCCACCACGGCGGTTTTACCCACGCCGGGTTCACCGATCAGCACCGGGTTGTTCTTGGTGCGGCGGGACAGCACCTGCATGACCCGCTCGATCTCCTTCTCGCGCCCGATGACCGGGTCGAGCTTGCCCTCCCGGGCAGCCTGGGTCAGGTTGCGGCCGAACTGGTCCAGCACCAGGCTGGTCGACGGCGCGGCCTCACCCGGGGCGGCCCCGGCAGCGGCCGGCTCCTTGCCCTGATAGCCGGAGAGGAGCTGGATGACCTGCTGGCGGACCCGGTTGAGGTCCGCGCCGAGCTTCACCAGGACCTGGGCGGCGACGCCCTCGCCCTCGCGGATCAGGCCGAGCAGGATGTGCTCGGTGCCGATGTAGTTGTGGCCGAGCTGCAGCGCCTCGCGCAGCGACAGCTCCAGCACCTTCTTGGCCCGCGGCGTGAACGGGATGTGCCCGCTCGGCGCCTGCTGGCCCTGGCCGATGATCTCCTCGACCTGCTGACGCACACCCTCCAGCGAAATACCCAAGCTCTCCAGGGCCTTCGCCGCGACGCCCTCACCCTCATGGATCAGGCCCAGCAGGATGTGCTCCGTGCCGATGTAGTTGTGGTTGAGCATCCGGGCCTCTTCTTGGGCCAGGACGACAACCCGTCGCGCTCGGTCGGTGAACCGCTCGAACATGCCCTCGTGCTCCTCACATGCCGTGCGCCTTGATGGTCAGATCGCGGCGGGGCCGGTGCGCGGACGTCCGGGATGGGCGTCCGTGCCTCCTTACTCTATCGCCGCGGACCGACTCCGCTGAGGGCGTGTGTCCTCGACGGGAGCGCGGTACGCGTCGTTTTTACCAACCGTCCGCGCTCAGGCGGTGTTCCAGCACCTTCGCCTGTACGCGGAGAGCGAAATTCGGGCATCGGCAGAACCCGGCTCGGGCGGCTCCTGAGGCCCCTTCCGGGGCCCTCCGGGCGTCCCGGCCGCGCGACGGATGGCCGCCCACAGGCTGTGGACGGATTCTCCACCGGCTGTGGACAACGCCGGCACCCGTCCGGCTCTTCCCGGTCCCGCCCAGGGCACCCACCCGGTCCCCCGAACCCCACGAACCCAGGGGACCACCCGCGCGAACACCGGACACGGCGACGCCGGGCCGGAGACATGCTCCGGCCCGGCGTCGGTGTCGCCCGTATCCCCCGGTGTCGGGTCGTCCGTCCCCCGGCCCGCTCCACGCCCCGCCGGCGGCCGGACGGGTGGGTCATCGGGGACGATCGGGGCGGTCAGCGCTTGGCGTGGAACTCGTCGACGATCTCCTGCGGGATGCGCCCCCGGTCGGAGATGTCCTTGCCCGCCTTCTTGGCCCACTCCCGGATCGCCTTGTTCTGCTCACGGTCGGCGGTGGCGCCACCCCGACCACGCGCGGCCCGGCCGCCGACCACAACGCCGCCCCGACCAACCTTGGTGCCCGCATCGACGTACCGCGCGAAGACCTCACGCAATTTCGCAGCGTTCGCCTTCGAGAGGTCGATCTCGTACTGAACCCCGTCGAGCGCGAACTTGACAGTCTCGTCAGCGTCCCCGCCGTCCAGGTCATCGACCAGCTTGTGAATGATCTGCTTGGCCACGTCCCACATTCCTTTCGAGCAGGGTTTTCCTGCAAACTGACAGCACAATAACCCGCCCGACGCTTGTCACGTCAATAGGATGCGGTATCCGGGTCCCGCCGGGGGTGGGAGTTCTACTCGGGTCGGACCAACGGGAAGAGGATGGTTTCCCGAATTCCCAGGCCGGTGAGCGCCATCAGGAGCCGGTCGATTCCCATTCCCATCCCCCCGGCCGGCGGCATTCCGTACTCCATGGCCCGGAGAAAATCCTCGTCCAGCCGCATCGCCTCGTCGTCGCCCCGGGCGGCGAGCTGCGCCTGGGCCACCAGCCGTTCCCGCTGTACGACCGGGTCGACCAGCTCCGAGTACGCCGTGCCCAGCTCGAACCCGAGGACGTAGAGGTCCCACTTCTCGGCCAGACCCGGCTCGCTGCGATGCGCCCGGGTCAGCGGGCTGGTCTCCTCCGGGTAGTCCCGGATGAAGGTGGGCGCGTCCAGCCCCGGCACGACGAGTTCCTCGAAAAGTTCCTCGGCCAACTTACCCGGCCCCCACTTCGGGTCGACTGCCAGGCCGACCTTGTCGGCGTACTCGACCAGGCGGGCCGGCTCGGTGCGGACCGTGACCTCTTCGCCGAGCGCCTCGGAAAGCACCCCGAAGAGCGTGACCGAGCGCCACTCGCCGCCCAGATCGAACTCCCGACCATCCGCATGCGTCACCACGGTCGACCCGCCGACCGCGATCGCCGCCTGCTGGACCAGATTTCGGGTGAGCGCGGCCATGGTGTCGTAGTCGCCGTACGCCTCGTACGCCTCGAGCATCGCGAACTCCGGCGAGTGCGAAGAGTCGACACCCTCATTACGGAAGTTGCGGTTGATCTCGAAGACCCGGTCGATGCCGCCGACCACGGCGCGCTTGAGAAACAGTTCCGGCGCGATTCGCAGATACAGATCAGTACTCAACGCATTGCTGTGGGTCACGAATGGCCGGGCCGCCGCCCCGCCGTGCAGCAACTGGAGCATCGGGGTCTCGACCTCGAGGAAGGCCTGCTGGTGCAGCGAATCGCGCAGGCTTCGCACGGCTGCGGCCCGAGTACGCACCATCTGCCGGGCCGCCGGCCGGACGACCAGGTCGACATAGCGCTGGCGGACCCGGGCCTCCTCGCTGAGCGGCTTGTGCGCCACCGGCAACGGGCGCAGCGCCTTGGCGGTGACCGCCCACTGCTCGGCCAGCACCGACAGCTCGCCCCGGCGGCTGGTGATCACCTCACCGGTGACCCCGACGTGGTCGCCCAGGTCGACCAGGCGCTTCCAGTCCTCCAGCCGGTCGGCGCCGACCCGGTCCAGGGAGAGCATCGCCTGCAACTCGGTGCCGTCGCCGTCGCGCAGGGTGGCGAAGCACAGCTTCCCGGTGTTCCGGCCGAAGATCACCCGACCGGTGATCGAGACCCGGTCGCCGGTGGCGGTGTCGGTGGGCAGCTCGGCGTACTTCTCGCGGATCTCCGCCAGTGTGTTGGTGCGGGGATATCCCACCGGGTACGGCTCGACGCCCTCGGCGAGCATCCGGTCCCGCTTCTCCCGGCGGACCTTCATCTGCTCGGGAAGGTCGTCGGCGGGGTCGGCTGGCACGGCGTTCTGCTCGGTCACGGCACGCTTCCTCAGGAGGGAGATTTCGGCGGGGTCAGGCCCGAGCGTACTCAAGCGCCCAGGCGGCCGTTACGGGATAACCTGCCCGCCACGACCGACCCCACCCCGGGCCCTCGTTCGGCGCCGCCGCGCCGAGGCCACCGGCCACCTCGGGGTGGGCGTGACCGGAGGCGCCGCCAAGGCGGCCCTCCGGCTCAGATGTTGCGCTCGTAGACCATTCGCAGCCCGATCAGGGTGATCATCGGCTCGTGGTGGGTGATGGTCCGGCACTCGCCGATCACCACCGAGGCCAGCCCGCCGGTGGCGATCACCGCCTTCACCTCACCCAACTCCTCGACCATCCGCTCGACGATCCGGTCGACCTGGCCGGCGAACCCGAAGTACAGGCCGGACTGGAGGCACTCGACGGTGTTCTTGCCGATCACCGACCGGGGCTTGGTGGCCTCCACCTTGCGCAGCTGCGCCGCGCGGGCCGCGAGGGCGTCGAAGGAAATCTCGATGCCCGGGGCGAACGCGCCACCGAGGAACTCCCCCCGGCCGCTGATCACGTCGAAGTTGGTGGTGGTGCCGAAGTCCACCACGATCGACGGCCCACCGAAGAGGGTGTATGCGGCGAGGGTGTTGACCACCCGGTCGGAGCCGACCTCCTTCGGGTTGTCGATCGCGAGCTGCACGCCGGTGCGCACCCCCGGCTCGACGACCACGCTCGGCAGATCGGCGTAGTACCGGGCCAGCATGTTGCGCAGCGAGCGGAGCGCGGCCGGCACCGTCGAACAGGCGGCCACCCCGGTGATCTCCACGGCGTCAGCGGCCAGCAACCCACGGAACATCAGCCCGAGCTCGTCCGCCGTCGAGCGGGCGTCGGTCTTGATCCGCCAGGAGTGCACCAGCTTGTCGCCGTCGAAGGTCGCCAGCACGGTGTTGGTGTTTCCGATGTCGATGCAGAGCAGCACGCACGCAGCCTAGACGCCGGGCGGCGACCCGCTCATCCCGTCCGCAGGTCCAGCGCGACGTCCAGGATCGGCGAGGAGTGGGTCAGCGCCCCCACCGACAGGTAGTCCACCCCGGATGCGGCGTACTCGGCCGCCACGTCGAGGGTCAGCCCACCGGTCGCCTCCAGCTCCGCCCGGTTCCCCACCGCGGCCACCACCTCGGTCAGCGTCGCCGGGGTCATGTTGTCCAGCAACAGGAAGTCCGCGCCGGCCTCGACCGCCTCCAGCGCCTCGGCGAGGGTGTCCACCTCCACCTGCACCGGCACGTCCGGGAAGGTCTCCCGGACCCGACGGTAGGCCGCCGCGACGCCCCCGGCCGCGAACTTGTGGTTGTCCTTGATCATGGCGACGTCGTGCAGTCCCATCCGCTTGTTCGTGCCGCCGCCGGTGCGTACCGCGTACTTCTCCAGCGCCCGCAGGCCCGGGGTGGTCTTGCGGGTGTCCAGCACCATCGCCCTGCTGCCGGCCAGGGCATCCGCCCAGGCCCGGGTGTGGGTGGCCACACCGGACAGTCGGCAGAGCAGGTTGAGCGCGGTCCGCTCGGCCGTGAGCAGCAGCCGGGTGGGACCGGCCACCGTGGCCAGCACATCGCCGCGGGCCACCTGCTGGCCGTCGCGGGCCACCAACGTCACCTCGACGGTACGACCACCGCCCGGCACCGCGCCGCCCGGCGCGGCCTCGGAGCCGGGCGTGAAGCCGGTCACCTCGCCGACCAGCTCGAACGCGGCCGCCGCGACGGCCAGCCCGGCCACCACCCCGTCGGCGCGGGCGACCAGGTCGGCGGTGTCGGTCTGGGTGGCCGGGATGGTGGCCACGCTGGTGACGTCCAGGAACTCCGGGCCGAGATCCTCGGCGAACGCGGTGATGATCACCCGCCGCACCTCGGCCGGGTCGAGCCCGCCGTCCCGCAACGCCCGCTGCGTGGTCTCTCTCACCGTGACTCCTCAGTTCGCGACTGCCTGGCTCGCCGGACCGGCTTACTCCTCGCGTTCACGCTCTTGCCTCCCACTGAGACGTCAACCGGCCCTGCACCCCGATCGCGCCGACGAGGTGGCCCAGCCACCGCTCGTCGGCCGTCGGGAAGTCCTCCCGCCAGTGGCAACCCCGGGTCTCCTGGCGGGTGTACGCGGCGGCGACCAGGGTCGACGCCACGGTGATCAGGTTCGTCGCCTCCCAGTCGGCGGTGCGCGGGGTGCCACGGGCCGCGCCCAGCTCGCCGAGGGTCGCGGCCGTGCCGGCGAGTGTCTCCGCCGAGCGGAGCACCCCCGCGCCCCGGGTCATCGCCCGTTGCAGGGCCGGCGTCCCGTCGGCGGGCACCACCCAGCCGCCCCCGCCGATCCACGCCCCGGTCGGCGCCGGCTGGACCTGCTCCGGCAGGCCGGCGGCGATGTCCTCGGCGATCCGGCGGGAGAAGACCAACCCCTCCAGCAGCGAATTGCTGGCCAGCCGGTTCGCGCCGTGCACGCCGGTGCAGGCCACCTCGCCGCAGGCGTACAGGCCGGGAATGGAGGTGCGGCCGCGCAGGTCGGTGCGGACCCCGCCGGAGGCGTAGTGGGCGGCCGGTGCGACCGGGATCAGGTCGGTGGCCGGGTCCACCCCGATGGCCAGGCAGGACGCGACGATGGTGGGGAAACGCCCGGCGAGGAAGTTCCCGCCGAGGTGCCGGGCATCGAGGTACACGTGGTCGGCCCCGGCGGCCAACAGCACCCGGTGGATGCCCTTGGCCACCACGTCCCGGGGGGCCAGCTCGGCCAGCTCGTGCTGGCCGATCATGAACCGCTTCCCGTCGCCGTCGACGAGGTGGGCGCCCTCGCCGCGCAGCGCCTCGGAGACCAGCGGCTGCTGGGCCCGGCCGGCATCGGACGCCCCGGCCCCGGCCGGGGTGATCAGGGCCGTCGGGTGGAACTGGACGAACTCCACGTCGGTGACCGCCGCGCCGGCCCGCAGTGCGAGCGCCACCCCGTCGCCGGTGGAGACCGCCGGGTTGGTGGTGGCCGAGAAGATCTGCCCCATCCCGCCGGTGGCGAGCACCACCGCGCGGGCCAGGATGGCCCCGACGCCGTCCTCGCTGCCCTCGCCGAGGACGTGCAGGGTGAGCCCGCACGCCGGGCCGAGCCCGCCCGGCCCGTCGCCGGGGGCGCGCAGCAGGTCCAGCACCAGGGCGTGCTCGAAGAGCCGGATCCACGGGTCGCGGCGGACCGCCGCGTGCAGCGCCCGCTGCACCTCCGCGCCGGTGGCGTCCCCGCCGGCGTGCACAATCCGGTCCGCCCGGTGGCCGCCCTCGCGGGTGAGCATGAGCGAGCCGTCCGGGTTGCGGTCGAACTCCGCCCCGATGCGCATCAGTTCCCGCAGCCGGATCGGCCCCTCCTCCACCAGCACCCGGACGGCCGCCGGGTCGCACAACCCGACGCCGGCGACCTCGGTGTCCGAGGCGTGTGCCGCCGAGGTGTCCGTCGGGTCGAGCACGGCGGCGATGCCGCCCTGGGCCCAGCGGGTCGAGCCGTCGTCGATGTTGACCTTGGTGACCACGGTGACATGCAGGCCGGCCTCGCGCAGGTGCAGTGCGGCGGTCAGCCCCGCCACCCCGGAGCCGACCACGATCACGTCGGTGGTCTCCACCCAGCCGGGCGCGGGCGCGCCCAGCAGCGACGGCAGGGCGGGCAGGGCGGCTGTCGGTACGTCCATGGGCACAGTCAACCCGAACGATCCTCACCCCGGGCGGCGGGGGCAGGACGAGCGGTTTCGGCCACCGTGTCCGGTGCCGCTACCTCGTGCGGATCGGCAGCCCGGCCGGGCCGGCACCCTTCAGGGAGGCGGTCACTTTTCGGTCGCTGAGCCACAGGTAGCAGCGGACGCCCCGGTCGCCGACCCGCCAGCGCCCCGCGCCGGGCGGGCGAATCACCACGCCGCTGCGGTAGAGCAGGCTGGCGTCGTCCGGCACCCCGACGTAGCGGGCGAGCGCCGAGCGGCAGCCGACGAAGAAGGGGGCCCAGTCGGCGTCCCGGATCGGATACGGCCGGTCCGGTGCCTTCCACACCCCGACGAACTCGGCGTCGTGCCGGACGGCGCAGGCCACCGGCGTCAGCACCTGCGCCCCCCGGGTCGTGGCGGCCCGGGTGCGCTGGCAGCCCAACCGCAGCGCCGACGGCCCCTTCAACGCATCCCGCAGGCTGCCCGTGCGGGTGACCGGCACGGCGCCCGCCTCGGCGGTGCTCACCTCGGTCAGGTCGCAGCGGTACCAGCGGGCCCCGGACGCCCAGCCGAGCTTCGACGGCAGCGCCACGGCCAGCCGGAGCCGGCCGGCCCGCCAGTCGTCCCCCACGTACCCGGTGGCCTTCGCGTCGCAGTCGGCGAACGCGCCGCGCAGCTCCGCCGAGGCGCTGGCGGGCGGGGCAGGCCGATCGGCCGGGAACGGGCCCACGTACACGGTCTCCAGCCGGTGCCCGACGGTGCAGTCCACCGGGGCGTACGCCGCCAGGGTCACCACCTCGGCAAAGTCGGCGACCTGGCACACCCCGGCCGCCGGGGTGAACGGGCGGGCGGGGGCGAGGGCCGCCCAGTCGTCGGTGAGGTCGCCGTCGAGCCCCGCGGAGCCCCCACAACCGACCAGCATGACCGCCGCGACCAGGGCGGCGCAGACGGTCGTCATCGCACGGCGCATCGGGCCTCCCCAACCACCAGCTCACGACGGCGACCCAAGAGTAACCAGAGACGGCCATCGGTGACAGACCGCGCACGACCCGATGTTCCGGGCTGCCCGGCCGACCGAGGTCAGCCGACGACGGCAAGCGGGCTGGGAACCGGGGCGCCGGCCGTGCCCGGTGCCGCCGCAGCCGGATCGGCACCCAGCTCGACCACCCGGTTGTCGGCGTCGACGTGCACCACCCGAGGCCGGTACGCCCGCGCCTCGGCGTCGTCGAACTGCCCGTACGAGATCAGGATGACCAGGTCGCCGGGGTGCACCAGGTGCGCGGCGGCGCCGTTGATGCCGATCACGCCGCTGCCCCGCTCGCCGGGAATCACGTACGTCTCCAGCCGGGCCCCGTTCGTGACGTCCACGATCGCCACCTGCTCACCCGGGAGCAGGTCGGCCGCGTCGAGCAGGTCCTGGTCCACCGTGACCGAGCCAACGTAGTGCAGGTCGGCCTGGGTCACCGTGGCCCGGTGGATCTTCGACTTGAGCATGGTGCGGAACATCGGGGTGCCTTTCGCGGGGCGGGGAGGGCCGGGTCAGGAATGAGGGGCGAGGCGGATCGCCACGTTGTCGATGAGCCGGGTGGCGCCGACCCCGGCCGCGACCAGCAGCCGGGCCGGGCCGACGACCGGGCCGGGCTCCAGGTCCGGATCGGTCAGCACCAGGTAGTCGAGCTGGGCGCCCGGCGTGCCGGCGCCGAAGGCGCGGTTGGCCTCCGCCAGCACCGCGCCGGCGTCCGCGCCCCGGTCGGCGGCCTCCGCGCCGGCCCGCAGCGCGGCGGAGAGAGTCAGCGCCGCCGCCCGTTCCTGCGCCGAGAGGTAGCGGTTGCGGGAGGACAGGGCCAGCCCGTCCGGTTCCCGGACGGTCGGCACGCCGACCACCTCGACGGGCACGTCGAAGTCCCGGGCCATCCGCCGGACCAGGGTGAGCTGCTGGTAATCCTTCTCGCCGAAGAATGCCAGGTCGGGGCGGGTGAGTTGGAACAGCTTGAGCACCACGGTGAGCACGCCGTGGAAGAAGCCCGGCCGGCTCAGCCCCTCCAGGTCATCGCCGAGCAGGCCCGGGTTCACCCGGACCCGGGGCTCACCCTCCGGGTACATCTCCTTGCGGCTCGGCGCGAACACCACGTCCGAGCCGGCCCGCCGGCAGACCTCCAGGTCCGCCTCCAGCGTGCGCGGGTACCGGTCGAAGTCCTCGTTCGGGCCGAACTGGAGCGGATTCACGAAGATCGTCACCAGCACGTGGTCGGCCCGTTCCCGGGCGGCCCGCAACAGCGTCTCGTGCCCGGAGTGCAGCGCCCCCATGGTCATGACCACGCCGACCGTGCCGGTCAGGGCGGCGCGCGCCCTCCCCAACTCGTCGCGGGTCCGCACCACCGCCGTCCCAACGCCGCCTCGGTTCGCGACCGCGGATCTCGCAAGATCGCCATTTCTCACGCTGCCACCTCCCGATGCATCCCACTGAGCACGTCGAGCAGCGACTCGGCGTCCGCCGGCCGCAGCCGGCCCGCCGCAATGGCCCGGTCCGCCGTCCGCCGGGCCAGGGCCAGATACGGGACCACCGACTCGGGCGCGGTCGCGGCCAACCGCTCCAGGTGTCGGCGTACGGTGCCGGCGTCGCCCCGGGACACCGGCCCGGTCAGCGCGTCGTCGCCGAGGCGCAGGGCGTTCTCCAGCGCCGCCCGCAACAGCGGGGCGAGCACCTTCTCCGGCTGGGCCACCCCGGCGTCGCGCAGCCGGTCGGCCGCCTCGTTGACGAGGGTGACCAGGTGGTTCGCGCCGTGCGCCAGCGCCGCGTGATACAGCGAGCGGTCGGCCTCGCCCACCCACTCGGGCACCCCGCCGAGGTCGGTGACCAGCCGGGCGGCGAACGGGCGCAGCTCGGCCGGTGCGGTCACCCCGTACGAGATGCCGGCGAGCCGGCCGAGGTCGTCCGGCGTACCGGTGAAGGTCATCGCCGGGTGCAGGGCCAGCGGACGGGCCCCGACGGCGGCGGCCGGGGCGAGAACGCCCAGCCCGTGCGCGCCGGAGGTGTGCGCGACCAATTGGCCGGGGCGCAGCGCGCCCGTCTCGGCCAGACCCGCCACCACCCCGGCGAGCGCGTCGTCGGGCACGGCGATCAACAGCAGGTCGGTGGCGGCGTGGGCCACGGAGGTGGCGCAGTGGTTGCGGGCCTCGGGAAGCAGCAGGGCGATCCGGGCCGTGCTGGCCCCGGAGACGCCGGAGGCGGCGACCACCCGGTGGCCGGCGTCGGCGAGCGCGGCCCCCAGCACGGCGCCAACCCGGCCGGCGCCGATGACGCCGACGGTGAGCACGCGGGGGAAGACGAGCGGGGCGCCGGCAGGGGCGCCGCCCGGTGCGGCGGCCCCGGAGGGTGCGGCCGGACGCGGGCGCGGCGGTGCGCTCATGGCAACGATCCAGTCCTCTGAAAGGGGGTACCGGTCGATGGCAAGTATGCGCCGCGGTCACGGAGCCGCACCAAGAAGGTGTGAAAACCTTCACCACCGGGGCCGACCGACGCGCGACCGGCCAGGAGCAGGGGGTACGGCCGCCAACGCCGGGATCGCGATTCGTCCCACGCCCACCCACCGTAGGGTCGGCCCGGTGACGGACCCTGAAACGCGGGATGCGCTGATGCCCCTCCGGTGGCGGGACGCGATGAGCCGGGCGCTGTACGGGCCCGGAGGCTTCTTCGTGTCCGCGCCGGGGCCGGCCGACCACTTCCGGACCAGCGTGCACGCCGCACCGGCGTTCGCATCGGCGCTGTCGCGTCTCGTCCGCCGCCTCGACTCCGCCCTCGGGTTCCCCGCCCGCTTCGACGTGGTGGATGTCGGCGCCGGGCGCGGAGAACTGCTACTCGCCCTGGCAGGGCTCGCCCACGACCCGCTCGCCCACCGGCTGCGGCTCACCGCCGTCGAACTCGCCCCCCGGCCCGCCGGCCTCCCGGCGGAGATCGGCTGGGCCGACGCGGTCCCGGCGGGGGTCACCGGGCTGCTGCTCGCCACCGAGTGGCTGGACAACGTGCCCCTCGACGTGGCCGTACGGGACGGGGACGGGTGGCGGTACCTGCTGGTCGACCCGGCGACCGGCGAGGAGACCGTCGGCGACCCGGTGGACGGAGCCGACGCCGACTGGCTCGCCGCCTGGTGGCCGACCCCCGACGTGGCCACCACGAGCCGGCCCGCGGCGACCACGGGACGGGCGGAGATCGGCCGGACCAGGGACGACGCCTGGGCCGGTGCGGTGCGCCACGTCGACCGAGGGCTGGCGCTGGCCGTCGACTACGGACACATCGCCCACGACCGGCCCGGCGACGGCACGCTGACCGGGTACCGGCGCGGGCGTCAGGTGCCACCCGTACCCGACGGGTCCTGCGACGTGACCGCGCACGTGGCCCTGGACTCGGCCGGCACGGCCGGTGCGGCGGCGGCCGGGACGGCGTACACGCTGGTGGGTCAGCGGGAGGCGCTGCGGGCGCTCGGGGCCGATGGCGGGCGACCGGCGCTGAGCCTGGCCGCCACCGACCCGGCCGGGTACGTGCGGGCGCTCGCCGCCGCATCGGCGGTGACCGAACTGACCGACCCGGCCGGGCTCGGCGGGCACCGGTGGCTGCTCCAGCCGGTCGGCGTCGACGTCGGCGTCGATCCGCTCATGGCACGATGACGGTCATGACCAACCAGACCGGTGACCTGCGCGCGCTGACCGTCGGCACCGGGGCCGGTGGGGAGCAACTCGGCACCGATATGGTGCTCAACATCGGCCCGCAGCACCCCTCCACGCACGGCGTGCTGCGGCTGAAGCTGGTCCTCGACGGCGAGCGGGTGATCTCCGCCGAACCGATCGTCGGATACATGCACCGGGGCGCCGAGAAGCTCTTCGAGGTGCGCGACTACCGGCAGATCATCGTGCTGGCCAACCGGCACGACTGGCTGTCGGCCTTCTCCAACGAGCTGGGCGTGGTGCTCGCCGTCGAACGGCTGATGGGCATGGAGGTGCCCGAGCGGGCCACCTGGCTGCGGATGGCCCTGGCCGAGCTGAACCGGGTGCTCAACCACCTGATGTTCCTCGGCTCGTACCCGCTGGAGATCGGCGCGATCACCCCGATGTTCTACGCGTTCCGCGAGCGGGAGACCATCCAGACGGTGATGGAGGAGGTCTCCGGCGGCCGGATCCACTACATGTTCAACCGGGTCGGCGGGCTGAAGGAGGAGGTGCCTGCGGGCTGGACCGGGCGGGCCCGGGCCGCGATCGGCGAGGTGCGCCGCCGGATGCCGGACCTCGACAATCTCATCCGGCGCAACGACATCTTCCTGGCCCGCACGGTCGGCGTCGGGGTGCTCACCGCGGCGGACGCCGCCGCGTTCGGCGCCTCCGGTCCGGTCGCCCGCGCCGCCGGGCTGGACCTGGACCTGCGCCGCGACGAGCCCTACCTGGCGTACGACCAGCTCGACGTGCCGGTCGTCACCAAGACCGCCGGGGACTGCCACGCGCGCTTCGAGGTGCTGCTCGACCAGGTGTACGCCTCGCTCGACCTCGCCGAGCAGTGCCTGGACCGGGTGGACCGGCTCACCGGGCCAGTGAACACCCGGCTGCCGAAGGTGGTGAAGGCTCCCGAGGGGCACACCTACGCGTGGACCGAGAACCCGCTCGGCATCAACGGCTACTACCTGGTGTCGAGGGGCGAGAAGACCCCGTGGCGGCTCAAACTGCGCACCGCCTCGTACGCGAACGTGCAGGCGCTGGCCACGCTCCTGCCCGGCTGCCTGGTACCGGACCTGATCGCCATCCTGGGCTCGATGTTCTTCGTGGTGGGCGACATCGACAAGTAGCCCGCGGGTACCGACCTTTCGGGGGTCAGCGCCAGCGGCCCGGCGCGCCGCCGGCGCGGGGCGGGTCGTCCCGGGGCGGGTGGGCGTACCGACCCTCGTCGGCGCGCTGGTGCCGGCTGGGCCGGTCCGGCTCGGGCACCGACGCGCGCCCCGGCCCGGCCGGCCGGGCCTCGCGCTGGGCCTGTGGTCGCCACTGGGACGGGACCGGCGCCCCGCCCGGGGGGAGCTCCGGCGGGTGCGGTTCGGGCCATGCCTCACCGTCCCACCCCGGGCCACCACGCACCGACGCCCAGCGGTCCTCGAAGCGGTAACCGCTGCCGGCGGCGTCCACGCGCGCCGTGGCCCGCCGCTCGCCGATCTGGACCTCGCGGCCGTGGTCGTCGTCGCGTACCTCGGCCCAGCGGTCGCCGGCCCGCAGCTCCGACCGCTGATCGGAACCGGTCGGCGCCGGCTCGGGCGGGTAGGCCCGGACAGGACCGGCGCCGGCCGGCCAACCCGCCTCGGCGGGCGCGTCCCACGAGCGCCCCTCGGAACGCCGAGGTCCGCCTTCACCGGTGCGGCCGGACCCGTCGGCCTGACTCACCCGGCCGGGCAGGCCGGCCGGGTGTGCTCGACGGTGTTCGTCGGCCGGGTCTCCCCGGCGGGGCTGGTCGGCCCAGCCCCGCCCGTCGCGGTGACCCGTCCAGCCCGCGTCGTCGTGACTGCCCGCGTCGTCGTGACTGCCCGTCCGGATCGCGCCGTCGGGTTGTTCGGGGCGGGCGGGCGGGGGTGGATCGGTGTAGCCGGGCCAGCGGCCCTCCGGTGCGGGGACCGCCGCGCTGGCCCACGGTCGCTCCTGCGGCGCTGGCGGCCAGCGGCCGGCGGGACTTCCGCCGTACGGCCCTGCCCCCGGGTCCGGTCCGTCGACCACAGTGTGCCGGGTGGTGACGTGCACCGTCTCGGTGTGCCGGACCGTGCCGACTGGGCGCGAGGCGGGATCGGGGCCGAACGGCCGGGGTGACCGGGTGTCGGACTGGTCCGGCCGGGACCGGCGGACGGACGGATCGTCGCCCTCGTGGGCGGGCCGGGATCGACGGACGGGCGGCTCGTGGCCGCCCTGCTGGGATGCACCGGGCACCCGGGCCCGGCCGGGCGGCACATCGTCGGCGTCCCGGGGTCGATCCGCGTCGTCGTGCACCTCGACGACCGGGACCCGCGCGCGGCCCGCGCTGGCCCGATCCCCGGCGGGCGGTTCGGGGTCGGCGGCGATCCCGGCCGCGGCGGCGTCGAGCCGGCGGCGCAGCGCCGAGGCCTGGTCCTGAACCCGCTGGGACGCGTCGAACGCCTGGTTGCCGCGCTGCGCGGCGATAACGACCTCGCCGCGTAGCTCCTCGACCTCGCCGCGTAGCTCCTCGACCTCGTCGCGCAGTTGCTCTATCTCGGCCTGGCTCGCGCCGCCGTCGCGCAGCGCGATCGAGAGGCCGATCAGCACCACCGCCACGATCGCGAGCACGGCGGCGAAGCGCAGCGGCCCGTTTCCGTCAGCGACCAACAGGATCAACGCCGCGACCGGGGCGAGTGCCACACCGATCCAGAAGAGCACGGGCAGTAGGCGGGAATCACGCCTGTCGGTGACAACAACCGGAGCGGGCATGGATGTGCAGCCTACCGAGAGTTCCAGCCGCTGGGAACGGGGCAGGCTCCCTGACGAACACCGGTCGCCGGCGGCGCGGGGCCGCCGGCGAGCCGGTGCTGGGTCAGCTGGTGGCGAGGGCCCCGTCGGAGGAGAGGACCAGACCGACGCTGGCGTTCCCCGTCTTCAGCGCGTTCTTGGTCTGCGGGCCGGCCGCGTCCAGCGAGCTGAACGACCCGGCCTTGAAGTCGTAGACCTTGACCAGACCGGCCTGGCACAGCGGACGCTGCGGGCACTCCGGCGGGCCGGCCAGCACCGTGGCGCTGCCGGAGCACTTGGCGGCCAACTCGGAGAGGGTGTTGACCCCGTACTTGTCGGCGAAGGCCTTGGTGACGGCGAACGCGTTCTGGTCCTGCGCGGCGGACGGCGCGCCGAAGGCGATGCCGGCCTTCTCGCCGCTGGCCTTGAGGGCGGCCACGGTCTTCTCCAACTCGGGCGAGGAGACCGGCGCGGCGCCCTTGCCGTTGGCCTTGGTGTTGAAGAACTCGGCCAGCGTCGCCGCGTACTCCGGAACGACCTGGATCTCGCCCTTCTCCAGGGCCGGCTCGTAGAGCTCCCGGTTGCCGATCTGCTGCACCTTGACCTGGTAACCAGCAGCGGTGAGCGTGATCCGGTACAGCTCGGCAACGGTCTGGCTCTCGCTGAAGTTGCCGGCGCCCACCACGATCGCGCCGCCCGGCCCCTTCTCCAGCCCCTGGGTGAGGTTGTTCGCCGCCGCGAACTCCTCCGCGGCGACCTTCGAGGTCTTGCGGTCGACGTCGACGGCCTTGTTCAGGCCGATCAGCTTCGGGGTGTCCAGCGCCGCGGAGACCTTGTCCAGCGCCGCCACCAGCTGCGGCCCGGCCACCTTCGCGTTGATCGCCGGGAGGATGTTGTCGCTGTTCTGGAGCTTCTTGTCGTCGGTCAGGACGACCAACTGGTCACCAGCCACCGGGGCGCAACCGGCCCCCGACGCGCCCTGCTCGGGCGCCTCGGTCCCGGAGGACCCGGCGTTACCGCAGCCGGTAAGGAGACCGGCCGCCGTGAGGACGCCGATCGCGCCGATCGCCAGGCGTGTATGTGCGCGCATCAAGCCCGCCTTCCGTGTCCCGGCGCGACCCGTCCGGGCCGGCCGCGTGTCCGACGGGCGAACCTTCTTGTCGCCGCCCGCGATTTCCCACCCAACATCCTGCCGCCCGACACCGACAACCCGAGGCCGACTTCGTCACCGGATCGTCACACAGACCCACGGCGGTGGGCGGGCCGCCCTCAGCTGCCGGCGACAGCGTCCGCGGCGCGGCGGTTGGCCCGCCGCCGGGCCGGCCGCAGCGGACGCGGGGTGACCACCCGCTCGACCAACGCCAGCACCAGCTCCACCAACATCGCCAGGCCGGCCACCAGCAGGCCCCCCGCGATGATCTGCCCACCCCCGGCGGCGATGTCCAGGCCGAACCCGGCCCGAATGATCTGGCCGAGGCCGCCGCCGTTGACGAACGACGCCAGCGCGGCCGTCGCCACCACCTGCACCGCCGCGGTCCGGAAGCCGGCCGCCAGGTACGGCACCGCCAGCGGCAGCTCCACCCGGCGCAACACCTGCCCGCCGGAGAGCCCCATGCCGCGCGCCGCGTCCCGGGCCTCCGGATCGACCTGCCGCACCCCGGTGTACGCGTTGGCCAGCAGCGGCGGCACCGCGAAGACGGCCAGCGCGACCACCACCGACGGTCGGCCGAAGCCGAGGAAGGTCAGCGGCAGGATGGTCAGCAGGGCCAGGGTCGGCACGGCGAGGGTGACGTTGGAGACGAGCACGACCAGCCCACCGCCCCGGCCGGTGTGCCCGAGCCAGAGCCCGACCGGCCAGGCCACCAGGCAGCCCAGCAGCACGGCCGCCATCGAGATGCTCAGGTGCTCGCCGAGCCGGTCCAGGACGCCGCCCGGGTTGGTCCAGTTCAGCGGGTCGTTGAGCCAGAGCACCGCCTGGCCGACCGGGTTGCTCACCGGGCTCCCCTCCCCTGGTCGTTCGCCGGGCCCGCCCCACGGATGCTCGCCGGGCCCGCCCCGCCACTGCTCGCCGGGCCGGTGCGGTGGCCGCTCATCGCGCCCCGCGCAGCCAGGGCGTGACCGCCCGGCCGATCCCGGCGAGGATCAGATCCAGCACCAGGGCCAGCAGGACGCAGAGCAGCGTGCCGGTCATGATCTCGGCCTTGTAGAAGTTGTTCTGGAAGCCGGCGAAGATGAGCTGCCCCAGGCCACCTCGGCCGACCACCACCCCGACGGTCACCAGCGCCACGGTCGACACGGTGGCCAGCCGCAGGCCGGTGAGGATGCCGGGCAGGGCCAGCGGCAGCTCGATCCTCAGCAGCCGGCCCCACCGGCCGTATCCCATGCCCTCGGCGGCCTCACGGACCTCGGGCGGCACCTGACCCAACCCGGCGAGGGCATTGCGGACGATGACCAGCAGCGCGTACAGCACCACCACGCTGAGCACGGTCACCGCCCCGATCCCCAGGTACGGCGCGAGGAAGGCGAACAGCGCCAGGGACGGGATCGTGTAGAGCACGCCGGTAAATGCGAGAATCGGGCCGGCGAGCGAGCGGAACCGGTGGGCCGCCAGGGCAAGCGGCAGGGCCACCAGCGCCGCGATCAGCACCGCCCGCGCGGTCAGCGAGGTGTGGTCCCGCAGCGCGGCGAGGATCGTGTCAGAGTTGTCCCGCACGTACTGCCAGGAGAACCACGGGTTACCCGGGTCGGCCCGGTAGCTCAGGCGGAAGGACATGCGTGGACGTTACCCCGGGACCCACCGGCGACGCCGGCCGCAGCGCCGCGTCGATCGCCCTTGACGGCATCCGCAAACGCTACCCGGACGGCACCGACGCGGTCCGCGAGTTGAGCCTGGAGGTGCGGGCCGGCGAACTGGTGGTGCTGATCGGCCCGTCCGGCTGTGGCAAGTCGACGGTGCTTCGGATGGTCAACCGGCTGATCGAGCCGACCGGCGGCCGGATCCTGCTCGGCGACGAGGACGTGACCCGGGTCGACCCGGTCGAGCTGCGCCGCCGGATCGGTTACGTGATCCAGAACGTCGGCCTCTTCCCACACCAGACGGTCCTCGCCAACGTCGGCACCGTCCCCCGGCTGCTCGGCTGGGCCCGGGGCCGGGTCCGCCGCCGCTCCGAGGAGCTGTTGGAGCTGGTCGGGCTGGATCCGGCGCAGTTCGGCCGGCGCTACCCGCACGAGCTGTCGGGCGGCCAGCGGCAGCGGGTCGGGGTGGCCCGAGCGCTGGCCGCCGACCCGGTGGTGCTGCTGATGGACGAGCCGTTCTCAGCCGTCGACCCGATCGTGCGGACCCGGTTGCAGGAGGAGTTCCTCCGGCTCCAGGCCGAGGTGCGCAAGACCATCGTGCTGGTCACCCACGACCTGGACGAGGCGGTCCGGCTCGGCGACCGGATCGCGGTGCTCTCCGAGGGCGGCCGGCTGGAGCAGTACGACACCCCGGCGGTACTGCTCGGCGCGCCCGCCTCCCCCTTCGTCCGGGAGTTCGTCGGCGCGGACCGGGGCATCCGGGCGCTCGCCGTAACCCCGGTCACCCGGGAGGCGCTGGACCCGGCCCCGACCGACGCCGGCGGGCTGCCCGAGGTGGCGCTGGGCTCGTCGGCGTACGACGCGCTGGCCGTGATGCTCACCGCCGGGGTGGACCGGGCGCTGGTGACCGCCGACGGGCGGCCGGCCGGGGTGCTCACTCGGGAACGCGCCCTGGGTACGGTGCGGTAACCGCGTCGGGTGGCCGGGTCAGGCTCGGCCGCCCAGGCTGGCGGTGCCGATGATCCAGCCGGAGAGGAAGCCGTAGCTGGCGCCGGTGCCGGCGGCCTGGAACACGGCGAGCAGCGACGGGTCCGGCCCGAGGAGCGTGCTGAACAGCGCAGCCAGGCCGGCGGCCAGCACGTACGCACCCCAGCCGGAGAAGAACTGGCTGACCGACCCCTGCACCCGGGCCACCTGCGAGGCGGGCAACACGTACAGCAGGGCCGCCGCGAGGATCACCAGCAGAATGGCCCGCAGGTCGGTGGCGAGCACCCCCTGCCCCGAGTCGTCGGAGCTGAACCGCCAGGCCGGCCAGGCGAGCAGCCGCAGGAACCAGCCGCCGGCCCCGTTCGGGTCGGTGTTGTCCTCCGCCCACCCGACATACAACGGGCTGCCGCAGACCCCGACGAGCACCAGCACCGCGAGGGTGCCGGTGCCGGCCGCAGTCCCGTAACCGCTGACCGGACCGGAACGGTTGGTGAGAGCCATGGCGCGACCAGTTCCCGGCGCGGCCCGGCGGGCAAACCTGCGGGCCACTGAGAAGGGCCCGACTAGCGCTTCATCAGGTAGTCGATGAACTTGGCGCGCAGCAGCGGCTCCGACTCCTCGTAGCCGTGCCCGGTGAGCTCCCGCCACAGCGCGGCCGCCTCGTCGATGGTCGGGCCGACCGAGTTCGGCGCACCGTCCAACGCGGCGGCCTCGTCGGCGTTCGGCAGGTGGCGCAGCACCGACCAGAAGAACCCGACGTCGCGGCGCTCCCGGGCCAGCGCGAACGCCCGCTCCCGCAGTTCCTCGGTGGAGAGCGCGTCCAACTCCTTGAACGTGTGCCCGTCGGTACCGGTGGAAGGTGTCTCGGTCATGTCGCCGAGCCTAACCGGCGAGATCACCGGCAGCGCGGTGGACGCGGACTCGTCCGGCGGGGTCACCTTTCGGCGCATCGACCGGGGGTGCCGTTCGGTCTCCCCCCACCGGGCCGGTGACCTGCGGCGGGGACCGGCCGTCAGCGGTCGCCGCCGTCCCAGCGCCGGGGACTCGGGGCGTCCCAGCGGGACGCGTCCCAGGGGTCGGCGGGGGTGTCCTCGGACCGGGTGGGCAGGGCGGGCGGCCAGTCCTCGACCGGCGCCGGCCGGGGCACCGACCAGCCGGAGCTGATCGTGCCGTCGCCGCTCGGACCGGTCTGCGGGTCCGCGCCCGCCTGCCGGGGCCGCCCGTACGCCTCGACGAGCCGGGTGACCACCAGGCCGACGCCGAGCGCGGCCCCACCCACCGTCCACCGGCTGATCCGCCAGCCCCGGGCCTCGGACCAGGCGAGCAGGACGGCGACCAGACTCGCCGCGAGCAGGGTTCCGAAGATCCCACCGCGCCGGCCGAACGCGCTGGTGCCGGCGAACAGCGCGGTGCCGACGGCGAGCACCGTCCAGCCCAGCCCCTCGGTCGGGACAACCGGCTCGGCTGTGTTGCCGGCGATCAGGACGCCGGCCAGCATGGCGAGGACGGTGGAGAGGACGAACGCGGCCACGACGACCGTGCCGGCCGTCGCGCCCCGGCGGCGGGCCGGGTCGGCGACCGGTCGGAACCGGCCGGTCAGTCTGCGCACCGGACGGATCGCCCCGAAGAGTCCACCGAGCACCGCGACCGCGGCGAAGCCGGCGAAGAGGTAGAACGCGGTGTCCAAGTGGTCGTACCCGCCCTGGACGAGGACCGGCTCGGCACGCCGTTGGATGTACACCACCACGCCGGCCGCGCCGGCCAGGCTCGCCGCCCAGCCCGGCACGTGCAGCACGACCACCGCCAGCCCCACGACCAGCCCACCGAGGGCGGCCACCACCGCGGCGTGGCCCACCGCGATCTCCATTCCCCGGTCGCCCTGCTCGGCGACGTGCAGCGCGGTGGCGACCGCGACCGGCCCGACCGCCAGGTTCACCGCCGCCGTCCGCAGGCTCAGGCTGGCGGCCAGGACGAACAGCCCCACCGCCACCACGTCGACCAGCAGGGCCCGCAGTCCGTCGCCGCGCAGCGCGGCCGGATCGTCACGCCACAGCAGCCCGGTCAGCACGGCCACTCCGGCGGCCAGCACCAGTTCCCAGGCGACGTGTACGGCGACCCTGTCCCGCCCCGGCTCGCCGTGCGCCGGGTCGTCGAAGACGTTCGCCAGCACCGCCGAGGGCAGAATCAGCGAAGGCTCCACCGGGGCGCCACGGCCCGGATCGTCGTACCCCATGACGAGTGCCCTTCCCAGGTCACGGCCGCAGGGTCCGACCCGGGCGGACCGGGGCGGCCGTTGCTCTCCGGTCGCCAGGCACGGTACCCGCGCGGCGGGCCGGACGTAACCCCCCGCTCAGCGCTGGCCCGGGCGGCCCTCCCATTGATCGGCGTCGCGATCGTCCTCCGGCGGCTCCGGCACCCGGCAGGACCGCTCCAGCCAGAGCGCGGCGACCACCAACGCGAGCGAGGCCAGCAGGCCCGCGCCGGCCGCCGGGAGGTCCTCGGTGGCGGCCCGGGTGGGCTCGACGAATAGCCACCCGGTCAGCCCGGCGCACCAGCCGGCGAGAATCGCGCCGGCCAGCGCGGACGCCTTGGCCAGCACCGCAAACCGGGCCACCATCAGCGGGTCCACCGGGTCCCGGCCAGGCTTGCGCTCGATCCGGCTCCGGGTGTTGACCGCCGCATACGCCTCCAGCACCGCCAGCGCGGCCAGCGTGACCACCGGCAGCCAGGGCAGCCGGGGGAAGTTGCCGTAGCGGGCGCTGATCAGCAGCCAGGCCACCGCGGCGGCGGCCAGACCGGCGACGACCAGGGTCGAGATCCGGGTGGCACCCATCCTGGACCGGTCGGGGTCCGTCCCGCGTGGCGGCGGGGACTGTGCCTGGGTCATGCCGGCCGGCTCCACTGGCTCATGTCGACGACTCTAACGCCAGATCCGGCCGGGGACTCAGTTCCTGGGCGTCGCCGGCCACCGGTTCGGCAATCAGCAGATCGGTGAGCCAACCGTGCCCAGGCAGCCGCCCGTACGGCTGGATGTCGATCCACGGCCTCAGCACGAACGCCCGCTGGTGGGCCCGGGGATGCGGCAGGGTCAGCTCGGGGTCGTCGCTGAGCACCGGCTCGCCGGCGTCGTCCCACACCGCGACCACGTCGACGTCGAGGGTGCGTGGGCCGAACCGGCGCTGCGGGTCGCGCTCCCGGCCGGCCCGCCGCTCGGCGGCCCGGGCCCGCTCCAGCCAGTCCCGTGGGGCCGCCGCCGGGTCCTCGACCAGCACCACCGCGTTGAGGTACGTCGGCTGGTCCGCGTCGCCCCAGGGCGTGGTCTCGTAGACGCCGGAGACCAGCAGCACCGCCTCGCCGAGGGAGTCCACGGCCGAGCGCAGCTGGGCCAGCCGATCGCCGAGGTTGCTGCCGAGGGAGAGCAGGGCGCGTGTCACCCGGCCCCCCCGGCCCCGGTGCTCGTCGGGGCCGGCCCCGGCTCCCCGGCGGCGGCGGTCGGCGCGGCGGGGCGGGTCATGGTCACCGCGACGTCGGTGAAGGCGTGCGGGACCGGGGCCTCGGGCTTGTGCACCGTCACCGTCGCCCGGGCCACCCGTCGGTCGGCCAGGCAGATCGCGAGGAGCCGGTCGGCGAGCGTCTCGATCAGGTTGACCGGCTCCCCCGTCAGCACCGCCACCAGCCGGTCGGCCAGTTCACCGTAGTGCACCGTGTCGGTGACCTCGTCGGAGCGCGCGGCCGGCGCGAGGTCCAGTTCGAGGACGGCGTCGACGACGAAGTCCTGCCCCCGCTCGCGCTCGAAGTCGTAGACGCCGTGCCGCCCATGCGCCCGCAGCCCGGTCAGCGTGATCCGGTCGGTCACCGGTCCCCCTCCGTGTCGTCCTCGTGGAGCCCCGCCCGGTCGGTCGCCAGGCGGGGACGGCCGCTCGCCCGCCAGACGGCCAGCGCGTCGGCGGTGCCGAGCACGTCGTGCACGCGTACCCCCCAGGCGCCCGCCGCCACCGCGAGCAGGCTGGTGGCGGCGGTGGCCGTTTCCCGGCCGGCGGTCGGCCGGGGGGCACCGTCAGGGTCGACGAGCAGCCGCCCCAGGTACGACTTGCGGCTGGCCCCGAAGAGCAGCGGGAAGCCGAGCGCCAGCAGCTCGGGCAGGCGGGCGGTGAGCTGCCAGTTGTGCTCGGCGGTCTTGGCGAAGCCGAGGCCCGGGTCGACGACGATCCGGGCGGCGGCCACCCCGATGGCCAGCGCCGCGTCGACCCGCTGGGCCAGCTCGTCGCGGACGTCGGTCACCACGTCGGTGTAGTGGGCGAACTCGCGCATCCCCCGGGAGTGCCCACGCCAGTGCATCAACACCCAGGGGCAGCCGGCGTCGCGGACCACCCGGGACATGTCCGGGTCGGCCAGTCCGCCGGAGACGTCGTTGACCACGGCGGCCCCCGCCGCGAGGGCGGCCTCCGCGACCCGCGCGCGGCTGGTGTCGATGCTGACCACGACCCCGGCGGCGACGAGCTCGCGGATCACCGGCAGCACCCGGGCCGCCTCCGTCTGCGCGTCCACCCGGTCCGCGCCGGGGCGGGTCGACTCGCCCCCGACGTCCACCAGGTGCGCGCCGTCCGACACCAGTCGCACCCCGTGTGCGACGGCGGCGTCGAGGTCGGCATAGCGGCCACCGTCGGAGAAGGAGTCGGGCGTGACGTTGAGGACGCCCATCACCACCGGGGCCTGCGCCCGCACCAGATCGGTCACGACTGCACGGTACCGGTCGTCGCGGCGGCCCCCGGCGGCCCGCCCCACCCCGTTCGACACGACCCTGACAAGGGCATTGGAACAAGTGTACGATCGGTCGTTCAGGTCGTTCCGGGTCCACTCTTCGCGGCTTGTCGCAAAGGGGGGCGGCCCGTACCCTTTGGAATTGCCCAGCAGAGAGACGGCGAAGCATGGAGGGAGGGCCGAAGCGGGAAAAATCCCCCCAAAGCTCACCACTGTCTGTGGTGGGCAACGGACGCAGGGTCGCCGACGCTGCGCCTGATGAGCACCATCCCGCCAGGCTTGCCTACTGCACCGCCGCGGCTCCGCCGGCCGCGATATGGGGAGGTTCCAGTGATCGCCATCGAGCTCATGGAGACGACGTCATCCGCCGTCACTTCCATGCTCAACACCCTGGCGTCGACTCCACTCGCCGAGCCGGCGCCCAAGGGCATCGACACCAACAACATCGTCACCTTCTTCGCCAGCAAGATCGCCCCGATCCTGCTGGCCGTGCTCGGCGTCATCTTCATTGGCCGGGCCAGCCGGGGTGAGATCTCCAAGGTTCTGACCAGCTCGGCCATCGCGATCGTCGGGCTGGCCTTCATCGCCGGAGCAGCCACACTCTTCTTCGTCGGTGACTACCTGATCGACCTGATCTTCGAATAGGCGCGGGCAGATGCGGCTGCGCACCGACGACGACATCTACCGGGCCCGCCTGGTCTACCTCGGCCCGCCCGGCTACACCCTGCCCGTCCACCTGCCGTACGCCCAGTACGGCGTGTTCATGCTGCTCGTGCCCCTCTACATGTTCATCCACTGGCTGTTCACGCTGACGGTCGAGCTCTTCCCGGCCTGGGAGATCGCCCTCGCCATCGTGAGCACCTCGTTCATCTTCCGGTACGTCGACCCCGACCGGCCCGCGCGCGTAGTGATCCGCACCGCGCTGACCGACTGGCGACGTACCCGGGAGCCGGCCGTCGAGCAGCGCGACCCGCGCATGGTGGCGAGCCGGATCAGGATCCGGGAGGAACTGGCATGACCGGGCGTACGCCGATCGGGCGGTCACACCACGCGGGCGAGGCGGGGGCATGAGTCGCTCTTCCACGCCGGGTTCTCCGGCAGGACGCCACACCGCCCCGCACGGTAACCGTGCGCGCTCATTCAACTACCCTTCGGCGGAGGAGTTGGACGAGGTCGCCCTCGACCCGGCGCTCGCCACCACGCCCGGCCACGGCCGGGTCGGTGTCTTCCAGGCGCCGCGTCCCGCCCCCGGGCACCCGGCCGCCACGGAGCAGCTGGTGCCGCCGGCCACCGAGAACGCCGACATCGACTCCCCCTTCCTCGACCTCTTCGGCGGCGCGCACCCGGGGGTGTCCCGGCCCGCGCTGCCCGCGGCACCCCGGCCGATCGGCCGGGGCCTCCCCGCGATCCCCCACCAGCAGCCGGCCGCCGCGCCACCCCCCGGCACCGAGGCCCCGACGGCCCAGATCCAGGTCCCGACGGCCCACGTCGAGGTCCCGACGGCCACCGACGTCCCGCCGGCCCGCGTCGAGCGGGCTCCCGCGCCCGTCGAGCGTGCCCCCACGCCGCAGACCCGGGCCCGGGTCCCCCAGCAGCCGATGGACCGGCTCCCGGCGGTCCGCCCCACCGCGGAACCCGACCTGCCACCGCCCCCGGTCGCCCAGGCCGTCGACCCCGACGACGAGACGTACGGCTGGCGCGACGTCGCGCCGCCCGCGCCCCGGGAACCCGAGCGGCCCCCGCGCCGGGCACCCGCGCCGCACCGGACCGGGCCGTACCCGAACCGGGAGCCGGAACGGGCGGCCCGCCACGTACCCGAGCCAGCGCCGGAGCCGACCGGTCGGGAGGCCACGGCGCCCCGCCAGCGCACCGTCGACCGGCGGGAACGGTCGAACCGGCCGGCCAAAATCGAGAAGGCCGGGAAGCCCGCGAAACCGGCCAGGCCGGTCCGAGCGCCGAAGTTCAAGTTCGGCGACCGGGACCCGTCGGTCGAGCTGGCCATCACCGAGATCGCCGGCCACCTGACGTTCACCCCGAACACCGTCACCGCCTGGTACTGGCTGCCCGAGGTGCGCTGGGCGTTCCGGCCCGACGCCGAGCGGGAGGCCCTGCTCGCGGCGATCTCCGAGCAGTACGCCGGCCTCGCCGGCTTCCGGCTGCACCTGCGCCGCACCACCCGCCCCTTCCCCGCCGACGAGTGGGCCCGCACCATCGACTCGCTCACCGCGTCCCCGCTGCCGGACGTGTCGGGCACCGCAGGCTGGGGCGACCACCTGGTGGCCGCCCAGCGGCACCTGCTCTCGGTCAACCACGCCGAGGGGCAGACGTACCTCGGCGTCACCTTCGCCCGGCGCTCACTCGGCGACTCGCTCACCGAACGGCTGCTGCGCACCTTCGGCCGGGGCGTAGCCGAGGGCGAGCGCCGCAAGCTCGGCCGCACCGTCGAACAGTTTGACGAGGTGCTGGGCGCGTTCGGCATGCGCGGCCGGCGGGTGACCGCACAGGAACTGGAATGGCTGCTGTACCGCTCGGTCGCGCTCTGCATGGCGCCGCCCGGCACCCTCTCCCCCGTCACCGAAAGCCGGTGGGAGCGCGGGGACCTGCTCGCCCTCACCGAGCAGGTGGAGCGGTACCGCACCCCGTACGGGTCGACCGTCAAACTGGTCAACCGGATGACCGGCGAGGAGCGGCACGTCGCCGTGCTCGCGGTCGGCCGGATGGAGCCCCTGGAGATCCCCGAACGGCACGAGCCCTGGCTGCACTTCCACGAGCGGCTGCCCTGGCCGATGGAGATCTCCACCCGGGTCGACATCCTCGGCTCCGGCGACTCCTTCCGTAACCTGGAGCACCGGCTGCGGATGATCCGATCCCAGCAGCTCGACTACGCCGAGCACGGCATCGATGCCCCGCCCGAGCTGGAGCGACTGGCCAAGCGGGCGCTCGTGATCGGCGACGAGATGACCACCGGCCTGCCGGTCGACTCGGCCCGGGCGCACGGCTGGCACCGGATCGCCGTCGGCGGCCGGACCCGGGAGGAGTGCCTGGAACGGGCCCGCCGGCTCATCCAGCTCTACTCCCGGGAGCTGCGCGTCTCGCTGCAGCACCCGAAGAACCAGGACTGGCTGGCCCGGGAGTTCATCCCCGGCGAGCCGATCGCCAACACCGGGTACGTCCGCCGGATGCCGGTCAACCTGCTCGCCGCCGCGCTGCCACAGGCCGCCTCGACGGTGGGCGACCGACGCGGCGACCTGATCGGGCGGACCGCCGGCACCTGCCGCCGGCCCGTCTTCCTCGACCTGCACTTCCCGATGGAGGTGCGGGAACGCTCCGGGCTCGCGGTCTTCGTCGCCGAGCCGGGTGGTGGCAAGTCGACCCTGCTCGGGGCGCTGGGCTACCTGGCCGTCCGGCGCGGGGTGCAGGTGACCCTGCTCGACCCGTCCGGCCCGCTGGCCCGGCTGTGCAACATGCCGGAGCTGCGTCCGTACTCACGGGTGCTCAACCTGACCGGCTCCGAGCAGGGGACGCTCGCACCGTACGCGCTCATCCCGACCCCGCTGCGTAGCGAGTTCACTGTCGGCGCGACCGGCGACCGGGAGTTCGAGATCGCCGTCTCCAACGCCCGGGCCGAGCGCCGCATGCTGGTACAGGACATCTGCATGATGCTGGTGCCGCCGCAGGTGGCCCGGGAGGCATCCACCGCCACCCTGTTCCGGCACGCCGTCCGGCAGGTGCCGGCAGAGGAAACGTCCACCCTCGACGACGTGGTCGCCTGCCTCGGCCAACTCGACGACGACGCCGGCAAGGAACTGGCCAACCTGCTACTGGACACGGCCGAGATGCCGCTGGCCATGCTCTTCTTCGGCCGACCACCGGAGGGGCTGCTCGGCGCCGACGCGGCACTGACCGTGATCACCATGGCCGGGCTGCGGCTGCCCGACCTCAAGATCGAGCGTGAATACTGGTCGGCCGAGGAGGCCCTCGCGCTGCCCATGCTGCACACCGCCCACCGGCTGGCGGTACGCCGCTGCTACGGCGGGTCGATGTCATCGCGGAAACTGGTCGGCCTGGACGAGGCGCACTTCATGGAAGGCTGGCGCTCCGGCCGGTCCTTCCTGGTCCGGCTCGCCCGCGACTCCCGCAAGTGGAACCTCGCCGCCCTGGTCGCCTCACAGAACCCGAAGGACATCCTCGGCCTCGACGTGCAGAACCTGGTCTCCACCGTCTTCGTCGGCCGGATCGCCGAAGACGCTGAGATCGCCTCCGAGGCCCTGCGGCTGCTCCGCGTCCCGGTCAACGACGGGTACGAGGCGACACTCGCCTCGCTGTCGACCGCGGACGCCACCTCGGCCACCCGACTCGGGTTCCGCGAATTCGTCATGCGTGACGTCGACGGGCGGGTGCAGAAGGTCCGAGTCGACGTGTCGTACGTCGACGGGCTGCTGGACCACCTGGACACCACCCCCGCCGCGGTCGCCGCGACCATGGGGCAACTGCCGACCCATCTCCCGGACCTGGAGGCATGACATGGCGAGGGTGCGGGCCCGGATAGCAGCGTTCCTACTCGCGCTCGGCGTACTCGCCGGAGCCACCGTCGCCTGGCCGGTGGTGGGCGGCGAACCGGCGTACGCGGCCCCGCCGGTGGCCCAGGCCCGGGCGGATCTGTGCACCACCCCGGAGTGGCAGGCCAACTTCCGCACCTGCGTCGGCAAGCTGGGCGAGGTCAGCAAGGAGCAGGCGGAGTGCCGTAACGCGCCGGTTCCGGGCACGCCAGACTCCGGGCTCGCCGGCTGGTTCGCCGCCCGCCCGGACTCCGCCAAGCTGCCCGGCCCGAAGGGGCTCTACAGCGACTACGGGTACGCGGGCTACAGCTACCCCACGTACGACCTGCCGGGCGGCTGCGCCTCTGCGGTCATCCACCCGGACTACAAGTTCACCACCACCGTGGCGAACGGCGAGTTCATGATCGCCACCGCCATCATCGGCGGCTCGAATGCGCTGCGGGAGCGTGCCTGGGACCCGCGTTCGATGTGGGGCTGGGCCGACCCACTGGTGGATCAGGCCACCAAGGCCGTCTATCAAAAGGTATTCAGCGTCTTCGGTATCATTACGCTCTGCGTGGTGGGCCTCTACCTACTCTGGCGCTCCCGCCAATCGGACATGAGCAACGCGATGACCACGGCCGGCTGGGCCCTGTTCGTGATGGTGGCGGTGACCGCCCTAGCCGCCTGGCCGGTCAAGTCCGCGAACATCGCCGACGGCACGCTCATCACCACCCTGGGCGTCGTCCACGACGCGGTCGGCCCGGCGACGCGAGACACCCCGCCTGATAAGTGCGACGACCCCAACCCCGCAGCGTGTAAGGACAACCGTCCCCCCGCGGTCCGGGCCAGTGATACCGCGACCGAGTCCATGCTCTACCGCAACTGGCTGCGTGGGGTGCTCGGCTCGGCCGACAGCGAGACTGCCAAGAAGTACGGCCCGGCGCTCTACGATGCGAAGTCACTCTCCTGGGAGGAAACGGAGAAGCTCCGCGCCAACTCGGCGACCCGGCCCGCGACCATCGACGCCAAGCAGCAGCAGTGGGCACGGGTCGCGCAGCAGATCAAGGGCGAGGACCGGGAAGCGTACGAGTACCTCCAGGGCGTCCGGGACATGGACCGGGTAGGTTCCGGCTTCATCGCCGTGCTCGCCGCGCTACTCTTCGCGATGTTCGACCTCACCGCCTCGCTGCTGGTTCTGCTGGGCTTCCTCATCTTCCGGTGGGCGGTGATCGCGGCCCCGATCCTGGGCACGGTGGGCCTGATGCGTCCGGCCAGCGCCGGACTTCGGCGGCTGGCCAACGCCGTCGTCGCCGCAGTGTTCAACATCGCCATCTTCGGCACCGGGGCAGCCATCTACCTCTTCGCCGTAGACCTGATCATGAGCACGGCGACCCTGCCGGGGTGGCTCCAGGTGGTGCTGGTCTGGCTCTGCGGGGTGGTCGGCTGGCTACTGCTGCGCCCGTACCGTCGAATCACCCAACTCGGCGGCAAGGACAGCAGCGAGGCGGGCAGCTCGGCCGGCTCGTGGCATCGTCGGTTCTTCCGGGACATGCGCACCGCCGCACGGCTGGACGTCGCCGAGCCGGGCGGCACCGCCGAGCCGGCCCTTGCCCGGCGGCGAGGGGTGGGGCTGGAGCAGCGCAGCCTGCGGCCGGAGGCCCGACATGAGGATCCGAGCCACGCCAAGGTCGCCACCGTCAGCAGCACCGCGAACGAGCGACAGCGGCCAGACGGTCGCGAGCGCCCGGACGAGGCCACCACGCCGGAGCAGCGGAGCGAAGCGCGTCCCGCCGCCCCGCAGCCACGACGTCGCCAGCCATCGACCTGGACCGAGCCGGACGTACCCGCGGAGAATCCGTCCTTCGTCATCTACCGCCCCGGCTCCGCCGAGCCGGCCACGCCGCGACGGCCCGCAGCACCGCGGATCCGCACCGAGGCGCGGTGAGTGCGATGCGACGGGCGGTCGAGTTCCTGTTCACGAGGGCGCTGCGGTCCCGGCTGGGCATCGCGTTGGCCGTCGGCGTCCTCGTGGTCGGCGTTCTCGGAGCGGCCCGACTCTTCTCCGGTTCGGTGGGCCCGGCGACGGGCCTGAGTAACCGACCGAGTGAGCCGATCACCACAGTCGACCCGACCACCGGTGACGACGGCGTAGTCGGGAGCACCACGCCCCCGTCACCGGTGACCCGTCCCGGCGCACCGCCGCCCGAACAGATCGCGGACAGGTTCACCGCAGCCTGGCTCGGCGGTCGCCGCGCCGGTACCGAGGAGTGGCACGCCACCCTGCGCCCGCTCTCCACGCCGGAACTGACCGAGGAACTCGCCGGCGCCGACCCGGCAGGGGTGCCTGCGGAGCGGACGACCGGAGAACCGAGCCTCCGGCCTCGGACGGAGCGCTTCGTGGAGGTGTTGATACCGCTCGACTCGGGGCGTCTAAGGCTGGAACTCGTGGCCCCGGACGGGCAGTGGCTGGTCGACGCCGTGGACTGGGAGCGGACATGAGCGATCACATCGAAGGCGGCACCCCACGTCGCCGGCAACTACGCGTCGGCGCCCTGGCCGCCGCTTTGACCGCAGCCCTCACGCTGCTCTGCTGCACCGGTGGCACGGCAGCATTTTTCCTCACCGGACTGGGTGGGGGTGGAGAGGACTCCTCCCCAGAGGCCCAGTCCGGCTGCGGACGGACGCACCAGGTCAACGTATCCGGGAAGATGCCACGGTTCGCCCAGTACGGAGACAGCCAGATCCGTAACGCCGCCGTCATCATCAAGGTCGGCTCCGACATGAAGGTCCCGCCCCGCGGCTGGGTCGTCGCCATCGCCACGGCCATGCAGGAGTCCGGCCTGCGCAACCTCCCCCACCTCGGCAACCGTAACGACCACGACTCAGTCGGTCTCTTCCAGCAACGCCCCAGCCAGGGCTGGGGCTCTCCGCAGCAGTTACAGGACCCGGCCTACACGTCCCGGAAGTTCTACGAGAAGCTGGTAAAGGTCCCCGGCTGGGAGCAGATGCCGCTGACCCGGACCGCCCAGCGGGTGCAGGTCAGTGCCTTCCCGAACGCCTATGCCAAGCACGAGGAATTGGCCAGCAAGATCGTGGACGCGCTCGCCGGGGGTGCGGCCCGCACGGTCCAGGTGGCGAAGCAGAACATCTGCAACGCGGCCACCCGGGGCCAGATCGCCGCCTCTGGGTGGACCGCGCCGATCCCCGGCGGCGTCGGATCCGGGTTCCGCACTGCGAGTCGTCCCAGCCACAACGGCGTGGACATCGGCGCGCCGAAACACACCCTGATCCGCGCCGCCGCCACGGGGCGGGTGCTGGTAGCCCGCTGCGACCCCGACCATGGCGGCGGTCGGAGCTGCGACGTGGACGGTTGGCCGGGCAAGGGCGGGTGCGGATGGTTCGTCGACATGCTGCACGCCGGTGGTTATGTCACCCGGTACTGCCACATGATCGTCAAGCCTCGGGTCGTTCCCGGTCAACTCGTGAAGGCCGGCGAGGTGATCGGGGAGGTCGGCACCAGCGGTAACTCCTCCGGGCCGCACCTGCACTTCGAGGTGCATCTCGACGGGGATCGTTCCAGCCGGGGTGCCGTCAACCCGGCGCCGTTCATGCGGGACCGGGGCGCGCCACTGAACGGCAAGGCGTGAGGCCGGAGAGCGCATGACCGGGCCACTTCCCGACCCCTTCGCGGACCATCCGGACTGGGCGCCCCTGCCACCCCGCCCCATCGAGATCGTGCCCGCGACGAACGGGGTCGAGTTGCGGGGGCGGCGGGTTCTCATCGGGCTGCCCGGCCTTGGCTGGCGCGGTGACCTACGCGCCGACGAGCGGGTGGTGCAGAACAGCCGCACCTATGTGCCGGTCATTCCCGAACAGGAGTGGTACCGCGCCGAGTCCGAACAGGTGGAGGTCTTCGCCCCGCTCGTACCGGTTGAGCGAGTCTGGGTGGAAGCCATCGGGACCCGGCCGAGCAGCGCAGCACCCCAGGAATTCGGCGCCCACCTGGTAT
The DNA here is from genome assembly GCF_033804645.1 of Micromonospora sp. RTGN7. Lineage (NCBI taxonomy): Bacteria > Bacillati > Actinomycetota > Actinomycetes > Micromonosporales > Micromonosporaceae > Micromonospora > Micromonospora sp. RTGN7. Next base: position 92,628 of record NZ_JAPZLF010000011.1, on the reverse strand, counting down.
TCCTGGATGCACCGACCCACCGTCCGCCGACCCCGGTGTTCGATGCCGGCACCGTTACCGGGCGGCGGGTCGTGCACGCCATGGACGCCGGCGAGCAACGGGACCTGCGTGCGGTGACCGAGACCTACTCGGGCACGGACGGAGACATCTGCGTGCGGGTCACTCCGGAGTTGGAGTGGTACCGCTGGGCCTGGCGGGGGCAGCCCCCGACGACCCTGGAGGTCCCGGTCCACCTACTCTGGGTCGAGTGAGTCCTAGCCTGTCTTGCGGCCGTTGCAGACTCTCCAGCCCTCCCGTTCCTCAGTTACTTCGAACGTCCAACTCTCTCGGCGGCTGCTGCGTGGTTGGCCATTCGCTGAGCTTGAAATAGTCAGTGTTGTCTGGACTAACGCTCCGCCAGCCCGCTCCGATCGCTGCAAGGCTCCCCAGCCGACTCGGACATCGACACCGTAGCCAGCTTCACGTTGTTCGATCTCATCGCGGAGGCTTTTTAGGGCCTCGACGATAATCCCCGAACATGTGAACTGTTCGGCTCTGGCGTCGTTGCGGTCCACCAGGAAGGCGCGTAGGTAGTTGTCGACCACCACGTCGGGGGCGCTACGGTCCGGGGTCGTCGCGCGCTGGTACAGGACGAACGCAGTGGCGACTCCGCCGAGCAGAAGCAGCCCGAGCACCCCGGCGACCACGGTGATGATGGTCCGCAACCGACGCGGCGGTCGGGCCGGTGCCGGCGCCCCGGACGGGGGCGCCAGTTGCTCCGGCGGGGTCCGCTGCGCCGGTACGCGGGAGACCTGGGAACCGGCGGAGGGCTGCACTGATTCCACCTCCTGAGGCTAGCGGCTGGACGCCTCGTACCCAATGCCCCAGCTGCCACCGATCGAGACGACGGACCATGGCCCCAGGCCAACTGCCCTCGGCTTGCCGAGGCTCGCCCCTCGTCGCGCACCAGGGTGTTGGCGCGGCCCCCGACAAGCGCCGTGCCGGTAATCACCCGGCACACGGACGCACCGCCGTGGCGCATCCCGGAGGAGGGCGCGGACCTGGGATACGGTCACTGCGCGGGGAGGGGCTGTCAGCCTCGGGAAGAGGGGTGGACGCGGTGGCCGGTCCGAGGACACGCACCAACCGCGCCGCCGCCCTGCATCGGCGGGCGGAGGCGACGGCCGCCGCGGCGGCCGGAATCCTGGACGAGATCCGACCCGCGCCGGCTGACCAGCGTCGACAGTATGAGCTTGCGGACCGGCTCCGCGGCGCCGCGGCCCGGCTGGCACCCGGCTGGGCGGGGACGCCGCTGGAGACGATCCCCGCAGAGACGCCCTCGGGCGAGGGGCCTCCACCGTTCGTCCGGGTCGGAACGGCCGCCCCGCTGGAGGAGGCGCGTTTCCCCGCGCTGGTGCCGCTGCTCGGCACCGGGCATCTGGCGATCGACACCGACGCCCACGATCCACGGGTGGCCGGGCTGCTCCGGGCTGTCCTGCTACGCCTGCTCGCCGCGACGCCCGCCGGCTGCCTGCTGGTCCGCGCCGTCGACGCGGCCCACCCCGACAGCAGCCGGCCCGACATCTCCCGCTCCGAACCGGACACCCACGCCGCACCGGCCTCGGCACCATCCGGCACCTTCGCGCCGTTCGCGGCGCTCGCGGATGCCGGGCTGCTGCCCCCGCCGGCGGTGGACGTCGCCGGGCTACGGGCGGTGCTCACCGAGGCGGAACAGTGGGTGGCGCCGGGCAGCGGCCGGCCACGCCGCCACGACCGCGCGCTGCTGCTGGTCGTCGCCGCGCTACCCGAGCTGACCGGGCCGACCGATCTGAGCCGGATCGAGGCACTGGCCGAGCAGGGGCGCGTCTCAGGGCTGCACCTCGTCGTCGCGGGTTGGCCCCCGGCCGGCCCGTACGCCACCCGCGCGCCGCTGCCGCAGGCCACCCCGCTGGCCATGCGCAACGCGTACGCGTTGCTGGGCGACCCGCCCGACACCTCGTTCGCCGGCCCGGGCGCGGAGCCACCCGGCGGGCTCAACTCGCCCGTCTTCGTCGACGACGATCCGCCCCCGGAGCTGGTCGACCTCGTCTGCCGGCGGCTCGCCGAGGAGGTGGAGGCCGGCTCCCGGCTCAGCCTGGCCGACCTGCTGCCCGACCCGGACGCGCCCTTGTGGGCGGCCAGTTCGGCGGAGGGGATCGCCACCACGGTCGGGGACGCCGGCGGTCGACCGGTGACCGTGGGCCTCACCGAGCTGACCCCGCACTGGCTGGTCAGCGGCCGGTCCGCCGCGGGCCGCGTGGCCTTCCTCACCAACGTTCTGCTCGGCCTCGCCGCCCGATACGGTCCCGAGGAGCTGACCCTGCACCTGGCCGACCTCGGCGACGGTGAGTCGTTCGCGGAGTTCCTGCAGACCGAGCGGGACCGGTCCTGGATTCCCCAGGTCCGCTCGGCGGGGATGGCCGCCGACCGGGAGTACGTGATGGGTCTCCTCGACGCACTGGCCACGGAGGCTCGGCGTCGGGAGGAGTGCGGTCGGCGCGCCGGCGGGCAACGGTTCGCCGCCCTGCGGGAACACCAGGCCCTGCCCCGGGTGGTGTGCGTGATCGACAATCTCCCACTGCTGCTCGCCGACGGGGACCAGTTGGCCGTCGAGGCGGCAGCCCGGTTGGACACCCTTGCCCGCGCGGGCCGGGCGTACGGCGTACACCTGATCCTGGCCGGGGAGGGTGACCTCGGGATCGCCTGCGGGCCGACGACCCGCGACTCGATGCTCGGGCAGTTCCCGGTGCGGGTGGCGCTGGCCGGCGGCGGTCCGGTGCTGGAGCCGAGCAACGACGCCGCCGCGGGCCTACCGGTAGTCAGCGCGGTGGTGAACACCGCAGGTGGGCTCGGCGGTCCCCGAGGCGCCACCCGGGGACACGAGCGGATGGTCCGCTTTCCGGACCCGCACGAGGTCCCGGAGGCCATCGCGGAGCTGCGGCACCGGCTGTGGGAGGGCCGGGCGGAGCGGGCCGCGCCCCCGGTCGTCTTCGCGGGCTGGGCGCGTCCGCTGCTGCGCAACGATCCTTGCTACCGGGCCGCCTTCGCAGGACAGGCACGTGGGCCGGCCGCCCTGCTCGGCCGGGCGGTCGATCTGCCCCGGTCGACCGTGGCCGTGCCGCTCGGGCCGGCCGCCGGCCGTAACCTGGCCGTACTGGGGTCGGGCGCGGAGGCCGCCGCACTGCTGGCGACAGCGGCCCGCAGCCTCGCCGCGCACCACCGGCCCGGCACGGGGCGGTTCGTCGTGGCCGCGCTCTGCGCCGACGTGGCACCGGTGGCGGACGCGCTCGTCGCCGATCTCGCCGGGCAGCATCGGGTGGACCGGGTCGACCTGCCGGGCCTGCTCGCCGCGATCGACACCGACGAACCGGGTTACCTGGTGGCGTTCGGGCTCGACGGCCCCACCCCGGAGGAGCTGCCGCCGGAGCGGTTGCGAAACCTGCTGCGGGACGGCCCGCCGGCCGGGCGGCATCTGCTCGGTGGGTGGCGCACCGTGCCGTCGTTCGCGGCGGTCGTCCACACCGACGACGAGGTCGACAAGCTCGCTGCCGTCGTGGCGGTGGACGTGCCGGGGGCGCAACTCGCGACAGTGTTCGGGCGCCCGGTGCAGTGGCTTCCCCGCCAGGGCCGGGCGATGCTCTGGGACGGCCCGGATGACCGGGGCACCCTCCTGGTGCCGTTCGCCGAGCACCGGACCGGCACCGACAGCGGAGCCGGCACCGACACGGCGAGCAGGGCCGATACCAACGGCAGGGCCGACAGCGGGGTCGGGGCCGACACGACGGCGGGGGCCGGGGAGGAAGCATGAGCGGGAAGCCGGCCGGCACCACCGATGCGGCGGCGACTACCACGCCGGTCCGGCAGCGGCCCGCCACCGACTCCGCACCGCCGCGGCCCGCCGACGAGGCGACCGCCTGGACGGAGTACGTCGCCGCGGCTCGACAGCTCGACGGGGTCCGTCGGAGCGCGGCGACCGCCGCGACGGAGCAGGCCCGCGCAGTTCGGGCCGCCCGGGAGGAGTTGACCACGGTACGCGAGCGGCTGGCGCCGCAGCGGTCCCGGTTGCGCGAGCGGGGGGTACCCCCGATGGTGCTGGTGCCGTCGCCGCCTGAGCTGACTGAGGCGGCCCGGAGCATGGTGGGCGGGCCGACGGCGGTGCTCACGGCGCTGCGGGCAGCCAGGGGCTGGGCTGACGCGAGCGACGGGGCGCTGGCCGCGCGCGGTCCGTTCCGCCCGACAGCCTGGCCGCCGCGACTGCGCAACCTGCTGGTGTACGGGCCGTTGGCGCTGGTCGTGCCGCTGCTGCAGGTGGCGCTCTTCGTGGCTGACGGCACCGGCCCGGCGAGCGTGGTCGCGGTGCTCCTCGGGGTGCCGATGCCGGTGGCCGCCTTCGTCGCCGGCTGGCTCGCCGTCGGCCGGCTGTTCGGCGGGACTGACGGGCCGGCCGCGCCCGGACCGGACCTTCAGACGGCGGGCCCACGAACGACCGCCCCTCGGTTGACCGGCCGGCAGACGCCCCGCCCGCGGACGACCGACGCCGGGGTGGGTGGCCCAGGCCCGGTCGACGACTCGCGCGACGGCACAATCGGCTCGACGAGTTCGGCCCCCGCCGCGGGGGCAGGGGTTCCCTTCGGCGGCACTGCGGACGGTCCGGTGGGGGCGTCGTTGACGGCGGTCCCGGCCGGGGGCGGTCCGGCGGGGGCGAGCGACGGGCTGGTGCCCGATCCTGCGACCGGTCACCCGGTGGACCGGACCCCCAGATGGGGGGCTCTGGTCTGTCTCGTCCCGGCGGTGTCGACGACGGCCGGACTCGTCCTCATGATGCTGGCGGGCTGACGGCGAGAGCGGGTGGGACACCGGTGGCATCGGAAACGACGACGCCGGGTCGGGCAAAGGCCCGACCCGGCGTCACCCGCTGGGACGATTTCCGCCGTTCAGCGGGGGATGATCAGTGACATCGCCTCGGCCCGGGACTTCGCGTCGTTCTGGAGCGTGCCGCGTACCGCCGACGTGATGGTCTTCGCCCCGGACTTCTGGATGCCGCGCATCGCCATGCACATGTGCTCGCATTCGAGCACCACCACGACGCCACGCGGGGCCAGCTTGCTCATCAACAGATCGGCGATCTGCGAGGTGAGCCGCTCCTGGACCTGGGGTCGGCGGGCGAAGACCTCGACCAACCGGGCCAGCTTGGACAGGCCGGTGATGCGGCCGTCCGGCCCGGGGATGTAGCCGACGTGCGCGCTGCCCCGGAACGGGAGCAGGTGGTGTTCGCAGAGGCTCATCACATCGATGTCCCGAACGAGCACCAACTCCTCGTGGTTGGCCTCGAAGGTGGTGCTGAGCACCTGCGCCGGGTCGACCCGCAGCCCGGCGAAGAGCTCGGCGTACGCGCGGGCGACCCGGGCCGGGGTCTTGACGAGCCCGTCGCGGTCGGGGTTCTCCCCGATCGCAATCAGGATCTCGCGTACCGCCCTCTCGATCCGGGCCAGGTCGACGGACTCCTCAACCGGGCGCCCGGTCAACTTGCCGTTGACCAGGCGCGCGGCGAGGTAGTCCAACTCGTCGGTGTCGGGCTCGGTCGACGAGGCGTCCTCCTCGCCGACCGTCGGTCCGGTGCTCAGTGCGTACCGTCCGAGTTGTTCGAGCCGGGCGTGCCGCCACCGACGGACGCACCGTCGGCTTCGGCCTGAGCCTTGAGCTTGTCCTTCTCGGTCGGGGTGAGCACCGGGGGCTCGGTGGAGGGCTGGCGCTTGCCGAAGCCGTGGTACGGAGCCATCGGCGGGCGCTTCACCACCCGACCGCAGATCCGGGCCATGTCGGCGGTGGAGAGGGTTTCCTTCTCCATCAGCTCCAGGACAATGTTGTCCAGGATGTCCCGGTATTCCACCAGGATCTCCCAGGCCTCGTCGTGGGCCAGCTCGATCAGTGCCCGCATCTCGCCGTCGATCTCGGCGGCCACGACGTCGGAGTAGTCCCGTTCGTGGCCCATGTTGCGGCCGAGGAACGGCTCGTCGCCGCTGGTGCCGTACTTGATCGCACCGAGCTTGGAGCTCATGCCGTACTGGGTGATCATCGCGCGGGCCAGCCCGGTGGCCTTCTCGATGTCGTTGCCGGCGCCGGTGGTCGGCTCGTGGAACACCAGCTCCTCGGCGGCCCGGCCGCCCAGCGCGTACGCCAGGGTGTCGACCATCTCAGCGCGGGTCTGGGTGTACTTGTCCTCGGTCGGCAGGACCAGGGTGTGGCCCAGCGAGCGACCGCGGGACAGGATCGTCACCTTGTGCACCGGTGCGGCGTGCGGCAGCGCCCAGGCGACCAGCGCGTGCCCACCCTCGTGGTACGCGGTGATCTTCTTCTCCTGGTCGCTCATCACCCGGGTCCGGCGCTGCGGACCGGCGATGACGCGGTCGATCGACTCCTCGAGGGAGTCGTTGCTGATCGCCCGCTCGTCCTTACGGGCCGTGAGCAGCGCGGACTCGTTGATCACGTTGGCCAGGTCGGCGCCGCTGAAGCCCGGGGTACGTCGGGCCACCGCGTCGAGGTCGACGTCGGGTGCGAACGGCTTGCCCTTGGCGTGCACCCGCAGGACCGCCTTGCGGCCCTCCATGTCGGGGGCGTCCACCGGGATCTGCCGGTCGAACCGGCCCGGGCGCAGCAGCGCCGGGTCGAGGATGTCCGGCCGGTTGGTGGCGGCGATCAGGATGACCCCGCCCTTGGTGTCGAAGCCGTCCATCTCGACGAGCAACTGGTTGAGGGTCTGCTCACGCTCGTCGTGACCGCCGCCCATGCCGGCACCGCGGTGGCGACCGACGGCGTCGATCTCGTCGACGAAGACGATCGCCGGGGCGTTCGTCTTGGCCTGCTCGAAGAGGTCGCGGACCCGGCTGGCGCCGACGCCGACGAACATCTCCACGAAGTCCGAGCCGGAGATCGAGTAGAACGGCACCCCGGCCTCGCCGGCGACGGCGCGGGCCAGCAGCGTCTTACCGGTGCCGGGCGGGCCGAAGAGCAGGACGCCCTTCGGGATCTTGGCGCCCAGGGCCTGGTACTTCGCCGGATTCTGCAGGAAGTCCTTGATCTCGTGCAGCTCCTCGACGGCCTCATCGGCACCCGCGACGTCCGCGAAGGTCGTCTTCGGGGTGTCCTTGGTGATCATCTTCGCTTTGGACTTGCCGAAGTTGAGCACTCGGGAGCCGCCGCCCTGCATCTGCGACATGAAGAACAGCAGCAGGAGCACGAGAAGCGCGATGGGGAGCAGATTGACCAGCAGGCTCACCCAGATGCTGTCCGACGACACCTTGGTGTCGGCCGGGCCGGTGACCCGGTTCGCCGCCTTGGCCGCGAGGACCTCGTTCCAGACCTCGCTACCGACCTCGTACGGGAACTGTGCCTCGATCCGGTCGGTGGTGGTGTCACCGAACTTGGCCTTGCTCTCCAGATCGAGTTGGAGCGTCTGCTCCTTGTCCTGGAAAACCGCCTTCTTGATCTTGGCAGTGTGAAGCTGGTCGAGCGCAACGGAAGTGTCCACGCGGTGGTAGCTAGGACCAGCGGTGAACAGCTGACTGAGCACAACGGCGCCGAGGATGACCAGGATGATCCAGACCACCGGTCGGCGGAAGAAACGCGTACGTTCCATGCTGTTGTCGAGCGCCAAGGCGCCCGCATCCTCCTGATCGACATCCTGACCGTCTGAATGGCTTGTCGCCGCCGAGGCGGCTGCCGGAGCCGCCATGCGGGCCGGCCTCGACCCCGGGGCGCGTAACTGCCGCACCGCGGTCACTCGACGGTACACCGTGCGCGCGACATGTGAGCTTGCGAGCCCTGTAGTTACGCGTAAGGCGAACCGGGTTTGCGCCGGCGGGCGGGAGTTCCACCCCCGGCCACCCGACCGCCCGGTCACGCGGGTCGAGGGGTCGGGGCGGAGAGTACGCCTCCACGCCACCGACCCCTACCGTAGTCCGATCAGCTGAGAGCGCGCTGAACGTCCGCCTGATGGGTGCCGATGCGAGTGGGCCTCGGGACCGGGTTAACTCAGGCGCGGGCGTAGACCTCGGGCTTGAGCACGCCGACGTAGGGCAGCTCGCGGTAGCGCTCGCCGAAGTCGAGGCCGTACCCGACGACGAACTCGGTCGGGATCTCGAACCCCACGTACTTCACCGGCACCTGGACCTTGACCGCGTCCGGCTTGCGGAACAGGGCGACGACCTCGACGCTGGCCGCCGACCGCGACTCCAGGTAGCGCAGCAGCCAGGAGAGGGTAAGCCCGGAGTCGACGATGTCCTCGACGACCACCACGTGCCGGCCGGCGATGTCCCGGTCCAGGTCTTTGAGTATGCGCACCACCCCGGAGGAGGTGGTGCCCTGGCCGTACGAGGAGATGGCCATGAAGTCCAGCTCGACGGGAGGGCCCTGCCGGCCGAGCGCCCGGGCGAAGTCGGCCATGAACATGACCGCGCCCTTGAGCACGCAGACAAGCAGCAGCCCGTCGACCTCGGCATAGTCCGCCGATATCTGCTTGGCCAGTTCCGCCGTCTTCTCACGGATCTGCGCCTCAGAAATGATCACGTGGTCGATGTCGGCGTCGTACCAGGAGCCGTCAGCCATGACTCCTAGCCTGCAGTACGCCGGATGCCCTCCGTCGGCGGGGCCGCCCCTTTCGGCGCAGTCCCGCCCGGATTTTCTCCGCATCGGGCGCAAATCGGGTCAGCAAATGCGAGACCGCCACCGGCGGCCGTCGTCGGTGGGCTTCCAGTCCGCCGAATCCCTGGTGTCGGCCACGTGGCCGGACGCCGAGGCGGCGACGAGGAGAAGCAGGAAGAGCAGGAGCAGCAGGATTCCCATGGCGGCGCTCGCTTTCGCGTTGTTTCGGGGGTTTTCGCCGCCGGTGCGCACCGGACTGGAATCAGTCTGCGCGCCCACCCACCCGCCGAACAGTGGCAGAAATGCCGCTGACCCTCGATTTTCTGCCACTCGTGCGGTTACCCTCGTCACATGCTCCGATCCGTCGCCGTCGTCACGCTCGACCAGGTCGCCCCGTTCGATCTCGGGGTGCTCGCCGAGGTCTTCGGCACCGACCGGAGCGCCGACGGCTTCCCCGCCTACCGGTTCACCGTCTGCACTGCCGACGGTGCCCAGGTGCGCACCTCCGCCGGGTTCCACGTCACCCCGCACGCCGACCTCGGCCCCGTCGAGGACGCCGACCTGGTCGCGGTGCCCGCACACAGCGGCGGCGCGGCCGCGCCACCCGCGGTGCTGGACGCGCTACGCCGGGCGGACGCGCGCGGTGCGTACCTGCTGAGCGTCTGCTCCGGGGCGTTCGTGCTCGGCGAGGCTGGGCTGCTCGACGACCGGGAGTGCACCACCCACTGGCGGCACGTCGACGAGTTGCAACGCCGCAACCCCCGGGCCCGGGTCCGGTGCAACTCGCTCTACGTGGCCGACAGCCACCTGCTCACCAGCGCAGGAACGGCCGCCGGCATCGACGCCTGCCTCCATCTGGTACGCCAGGAGCACGGCTCCGCCACCGCGACCCGACTGGCCCGCCGGATGGTCGTACCGCCGCACCGAGACGGCGGCCAGTCCCAGTACGTCGAGGCCCCCATCCCGAAGGCCCCCGAGGCGCCCACCCTGGAACCCGTCCTCGAATGGCTGATGGGGCACCTGGATCGGCCGGTGACGGTCGACGAGCTGGCCACCCGGGCCGAGCTGGCCCCGCGCACCTTCGCCCGGCGGTTCCGGGCCGAGACCGGCACCACCCCGCACGACTGGCTGACCAACCAGCGGGTGCTGCTGGCCCGGCGGCTGCTGGAGGAGACCGGGCTGAGCGTGGAGAGCGTGGCCGGCCGGGCTGGCTTCGGCGACGCCGCGGCCCTGCGTCACCACTTCGGCCGCCGGGTCGGCACCACCCCGCACACCTACCGGGCCACCTTCCGCGACCGCGTCACGGCAACCTGACCAAACCCGTCCCGCCGGGACGCCGGGGCGAAGATCGCGCTCGATCCAGGAGACAGTGGCGGACGGGACGTCAGGGGCTCCGTCCGGGTCGGCAACGGTGAGCCGGTCAACCGCCGGCCAGGGGCGCGACGGGAGCCGGTCAACCACCGACCGGGTCGGCGACGGTGAGCCGGCCGGCGCGGCGGACCACGCGGACGCCGCCGGGCAGGTGCGTCGGCCCCTGCCCCCGCCAGTCGGTGACCAGGGCGTCCAGCGCGGCGACGTGCCGGTGGGACAGCGCGGCGGGCGCCGCGCCCAGTTCCCGGGCCCAGGCGTGCAGCACCCGGGTCCGGACCGCCGGGGCAAGCCCGGTTAGCGCCGGCACCGCCAGCCCGCCGGCAGGGTCCCGCCCGCCCGCCGCCTGGGACAGGGCAACGGCGGCCAACTCGTCGAGGGCGGCCGTGTCGGCGGCCACCAGTCGGGCCGTCCGCGCCAAATTGTCCAGCACGGCGGGGCCGAGCGCCCGGACCAGGGCGGGGAGCACGTCGGCCCGGACGCGGGCTCGGGCGTACGAGGGGTCGACGTTGTGCGGGTCCTCCCACGGGGAGTGCCCGAGCGCGGTGCACGCCTTGCGGGTCTCCTCCCGGCTCACGTCGAGCAGGGGGCGCAGCAGCGGCACCCCGGCCAGGTCCCTCCGGGACGGCATCCCGGCCAGCCCGCGCGGGCCGGCGCCCCGGGCCAGCGCGAGCAGCACGGTCTCCGCCTGGTCGTCGCGGGTGTGCCCGGTGAGCAGCGCCGCCGCCCCGTGCCGCCGGGCCGCCTCGGCCAGCGCCTGGTAGCGGGCCTCGCGGGCGGCGGCCTCCGGGCCGCCGGGACGGCCGGCGACCTCGACGCGTACCGCCTCGGCCGGCGTGAACCCGGCGGCAGCGGCCCAGGCCGCGACGTCGGCGGCCCGCCGGTCGGAGCCGGCCTGGAGGGCGTGGTCGACGGTGACGAGGCCGGCCCGGCGGCCGAGCCGGGGCGCGACGAACGCGGTGGCGGCGGCCAGGGCGAGCGAGTCGGCCCCGCCCGAGCAGGCGACCAGCACCGGCCCGTCGTCGGCCAGCCCGGTCAGCGCGCGGCGGACGGCGAGCCGGACCGCCGCGACCGGCGGGGCGAGCGCGGCCATCGTCGTACGGTCAGCCGACGGCCGGGCTGGCGCCGGCAGGCCCGTGCACCCGGGCGACCCAGGCGTCCGGGTCGCCCAGTTCCTCCAGCCGGGGCAGGGTCAGCGGGGAGTCGAAGATCTTGTTGAAGCCGTCCATGCCGACCCGCTCGACGACGCCATGGACGAACCTGCGGCCCTCGGCGTACTGGCGCATCTTGACGTCGAGGCCGAGCAGCCGGCGGACCGCCTTCTCCAACGGGTTGCCCGTCTCCCGGCGCTGGTTGAACCCCGCGCGGATCCGCTCGACGCTGGGGATGACCTGCGGGCCGACGCCGTCCATCACGAACTCGGCGTGCCCCTCAAGCAGGGTCATCAGCGCGGTGAGCCGGTCCAGCACGGCCCGCTGGGCGGGGGTCTGCACGATGTCCAGCACGCTGGTGCGGCTCTCCGGGTCCTTCACCGCATCGGAGAGGGTGGCCACACCCCGGCGCAGGCGCTCCAGCAGGTGCTCGCTGCCCTGCGAGGCGTCCACGAACGCCTGCACCTCGCCGAGGAAGTATGCCCGCATCCACGGCACCGCCGTGAACTGCGTCCGGTGGGTCACCTCGTGCAGGCACACCCAGAGCCGGAAGTCGCGCGGGTCGGCCTGCAGCTTCCGCTCCACCTCGACGATGTTGGGCGCGACCAGCACCAACTGGCCGGGGTCGGCGGAGAAGACCTCGTACTGGCCGAGGACCCGGCCGGAGAGGTAGGCCAGCACGATGCCGGCCTGGACGCCGGTGACCCGGGAGCCGATCGCCTCGGTGATCGGGCCCGGCCGTTTGTCGCCGGAGAGCCGGTCGACCAGGGGGGTGATCACCTCGCGCAGGCCGGCGATGTTGGTCGCCGCCCAGTCCCGCCGGTCCACCACCCGCACCGGTGGATGCGCCACCCGCGAGCGGAGCCCGGTGTAGTCGGCCACGTGCCCGGCCGCCTCGTCGGTCAGTCGCCGCAGCTCGGAGACCACCTCGGTGGCCTCGGCGTACGACGCCCGGGGTCCCGCCTTACCCAGTGCCCCCGCGGTCGCGACGGCCAGATCCCAGTCCACGAACTGCGCCATGCCCCCACCGTACCCGCGCCGGAACACCCCCACCTTTCGGTGATCGAAGGACACCACGCCACAAAAGCCCCGGCGGGATCAACCGCAGCCGCATCGGGCCAGCGCGGAGGTGATCCGGTCGAGGGCACGGCGGGTGTCGTCGAGCGAGTCTGCCGGGGCCTGGTCGGCGAGCAGGGCGAAGGTGAGCAGCCGACCGTCGGCGGTGGTGACCAGCCCGGCGATGGCGTGCACCCGGGTCAGCGTGCCGGTCTTGGCCCGGACCACGCCCGCCCCGGCCGCCGTGGCCGGCACCTGGTACCGCCCGTCGAGGGTGCCCGACCAGGCGGCGACCGGGAGGCCGCCGAAGATGGCGGCCAGTTCCGGGTGCGTGCCGTCGCCGGCGAGCGTGATGAGGTCGGTCAGCAGGGAGGGGCTGATCCGGTTGCTCCGAGACAGCCCGCTGCCGTCGGCGAGGGTGATCTCGTCGGCCGCCAGACCCAGCTCGCCGATGACGATGTCCATCGCCGCCGCCCCGCCGACGAAGGAAGCCGGTTGTTCGCGGGCCAGCGCGACCTGCCGGGCCAGCGCCTCGGCTATCACATTGTCACTGCTGGTGATCATGATGTTGACGAGCCGGATCACCGGCAGCGACTCGACCTTGCCCAACTCGGTGCCGGGGGCGGGGGCCGCGCCGGTGGCGTCCGCACCGGTCGCCGGGGCGGTGCCCCGCTTCACCTCGGCGGCGCTTCCGGAGAGCCCGAGCAGTCCGGCGAAGGCGCGGCCGGCCGCCAGGTCCGGTTGGGGGGCCCGCTCCGCCCAGCCGTGGCCGGCGTCGAAGTTCCTCTTCGCGGTCCGCGGGTCCCGGCGTGCGCCGTCGGTCATCAGGGCGCTGATCGCTGCCCCGAACCCGCCGGTGGGGATGTCCGAGTCCCAGCCCGGCTCGTACACGGGGCCTCCGAAGAGCGAGGAGTCGACGGTGACCTTGGACGGCACGGTGCCACCGAGCACCTGCTTCACCTGCTTCGCGAGGTCGTCGAGGCGGGCCGCGTCTGGGTAGAAGCCGTTTCCGCCGACCGCGAGGGTCGGGTCTCCCCCGCCGACGAGGACCACCTCGCCGGGGGTCGGGCCAGCCACCGCCCGGGTCGGGATGCGGTAGTCGGGGCCCCGGGCCGCCAGCACGGTGACTCCGGTCGCCAGTTTGGTCACCGAGGCGGGGACGGTGGCGGCGTCGCCGCCCCGGGCGAACAACGACCGGCCGGTCGTCACGTCGGCCACCGACACGTTGACCCGGCTGCCCAGCTCGGAGGCCTTCAGCAGCGGTTCGAGCGCCGCGCGCACCCCGTCGGGGGTGGGCTCCAGGGCATTGGCGTCCGGGCCGGCCAGCACCGGCACCGGTTCCGGCTCGGCGACCTCGGCGGTCGCCGGCGGGGTGGATGGGTCCGCGCCGAGCCAGCCGGCGACCGGGCCGGGCCGGACCACCGCCAGGCCCCCGCCGACGAGGGCGAACAGCAGCACCGCCGCCAGCACGGCCAGCGGGAGGCGTCGGCGGCGGGCCGGTCGGTCGCCCCCCGTCGGCGGGCCCTCAGGAGGGCCGCCCGGCCCGCCAGGCCCGGCGGAAGCGACGACCGGGATGGAAGCGGTCGGCGGGGCGGAAGCGGTCGGCGGGGCGGCCGACTCGGGAGTAGCCGCCGCGGCAACCGGGAGCCGATCGGTGCCGGGCCCCCGGCCCGGTGGCGGGCGCCGTTCGCCCGCCCTGGGAAGCACGGCCGTGGCCTCCGGGTCGAAGGCGTCGCCGTCCGGCGGTGCTGGGGCACGGGGCACGTGCGCCTCAGGCACCGGAACCCGCCCGGTCGCGCTCCCGGAGCCCGGATGTCCGGCCTTCCGCCCAGCAGGCCCCTCCGGGCGGTAGTGTGAATCTTCCCTCCTCACGACCCCCCTCCTCCCCGTGTGGAAACAGCTTTGGGTGACACTACTTCGGTCCGAACACTATGCGGCGACCGGAGCAGGCGGGTCGGCTTTCCCCTGCCCGAAAGCGGCGCCGCTGGGTTCCGTTAGCCAGCGTGGGCAAACGAGGGAGCGTGGGAGATGGATTTCGACGTCACGGTTGAGATCCCCAAGGGTCACCGCAACAAGTACGAGGTGGACCACGCGACCGGCCGGATCCGGCTGGACCGCACCCTATTCACCTCCACCCAGTACCCGGCCGACTACGGGTTCATCGAGGGCACCCTGGGTGAGGACGGCGACCCGCTGGACGCCCTCGTGCTGGTCCCCGAACCGACCTTCCCGGGCTGCCTGATCCGCTGCCGCACCATCGGCATGTTCCGGATGACCGACGAGAAGGGCGGGGACGACAAGGTCCTCTGCGTGCCCTACGAGGACCCGCGCCAGGAGCACCTGCGCGACATCCACCACCTGGGCGAGTTCGACCGCCTGGAGATCCAGCACTTCTTCGAGGTCTACAAGGACCTGGAGCCGGGCAAGTCGGTCGAGGGCGCGACCTGGGTCGGCCGGGTCGAGGCCGAGGCCGAGGTCCACAACTCGTACCGGCGTGCCAAGGAGGCCGAGGAGCGCGGCGAGTCCGCGCACTGACGACCGGCAGCCGTCGACGGGCCCGCCGAGCCGCTCAACCGAGCAGCCCACGGGCCCGTTCGTACAGGTCGAGGACCGCGCAGGCCACCGGCACCACGGAAACCACCAGCGCGGTGTCGGTCAGGTCGGCGGCCCGGCCCAGGTACGGGGAGACGGGTCGCCGGGCGTACGTGGTGCCGGCGGCGACGGCGACCAGGGCCACGACCAGCCCGCCGACGGCCAGTAGCAGCCGCCCGGTCGACCCCGGGCCCGTGGCGAGCGCCCCGCCGAGCAGGGCGAACCCGGTCAAACCGGCGGCCACCGCCGGCACCCGGTGGCGCAGCGCCACGAAGAGCCGGGAACGCAGCAGCAGCACGGCGGACGTGACCGCCACCAGTAGTCGGCCGGCCACCCCGCCCGTCGCGACGAGCACCGCCACCGCCCCGGCCGCCAACGCGGCGTGCCCGAGCAGCATCCCGGTGAGCATCTCCTCGGTGCGGGCGACCGCGGCGTGCACCCGGGCCCGGTCCGGCAGGTCCCGGGCCGCCTCGCCGCCGAGAGCCCCGTCGCCGGGCAGGGTGATCGGCGGCAGGGGCATCCGGCCCAGCCGGATGGCCAGCAGCGGCAGCGCGCCCAGCGCGAAGACCAGGGCGCAGAGCAGCACCGCCGCAGCGCCCTCGGCCGGCAGCGTCAGCCCGCCGAGGGCGGCGAGCGCGCCGGCCGCCCCGAGGGTCGCGCCGGCCACGAAGACCCGCGCCCGGCTGGCCACCCCGAGCAGGCCCAGCACCGCCACCAGCAGCAATGCCACCGCGCCGGCCAGCAACTCGGGGGCGCCGAGCCAGCGCAGCGGCGCGAACGGACCGACCGGGTCGCCGGAGCTGACCGCGAGGGCGCCGGCCATGGCGGCGTACGGCAGGGCGTAGCCGCCCAGCGTCGCGCCGGTCGCGCCGTCGCCGTACGCCCGGGAGGCGACCGTCCCGGCGAGGGTGAGCAGCAGCGCCACCGCGCCGGTGACGGGCCAGCCGGCCCGGTACCCGGGCCCGGCGGCGAGCACGGCGAGCAGCCCGACGCCAAGCGGTACGGCAGCCCCGGCCAGGGCGGCGGCACGGGTGGCGGCCGGCGACCAGGCGGCACCCCGGCGGCGAGCGCCGTCGACGATCGCCTCGATCACATCGTCGTACTCCAGCTCGGGCCACTGCGCGCGGGCCGGCACCAGGTGCAGCACCTCCCCGTCCCGGACGCCCTGGGGCAGCAGCGCCTGGGCGGTCAGCAGCACCGCGCCGTCGGTGCGGCGCAGCACCCAGCCGCCGTGCCGCTCCCCATCGTCGGCCAGCCCTTCGCCGGCGTGCCGGAGCACCTCGGGCAGCAGCTCGGCCAGCGGGACCTGCTCCGGCAGGGCGACGTCGACCCGGCGCTGGGGGGCGCTGATCGTGACACGGGCCAACCCGAAAGTCATCGGCGCTTCTCCATATCGGGGGGGTGGCGGCTGCGCGGACGACAGGACTTTACCTACCATGAGCCAGGCTCGGGTTACCGTGCGCAGCGGGGAGGGTGAGTGTCCACTGTCGTCATCAAGCGACCGCCCCGGCGGCCGGCGCCGGAGATCCCGGTGGGCGAGCTGCCCGTCGAGGCGCCGCCGGAGATCCCCGCCGTCGCCGGGGGGCGCTGGCAGCAGGCGCTGATGGTGCTGCCGATGCTGGGCGGAACGGTCGCCATGGCGATGATGTTCGGCCGGGGCGGCGGGGCGTACTCGTACGTCGTCGGCGGAATGTTCGGGCTCTCCTCCCTGGCGATGCTGGTGACCTCGTGGGGCAGTGCCTCCGGCACGCCGAAGAAGTCGGAGATGATGGCCGCCCGTCGGGAGTACCTGCGGCACCTCAGCGTGCTGCGCCGCCGGGTCCGGCAGACCGCCGGGCAGCAGCGGGCCGGCCTGCACTACCGGCACCCGGACCCGGGCCGGCTCTGGTCGACCCTGGACAGCCACCGGGTCTGGGAGCGCCGGCCGGCCGACCCGGACTTCGCCGTAGTGCGGGTGGGCGTGGGCCCGCAGACCCTGGCCACCCCGTTGCTTCCCCCGGTCACCCGGCCGCTGGATGAGCTGGAGCCGATGACCGCTGGCGCGCTGCGGCGGTTCCTCGACGCGTACTCGGTGGTGCCCGACCTGCCGGTGGCGCTGTCGCTGCGCAGCTTCGCCCGGGTCTTCGTCCGGGGCGAGCCGGCCCCGCAGGGTGCCGACGGGGGAATTCGGCCCCGCACGGGCTCGCCCGACGCCCAGGCGCTGGCCCGGGCCGTGCTCACCCAGCTCGCGGTCTTCCACGCACCGGACGAGCTGCTCGTCGCGGTCTGCGCCGGCCCCGAGCGGCGGGCGGTCTGGGAGTGGGTCAAGTGGCTGCCGCACGCCCACCACCCCACCCGCACCGACGCCATCGGCCCGGTGCGCCTGGTCACCAGCTCCGTCGCCGAGCTGGAGCGGCTCCTCAACGAGCTGCTGGCCAGCCGGTCCCGGTTCAGCCCGGCCGGCCCGGCCACCGACGGGCCGCACGTGGTGGTGGTGCTCGACGGCGGGGACCTCACCGGCGCCACCGACCTGGTCGGCGACGGCGGCATCGACGCGGTCACCGTCGTCGACCTGGACACCCCGCCGCCCCGGCTGCTCGACCGGTACGCCCTCCTGCTCGACCTGCGCGGCGGCCGGCTGCACTCGCACTCCGCCGAGGGGCACGCCGAGGTCGGCGGCGCCGACGGGTTGGCCCTCGCCGACGCGGAGGCGGTCGCCCGCCGGCTGGCCCCGCTGCGCCTGGCCACCGCCGTACGCGGGCCCGACGCCCCGGTCAACGCCGAGCTGGGCCTGCCCGAGTTGCTCGGCATCGGCGACCCGGAGGGCTTCACCGTCGAGCAGGGCTGGGCCCCCCGGTCGACCCGGGACCGGCTGCGGGTGCCGATCGGGGTGGGCACCGACGGCGGGGCGATCGAGCTGGACCTCAAGGAGTCCGCCCAGGACGGGATGGGCCCGCACGGGCTGCTGATCGGGGCCACCGGCTCCGGCAAGTCGGAGCTGCTGCGCACCCTGGTCCTCGGGCTGGCCGCCACGCACAGCTCCGAGCAGCTCAACGTCGTCCTGGTCGACTTCAAGGGCGGGGCCACCTTCGCCTCGTTCGACCGGCTGCCGCACACCGCCGCGGTGATCACCAACCTGGCCGACGCGCTGCCGCTGGTCGACCGGATGGTCGACGCGATCAACGGGGAGCTGGTCCGCCGCCAGGAGCTGCTGCGCCGGGCCGGGAACTTCGCCAGCCTGCGCGACTACGAGCGGGCCCGGGCCGCCGGCACCCCGCTGGCCCCACTGCCGTCGCTGCTGCTGGTCTGCGACGAGTTCTCCGAGCTGCTGTCGGCCAAGCCGGACTTCATCGACCTGTTCGTGCAGATCGGCCGGCTGGGCCGGTCGCTGGGGGTGCACCTGCTGCTGGCCAGCCAGCGGTTGGAGGAGGGGCGGCTGCGCGGCCTGGACACCCACCTGTCGTACCGGATCGGGTTGCGGACCTTCTCGGCGCTGGAGTCCCGGACGGTGCTCGGCGTGCCGGACGCGCACGAGCTGCCCCGCTCGCCGGGGCACGGCTACCTGCGCTTCGGCACCGAGCCGCTGATCCGCTTCCGGGCCGCGTACGTCTCCGGGGCGGCCCGCCGCCGAGGTGGCGCGGCGGGGCCCGGCGGGGCCGCCACACCCCGCCTGCTCGCCTTCTCCACCCATCCGGTGCCGCTGCCGGAGCCCGCCGTCCTCGCGGGGCCGGCCGCCACCGAGGAGGTACCGGGCGCGGAGAGCCTGCTCGACGTGCTGGTGGACCGGCTGGCCGGGCAGGGGCCGCCGGCCCACCAGGTCTGGCTGCCGCCGCTGGACGCCCCACCCACCCTCGACGAGTTGCTCGGCCCGCTCGACACCGACCCGACGCGCGGGCTGACGTTCGCCAACCCGGAGCTGCACGGCGCGCTCCAGGTGCCGGTGGCCGTCGTCGACAAGCCGTTCGAGCAGCGCCGGGACCTGCTCTGGCTCACCCTCGGCGGTTCGGCCGGGCACGTCGGCGTGGTGGGCGGCCCGCAGAGCGGCAAGTCCGGCCTGCTGCGCACCCTGATCTGCGCGCTGGCGCTGACCCACACCCCGGTCGAGGCGCAGGTGTACTGCCTGGACTTCGGCGGCGGCGGGCTGGCCGCGCTGCGCGACCTGCCGCACGTCGGCGGCGTCTCCGGCCGGACCGATCCGACCGCCGTCCGACGCACCGTCGGGGAGGTGGTCACCCTGCTGGTCGACCGGGAGCGTCGCTTCGCCGAGCTGGGGGTCGAGTCGATGGCCGCGTACCGGCAGCGGCGGGCCGCCCTCGCCGCCGCCGGGCAACCGGCCACCGATCCGTTCGGCGACGTGTTCCTGGTGGTGGACGGCTGGGGCTCCCTGCGCGCCGAGTACGACGACCTGGAGCCGCTGATCACCGAACTGGCCGCGCGGGGCCTGTCGTACGGGGTACACGTGGTGGCCAGCACGATCCGCTGGACGGACTTCCGCCCGGCCGTCCGGGACCTCTTCGGCTCCCGCCTGGAGCTGCGCCTCGGCGACCCGTCCGACTCGCTGCTGGTACGCCGCGCGGTGGCGGCGGGCGTGCCGGAGAAGTCGCCCGGCCGGGGGATGACCGGGGAGAGCCTGCACTTCCTCGCCGCGCTGCCCCGGCTCTCCGGCCCGGGAGGGGAGACCACCACCCTGGTGAAGGCGGTCGCCGCGGCGTGGCCGGGGCCGACGGCGCCCCCGGTCCGGCTGCTCCCGCCGGTGCTGCCGTACGCGGAGCTGGACCTGACCGCCACGACCGGGCTGGCGCTGCCGGTCGGAATCGCCGAGGCGGACCTGCGCCCGGTGGTGCTCGACTTCGCCACCGAGCCGCACCTGCTGGTCTTCGGCGACGCCGAGTGCGGCAAGTCGTCGTTCCTGCGGGCGCTGGCCACGACCATCATCGGCCGGTTCACCCCGGACGAGGCCCGGGTGATCCTGGTGGACTACCGGCGCAGCCTGCTCGGCGCGATCGAGACGGACCACCGGATCGGCTACGGCACCGCCGCCCCCCGCACCGGCGATCTGGTCGAGGCGGCCGCCGGCTACATGCAGGACCGCCTGCCCGGCCGGGACGTCACCCCGGCGCAACTACGGGAGCGGTCGTGGTGGTCGGGGCCGGAGCTGTTCGTGCTGGTGGACGACTACGACCTGGTGGCCAGTGGGCCGGTCAACCCACTGCGGGCCCTGGAGGAGTACCTCCCCCAGGCCCGCGACATCGGCCTGCACCTGGTGCTGGCCCGCCGCGCCGGGGGCGCCACCCGCGGGTACGACCAGTTTCTTCAGCGGCTGAAGGAGCTCTCCACCCCGGGGCTGGTGATGGCCGGCAGCCCGGAGGAGGGGCCGTTGGTCGGCCAGGTCCGGCCCGGCCCGCTCCCGCCGGGGCGGGCCCGGCTGGTGACCCGGCGGGAGGGCGTCCGCCTGGTCCAGCTGGCCCACCTCCCCCCGCCGTAGTCGTCCGCGCCTGCGGTGAAAACAGCGATCTATCCCCGGATCGCGGTGTGACGAAGGGGAAAAACGGTAATCTCCGATCAGCATGTGTCCGTCGCGATGAATGGCTGGGAATGTGACTGGGGTTCGGCAGGGCCGTCCGGCGACGGCGCGACGGCTCATGAGCCACGCGCTACTCGGCGCGACGGCGCTCGCGGTGTCGCTCGTCGGTCCGGTTCCGCCGCAGGCCCTCGCCGCGCCGGCCCGCCCCACCGGGTTCGCCCCGTTCGCCGTCGCGGCGTCCGGGGCCACGCCGTGGCGGGTGACGCCGGTCGACACGCCGGCCCGGGCCGACCAGGTCCGCGACGACCAGTGGCAGCTCGACGAGCTGCGCGCCTCGACCGTCTGGCGCACGTCGACGGGGCGCGGGGTCACTGTCGCGGTGATCGACTCCGGGGTGGACGGTTCACACCCGGACCTGGCCGGTCAGGTGCTGCCCGGCATCGACATGGTCGACGACGGCGACACCGACGACGGCCCCGATCCGGTCGGGCACGGCACGACGGTGGCCGGCCTGATCGCCGGGCGCAACGACGACCGGCGAGGGGTCGTGGGGCTCGCCCCGGACGCGAAGATCCTCCCGGTGCGGGTCCTCGACGACGAGAACCGGTACGACGACGCGATGATCGTCGCCAAGGCGGTCCGCTGGGCCGTGGACAACGGCGCCCGGGTGATCAACCTGTCCCTCGGCGGCAGCGGCGACAGCCCCGCCCTGGCGGCGGCGCTGGACTACGCGTTCGCCCGGGACGTGGTGGTGGTCGCCTGCACCGGCAACGTGGCCACCTCCTCCGACACCGAGGTCTGGTATCCGGCCCGGGAGCCGGGCGTGATCGCCGTCGCCGGCCTGGAGCGCACCAGCGACAACCTCTGGTCCGGCTCGATCAGCGGCAACGCCACGACCCTCACCGCGCCGGCCACCGACCTGGTCGGGGCCCGGCCTGGCGGGTACTGGCGGGTGCAGGGCACCAGCTTCGCGGCACCGCTGGTCGCCGCCACCGCCGCCCTGATCCGCTCCCGCTGGCCGCAGATGTCCGCCGGCGACGTGGTGAACCGGCTGATCAGCACCGCCCGGGACATCGGGCCCACCGGCCGCGACGACAGCTTCGGGTACGGCGTGGTAGACCCGGTTGCCGCCCTCAGCGCCGACGTGGCACCGGTGAGCCGCAACCCGCTCGACGACCGCTCGTCCCCCGGCGTGGTCGGCTTCGGGTCGGCACCCGGCTCCGCACAGGGCGACCGGGTCGCGGGCGCCGGCGCGGATCCGCTCGGTTTCACCGCCCCCCGCCAGCAGACCCGCTGGACGGCCCGGCCGGGCGGCGGCGGGGAGCCCTCCGCACCGGAACAGCTCTGGACGGGCGTCACCGTCCTCGCCACGCTCGTCGCCGGGGCCGCGCTGGTGCTCCGTCGGTTCCGCCGGCGGATGCGCTGAACGGTCGCCGCCATCTGGTTCCGTCGGTGCCGACCGGCCTGATCCGGAGCCCGGCTGGGTAGGGATGCGACATGAGCACGCCCGGTCAGCACACCCCTGTGTCAACGCCCCCGTCGTGGCGATCCCGCCGCCTCGACCAGGACCGGTCGCTGGGGCTGCGGCTCACCCTCGCCGCCACCGCGGCCTTCCTGGTCCTGGTGCCGTTCGCCCTGCTCGCCCTGCTGGTGCTGGGCTCCTGGGCACCCCTGCACCGGCTGGACGCCACGGTGACCGACGCCCTGCACGGGTACGCCCTCGACCACCCCGGCTGGGTGTCGTTGACAACCGGCTGGACCCACGTCTTCGGCCCGGGGCCGCTGCGGGTCGCCGTGCTCGCCGTGGTGATCTGGTTGTTCCGCCGACGCGTCCCCCGGCTGGCCTGGTGGGCGGTCACCACGATGGCCGTGGGCGGTCTGGTCGGTGCGCTGCTCAAGCTGCTGGTCGGCCGGGACCGGCCGGACCTGCTCGACCCGGTGGCGCGGGCCGCCGGCTACTCGTTCCCCTCCGGGCACACGCTGAACGCGACCCTGGCCGCCGGGGTGCTGCTGCTGATCTTCCTCCCGTACGCCCGGGAGCGCCCGGCCACCCGGTGGGCGCTCTGGGCCGCCGCCGTCGCGGTCGCCGGGCTGACCGGGGTGAGCCGGGTGGCGCTGGGCGTGCACTGGGCCAGCGACGTGCTCGCCGGCTGGCTGCTGGGCGCGGCGACGGTGGCCGCGACGACGGCCGCCTTCCAGAGCTGGCGGGACCACACGGGTCGCCGCCCGTCGCACCCGGCAATGGACGGCGTCGAGCCCGAGCTGGCCGACGGGGCGGGCCGCTCAGGGCCGGGCGGCGGGCAGGCTTAGCGGCAGACCCGCTCGGGTACTGGCGGGGCCATGTCCGATGTGCTGGTCCAGAGCCTCAAGCGGGTGCTGCTCCCCGTGAGCCTGTTGCTCTCCTTCATGGTGCTGCTCGGGGTGCTCGTCACCCGGGTGTTCGAGCGCACCTGGCCGCTCACCGTCGAGGACGCGGTCAACCGCGGGCTGGCTGCCGATCGCACGGAGGGCTGGAACAGCGTCTCGCTGGTGTTCAGCACGCTGGCCAGTACCCCGGCTGTCGTGCTGGTGACCGTGGTCGTGGCGGTGGGCCTGCGGCTGGTGCTGCACCGCTGGCGGGAACCGCTCTTCCTGTGCGCGGCGGTCAGCGCACAGGCCCTGGTCTTCCTGCTGACCACGATGGCCATCGACCGCCGCCGCCCGGCGGTCGAGCACATGGACGCCTCCCCGCCCACCTCCAGCTTCCCGTCCGGGCACACCTCGGCCGCGGTGGCGCTCTACGTCGGCATCGCGGTGCTGTTGGCGATGAGGGCGCGCAGCACCCCGGCGAAGGTCACCTGGTGGACCCTGCTGGTGCTGGTGCCCGTCGGCGTCGCGCTGACCCGGATGTACCGGGGCATGCACCACCCGAGCGACGTGGTGGCGTCGTTCCTCAACGGCGGCACCTGTGTGCTGATCATGGCGCGGGCGGTGCTGGACCGCGGGGTGCGGTGGGGGCGGAGGAAACTGCCCGACACGGCCCGGGCGGCCACCGACCCGGCTGACACGACCGTGCCCGCCGGCGGCTGAGGCTCAGGCCAGGTCAGGTGCACTCGCCGGTGCCGACCGCGCGGGTGCGCTCGGCGCCGGCCAACGCCACCGGGCGGGCCTCGGCCGCCGTCACCGCGAAACCGGTGTTCGGGTCGTCCGCCGCCGCCGCGAAGATCACCCCGAGCACCAGGCCGTTCGAGGAGAGCAGCGGGCCGCCCGAGTTGCCGCTGCGGACCAGCGCCCGGATCGTGTAGATCTCCCGGGTGACGTCGCCGGAGGAGTAGATGTCCGGCCCGGTGATCCGGTCGACGTCGCGAACCCGGGCCGACTGGGCGTTGTACGGCCCGTCGAGCGGGAAACCCAACACGATCGCGTCCGCCCCGCTGCCCGCGTTGCCAGCGGCGAAGCGCAGGGACGGGCCGGGCAGCCCCGGCACCCGCAGCACGGCCAGGTCACGATCGGGGTCGTAGACGACCACCTCGCCGTCGTACCGGTCGCCGTTCAGCTCGACGGCCACCGAGCGGGTGCCGGCCACCACGTGCGCGTTGGTCATCACCCGGTCGTCGGCGTACACGAAGCCGGAACCCTCGATGCGGCGGGAGCAGCTCGGCGCTGAGCCCAGCACCTTGACCACCGACTGCCGGCCCTTGGCCACCACCTCGGAGCCGGCGAGCGCCGGGTCGGGTGGATCGACCTGCCGGGCCCGGGTGGGCGCGAGGTCGCCGAAGACGTCCGGGAAGCCGTTGGTGTCGACCGTGTCCCGCAGCGCGGTGGAGAGCTCCTGCGCCTTGTCCGGCAGCACCCGGTCGACCACGGTGAGCAGCGCGCTGTTACGCACCGAGGAGGCGAGCCAGGGCAGCGTCGACGAGCCCAGCGGCACCGCCACCAGCCAGGCCACCAGCATGACGGCGACCAGCGAGACGAACGCCCCGCCGATGTCGTCGACTTTCCTGCCCACGTTGCTGGTGATCGTCTGGCGTAGATGGGAGCCGAGCCAGCCGGCCAACGCCTGCCCCGCCACGGCCAGCCCGAAGACCACGACCAGGGAGATCAGCACCCGCATTCCGCCGTCCGCGAACTGGCGGGCCAGCAGCGGGCCGACCTGGAGGCCGACGAGCGCTCCCACGAAGAAACCGGAGAACGACAGCACCCCGATGACGAAGCCCTGACGGTATCCGCTGATCGCGAACACGAGCATGAGCAGAAGCAGGACGAGATCCACGGCGGACACGCCACAAGGGTACGGGCAGCAGGCACGGAGACGGACCGGCGCTCGCGGAACGTGACGATCAGGTCAGCGGGGGCCGGCCATCTCGTCAACATCGTCGGTGCCGGCCGACGGCGCCGGGGTGGCCCCGGTGGGCGGCAGGTCGATCACCCGGTCGCGCGGCCAGGGCCGGGCCCAGCCGCCCATCTCGAGCAGGGTGGCGAGTACCCCGGCGGTGAAGCCCCAGACCAGCATGCCGCGCGCCGAGAAGGCCGGGCCGATCCAGCCGCTCGAGTGCCGTACCCGCATCCGGTTGGCCGGGTCGACCAGCTCGGCGACGGGCAGCCGGGCGACGTGCGCGACCTCGGCCGGTTCCCGGGGGTGCACCGGGTGCGGCCGGTGCCACCAGCCGAGCACGGGGGTCACCACGAAGTCGCTGACCGGGATCCACAGCTTCGGCAGCTCGGCCAGGACGGTGACGCTGGCCGGGTCGAGGTCGACCTCCTCGTTCGCCTCGCGCAACGCGGTGGCGGCGAAGTCGGCGTCGGTCGGGTCGGCCGCCCCGCCGGGGAAGGCCGGCTGCCCGGCGTGGTTGCGCAGGGTGGCTGCGCGCTGGAGGACCAGCACGTCGGGGCCCGCCCCGGGCTCCTCGGCGAGGAGCACCAGCACGGCGCTCTCCCGCCCGCCGCTGCTCGGGGTGGCGATGCTGGTGAAGTCCTCGACCCGCGCCGTGCCGAGCCGGGCCAGCAGCGGGTCGATCCAGTCGGGGAGCTGCCGGGTCACCCGGGCACCGCCAGTCCCAGGTGTTCGCGGACCAGCTCGGCGAGGCGGGCGTCGTCCAGCGCGCCGGAGGTGTCGACGTGCCGGACCCGACCGTCGGCGTCGACGAACACGGTCAACGGGATGGCGTTGCGGTTGAGCCCCCGGCGCAGGCTCTCCCCCTGGTCGAACAGGACGGGGAAGCGGATGCCGAAGTCCTCGCCGATCGACTGGGCGGCGTCCCGGCCGTCCCGGGTGTTCACCCCGACCACCTGAAGTCGGTCGGCCGCGCGCTCGCTGAGCCGCTGGAAGACGGGCAACTCCTTGCGGCAGGGCGGGCACCAGGAAGCCCACAGGTTGACCACGGCGGGCCCACGGACGGCCCGCAGGTCGACCGGGTCACCGCCGGTGAAGCAGGGCAGCGTCAGCTCGGGCAGCGTCGCCCGGCCCGACCCGCCGGGTGCCGCGGCACCCGGGGCGGACGGGGTGGCCCCCGTCGGGGCGGCCGAGGCCGGCGACGCGGTCAGGGCCGCGCAGGCGGCGAACGGCGACGGCCGGGTGTTCTTCCGGGGCTCGGACGGCGTCGACTCCTCGGCCGTGGCCGTGCAGCCGGCGGCGAGCAGGGCCAGCGGCAGGAGCAGTGCGGCGAGGCTGCGGTTCACGGCACCTCCGCCGCGACCGCCTGCTGCGGCACCAGCTCGGGGTCGACGCCCGCAGCGACGGCCAGGTCTCGGGCCCGGGGGCCCTTGAGCAGCTTCGCCGCAGCGGCCGGCTCGGTCGGCCCGGTCCCGTACGCGGGGCAGAGCGTCGCCAGCGTGCAGGCGCCGCAGGCCGGCTTGCGGGCGTGACAGACCCGCCGACCGTGGAAGATGATCCGGTGCGACAGCATCGTCCAGTCACGCTTCGGGTACATCGCGCCGATCGCGTGCTCGATCTTGACCGGGTCGGTCTCGGCGGTCAGCCGCCAGCGCTGCACCAGCCGCTGGAAGTGGGTGTCGACGGTGATGCCCGGGACGTCGAAGGCGTTGCCGAGGATGACGTTGGCGGTCTTGCGGCCGATTCCGGGCAGCGTCACCAGGTCGGCCAGTTTCCCCGGTACCTGCCCGTCGTACCGCTCGACGAGGGCCCGGCCCAGCTTGATCAGCGAGTCGGTCTTGTTCCGGTAGAAGCCGGTGGGCCGGATCAGCTCCTCCAGCTCGGACCGGTCCGCCCCGGCGTAGTCGGCGGCCGTCACGTACCGGCCGAACAGCTTCGGGGTGACCTCGTTGACCTTCTTGTCCGTGCACTGCGCCGACAGGATCGTCGCGACGGCCAACTCCAGCGGGCCGGAGTGGTCCAGCTCGCAGTGGGCGTCGGGATGTGTCTCGGTCAGCACCCGGCCGATCTTCCGCGCGCGGCGGGTGCGGCCGAGATCGGTCTCAGTGGTGGGGGGGGAACTGGTGGTCACGACGGAAAGCCTACGTCGGTCCGATCCCGGCCCGGCGAGCCCACGCGGGCGCGCGTCACCCCTCGGTGATCCGGCCCTCGTCGTCGAACCGGGCGCCGGTGGCCGGAAAGTCGCTGCCGCTGAGCTGCCTGAGCAGGCCCAGTCCCCGGTCGTCCGGGTCCAGGGTCGGCTTGCCGATCGAGTTCATGTACGTCGAGGTGAACGACCCACCGGCGAAGCTTCCGTCCGGCTTGAGCGACACCTTCAGGACCCCGCCCCAGCCGAGCCGACCGTTGTTGCTCAGCGAGTTGCCGCCGCCAGCGAAGTTGCCGAGGCTGTAGGCGATCAGCCGGCCCTGGTAGAACTCCATGCCGCGCAGCACGTGCGGGCCGTGTCCGACGATCAGGTCCGCCCCCGCGTCGATCATGGCGTGCGAGAACTTCACCGGGTCGCCCCGGTTCTCGCCGAGGAACATCTCGGTGCCGGGCCGGACCCGGGTCTTGTCGGCGCCCTCGCCACCCATGTGCACCTGCACGACGACCAGGTCCGCCATGGTGGCGGCCTTCTTCACCACGGCGCGGGCGGCGTCGATGTCGACGAGGCTGTTGGACCAGACGTACGACGAGAAGCCGGCGACGGCGATCTTGACGCCCTCGACCTCGACCACGGTGATCTGGTCGGGCGCCCCGGTGTGCGCCAGGTCGTACTTCTCCAGCGCGCGCTGGGTGTTCTGGTAGCCCTTGGGGCCGTAGTCGTAGCCGTGATTGTTGGCCTGGTTGAGCAGCTCGAAGCCGGCGTCGCGCAGATGGGCGGCGTACTCCGGCGGGGCACGGAACTGGAAGCACCGGGTGGAGTTGGCCCCGCATTTGCCGGTGCCGGTGTCGACGGTGAGCGGCTCCTCCAGGTTGCCCATCACCAGGTCCGCGGCGAGCGCCTTCTTGACGGAGTCGAAGAAGCCCTCTCCGCCGCCGGGCGGGAGCCGGTTCGGCGCGTTGCCCATGATGATGTCGCCGGTGGCCGAGAGCGAGACGCTCTTTGCCGCGCCCGGCGGGGTGGCGCCGGTGGAGGCCGGGGCGTCGGTGGTGTCCGGGTCGCTGCTGCCGGTCGCCGATCCCGGGGCGCCGGGATGCCAGGCCGGCGCCTCTCCGGCCTGGGCGCAGCCCGCGACGAGCAGCGCGGTGAGCAGCATGCCGAGGCCGAGCGCGAGGCGGCGCGGCGAGCGGATTCCGGAGCGGGCGGCAGCATACATTGACGGCGACCCTACCGGGGCAGGTTACGCGCTGACGATGGCCGATCGGTCGGAACTCAGGCCCCGCGCCGGTCGGACCACGGGACCACGGTGCCGGCCCCGCCGGCCAGCACGGCGGCGTGCACGGCCCGGGCCAGCGGCGCGCCCCAGGCGGAGCGGGGCCCCCCGTAGGCGGCCGGCGGGCCGTCGACCGGGCAGAGCACGGTGATCGCGTCGGTGGGGGTTCCGGTGGCCGCCAGCCCCAGCTCCCGGATCGCCTGCGCCTTCGCCTCGGTCGCGGTGGCCACCGCGTTGACCAGCGCCGCGTCGCCGAGCCGAGCGGGCACCTGAACCACGATGTTGACCGTGCCGACCCGCAGCGCCGGCACCGCGGGTCCGGCCGGGGCCAACTCGGGGGCGGCGGCCTGTACCGGGGTGCCCAGCCCGACCGTGGCCCAGACCCGCACCCCCGCGTCGGCGCGGGAGATCAACTCGGCGACGTCGACCCCGGTCAGCAGGCCGATCCCGGGTCCGTCCAGGCCAAGCCGGTCGGCCAGTTCGGCCAGGTGGGCGGCCGGGTCGTCCCGGTGGTACGACATGGGCACGGTCGCGTTCACCACCCAGTTCCGTACCCCGATCCCGCCGCCGAGCGGCGCGGAGCTGACCGCGAGCAGGGGCCGGTCGGCGCGCCAGACGAGCAGCGGGACGTCCCACCCGTCCTCGTGGCGGCTGGTCAGGGTCGGCTCGGTCAACACGCCGCAGACCTTACGTTCCCGGCACGTCGAGGGTCCGAGGCCCACCGAACCGGCGATCATAGTGGTTGATCAGGGCGGGCAGGTTACATCCAACGATCAAGATTCCAGGGGTGCACCTCTGATTACGGCTCACGTGGGCCTAGACTGGCCTCGCGCGAGGGATCAGCGGACGGCGGACCCTGCCGACGGACGGCACGCGCAGGCGGAGGTGCGCGATGGATGAGGTACTGGCCCGCAGCGGGATCTTTCAGGGAGTCGACCCGGAGGCTGCCGAGGCTCTCGCCAAGGAGATGGAGACGATCGAGGTCCGCAAGGGCGAGATCGTGTTCAACGAGGGCGAGCCCGGCGACAGTCTCTACATCCTCCTGTCCGGCAAGATCAAGGTCGGTCGCCGGGCGGCGGACGGCCGGCAGAACCTGATCGCCGTGATGGGCCCGTCGGACATGGTCGGTGAGCTGTCGCTCTTCGACCCGGGGCCCCGGACGGCCACGGCGACCGCCGTGACCGACACCCGGCTGGTGCGCCTGCGCAAGCAGGCCCTGCGGCCGTGGCTCAACAACCGGCCCGAGATCGCCGAGCAACTGCTACGGGTGCTGGCCCGCCGGCTGCGCCGGACGAACGACTCGCTGGCTGACCTGATCTTCACCGACGTGCCCGGGCGGGTGGCGAAGAACCTGCTCCAGATGGCCGGCCGGTTCGGCACCCGCGACGGCGGCGTGCTGCGCGTGACCCACGACCTGACCCAGGAGGAGATCGCCCAGCTCGTCGGCGCCTCCCGGGAGACCGTGAACAAGGCACTCGCCGACTTCGCCTCGCGCGGCTGGCTGCGCCTGGACGGCAAGAGCATCATCATCCTCGACCCGGAGCGTCTGGCCCGCCGAGCCCGCGTCTGACTCGCCCGGCTCGGCTTCGCCCGGCCCATCGGACATCCCGGCCCGAACCGCGTCGACGGTTCGGGCCGGTTCCGTTCCCAGCCCCGCCCGCCGGGCGCAGACTTCCTGGGCCCGAACCGCCAGCCCCGCCCGAGCTGCCCCTAGGAGAAGGGGGCGACCACCGGCTGCGGCCAACAGGTACCCGCCGCCCTGCCCCGCGCGCTTTTCGCTCCTCGCTCCGCCTTCGCAACCGCGCGGAGGAGACACCACCTCGGGCCCTACGGAGCTGCCCCGCCCACGCGCCCGGCCGGCAGCGCGACCCGAAGCAGACGCTGACGACCCGCCCTGCTGCTGTCGGGGGTCCTCCTTGGAGTACAGAGGTAGGTACAGCTGATCTTGCAGAGGTCAATCCGGTCATCAGGAGCAGAACTCCGCCCCGACCGGCCGGTACCGCTGATGGCCGGTACCGGCCGCGATCGGGGCGGTTGTGCATCTACTGGCCACCGCCATCGAGGAGGGCCGGGGCCTGTCCTCGATGAGCGGCGTGCTGGCCGGCGCCGCCTACCGCCTGCTGCTGGCCTGGCGGCGGGGCCCCGGCCCGCGGCTAGCGCAGATGCCGGGCGAAGAACGCGGCCGCGTCCTCCCCTGCGAACTGCGGGACACCGGTGTGTCCGCCCATGTTGGCGTACAGCGTCTTCTCCTCGGAGCCGAAGGCGTCGAACAGGTCCAGGGCCGCCTGCCGGTCGTTCCCTTCGTCATCCCACTGCAGCAGGACATGCAGCGGAATGGTGACCTGTCGGGCCTCCTCGAACATGGTGCGAGGCACGAAACTCCCGGCGAAGAAGCCGGCGGCCACGATGCGCGGCTCGACCACCGCAAGACGGATGCCGACGGAGATCACTCCCCCCGAGTACCCGACCGGGCCGCCGATCTCGGGCAGCGACAGGAGGGCGTCCAAGGCGGCCTGCAATTCCGGAACCGCCTTGTCGACGAGCGGGAGGATGAGGGCATCGATGATCTCGTCGCTGACCGGCTCGCCGGCCTCCGTGGCCCGGCGCAGGTCGGCGCGGGCCTGGTCGGCAGCGGCCCAACGGGGCCGGTCACCGCTCCCGGGGAACTCGATGGTGGCCGCAGCGAAGCCATCCGCCGCGGCGTGCCGGGCCCGCGCCACCAGGCGGGGGTACATCTTGTGCAGTCCGAGCGGGGGGTGGCCGAGCAGGATCAGCGGGGCCGGTGCGGATGCGGAACTGGATGCGGGCGTCCACAGGATGCCGGGGATCTCGCCGAGGGTGAATTCGCGTTCGAGGACACCGTCGTCGAGGCGCTGTTCAGAAGTGAATCGCATGGTCGTACCTTTCGGGAGTGCTCGTGAACGGCGCTCCCGGACGACCTATCGCCCGACCGTGACCCCAGAGGGGAGCACCCATATCGAAACGTTCACGGGTACCACCTCCTCGGTCTCTCGCACGGCCTCTGGAAAGTTAGCAGCGACCGCCGTGATCCGCCAACCGTATTTCTGCGCAGGCTCCGGCCGGATGCCACGGACAGGCCGTATGTGGTTACGGTGCGATGTGAGCTCACCGATCACGTCCAACGACATGGCCCTGGTGTTCCCTTCCTGAGTCCCGCCCTGCCCCGACCGGCAGAGGCGGAACCTCAATGGTTCGGCCAGTGCTTACTCTGCAAGATCAGTCGTACGCGGCTCCGCACAACAACCAGTACGCCGACAGCTGCCCTACCGCCACCCACCACCACCCCGCCCCGGGACGCCCCGTTCATGCGGGCAGCTCCATAGGGAGCGGAGCGGGCCATGACTGAGTCACGGGCGTATGCCGATCCCGCTACGCACCGCAGCTCGGCCAGCGATCGGGCGGACCGGACGGACGCGCGCCGTCTCGGTCGGGTGCCCCGTCTGTGCGGGCAGCTTCCAAGGCGCGGCACAGGCCAGGCCACGGGCAGTCGGGCAGCGACGCGCGTCAAGGCGGCGGCGCGTCAAGGCCATGCAGCCACGAGGCCGAGACAGCGACGGAGTCGCGGAGCCGGACAGAAAAAGTCAGGCTTGACTGTTTGTTTCTTCCCCGGCACGCTGTCCTCGTGCCCACCGCATCGACCCGAGTTCCTCAGCAGGAGCGCAGCCGCGCCACCCGCGCCCGGCTGCTGGAGGCGACCGTCGACTGCCTGGTCGAGCACGGCTGGTCCGGCACGACAACGACGGTGGTGGCGGCCCGGGCGGGCGTCTCGCGGGGCGCGCAACTGCACCACTACCCCACCAGGGCCGCGCTGGTCACCGCCGCCGTCGCGCACCTGGCCGAGCGCCGGGCGCAGGAGCTGCGCACCGAGGCCGAGGCGCTGCCGGCCGGGCCGCAGCGGCTGGACGGGGTGGTCGACCTGCTCGGTGCGGCGTTCACCGGGCCGCTCTTCGTCGCCGCGCTCGAGCTGTGGGTCGCCGCCCGCACCGACGCCGAACTGCGCGACGCCCTCGTTCCGCTGGAGACACAGGTGGGCCGGGAGATGCACCGACTGACGGTCTCCCTGCTCGGCGTTGACGAGCGCCGCCCCGGCGTCCGGGAGGCCGTACAGGCCACCCTCGACCTGCTGCGTGGGCTCGGGGTGGCCAACCTGCTCACCGACGACTCGGCCCGCCGCGCCGCCCTGCTCACCACCTGGAAACGTCAGCTCGCCACCCTGCTCACCCCCTGAACTGCCCGGCCCACCCTGGAGGTTCCATGGTCGACCTCACGGACCTGCGCACGGATCTGACCGACGAGTCCGCGCAGTTGGACGACCTGGTCGGCGCCCTACCCCCGGACGACTGGGCGCGGTCCACCCCCGCGCCGGGCTGGACGGTCGGCCACCAGATCGCCCACCTGGCCTGGACCGACCACGTCGCCCTGCTCGCCGCCACCGATCCGGACGCGTTCCTCGCCTCGGTGACCTCGGCCCCGGACCCGACCCGGCTGGTCGAGGACGGCGCGGAGGCGTTCCTCGCCCCGCCGGCCGAACTGCTGGCCCGCTGGCGGGTGGGTCGCGTCGCGCTGACCGAGGCGCTCGCCGCCGTCCCGGCCGGGGAGAAACTGCCCTGGTACGGCACCCGGATGTCGGCCGCGTCGATGGCCACCGCCCGGATCATGGAGACCTGGGCGCACGGCGAGGACGTGGCCGACGCGCTCGGCGTCACCCGCGCCCCGACCGGCCGGCTCCGGCACGTCGTGCACCTCGGATTCCGTACCCTCGGGCATGGTTTCGCGGCCCACGGCCGGGCGGTGCCGACGGCGCCGGTGCGGCTGGAACTCGCCGCGCCCGACGGCGGCACCTGGGCCCACGGCCCGGCGGGCGCCGCCGACCGGGTGGTCGGCCCGGCGCTGGACTTCTGCCTGCTGGTGACCCAGCGCCGGCACCGCGCCGACCTGGCCCTGGTCGCCACCGGCCCGGTCGCCGACGAGTGGCTCGACGTGGCGCAGGCGTTCGCGGGCCCGCCGGGGGCCGGCCGGGAGCCCCTGGTCGGGCGGGGCCGGGCGGCGGGGGCGGCGGTATGACCGCGCCGCTGCGGGTCGGCAACGCGTCCGGCTTCTACGGCGACCGGTTCACCGCCTGGCGGGAGATGCTCGACGGCGGCGAGCTGGACGTGCTGACCGGCGACTACCTGGCCGAGCTGACCATGCTGATCCTCGGCCGGGATCGGCTGCGCGACCCCGACCTCGGGTACGCGAGGACGTTCCTGCGCCAGTTGGAGGGGTGTCTCGGCACGGCGCTGGAGCGCGGGGTGCGGATCGTGACCAACGCCGGCGGGTTGAACCCGGCCGGGCTGGCCGCCGCGATCGGGTCGCTCGCCGACCGGCTCGGCCTTCCCGCCCGGATCGGGTACGTCGAGGGCGACGCCCTCGCCCGGCCCGACGCGCTGACCGCGAACGCGTACCTGGGCGCGTTCGGAATCGCCGCCTGCCTCGACGCCGGGGCGGACGTGGTGGTCACCGGCCGGGTCACCGACGCGTCCCTGGCGGTCGGGCCGGCGATCGCCCGGTTCGGCTGGGGCCGCGGCGACCTCGACGCGCTGGCCGGGGCGACCGTGGCCGGGCACCTCATCGAGTGCGGGGCGCAGGTCACCGGCGGCAACTTCAGCTTCTTCACGGAACTGCCGGACGGGGGCCACCGCCCCGGCTTCCCGATCGCGGAGATCCACCCGGACGGCTCGTCGGTGCTCACCAAGCACCCCGGCACCGGCGGCGCGGTCACCGTGGAGACGGTCACGGCCCAACTCCTGTACGAGGTGGGCGGCCCCGAGTACCTGGGCCCGGACGTGGTGACCCGGCTGGACACGGTCGAGCTGGCTCCCGACGGGCGGGACCGGGTACGGGTCAGCGGGGTCCGGGGCACGCCCCCGCCGGACACCCTCAAGGTCGGGGTGAACAACCTGGGCGGGTTCCGCAATTCGATGACCTTCGTCCTCTGCGGGTTGGACATCCCCGCCAAGGCGGCCCTGGTTCGGGGTCAGATCGAGGCTGCGGTGGGGACGGAGGGGTTGGAGTTCGTCCTGGCCCGTACCGACCACGTCGACGCCGTCGACACGGAGGCGGCGAGCGCGCTGCTGCACGTACACCTGCGCGACGGCGACAAGGCGCGGGCCGGGCGGGCGTTCTCGGCCGCCGCGGTGGAGCTGGCCCTGGCCTCCTATCCGGGCTGCACGCTGACCACGCTGCCGGGCGACGCCACCCCGTACGGGGTGTTCACCGCCGACGCGGTGCCGCAGGACGCGGTCGCGCACGTGGCGGTCCTGCCGTCGGGCGAGCGGGTGCCGATCGCTCCCCCGCCGCCTCCGCCGCCCGAGACGTGTTTGGAAGGGCACCTTGCACAACCAAATGCGTTAGCAGGGTGCCCTTCCTTGCAGGCGACGCGGCGGGGTGCGCTGGGGGAGTTGGTGGGGGCGCGCTCCGGCGACAAGGGTGGCGACGCGAACCTCGGCGTCTGGGCGCGCACCGACGCGACCTGGGCGTGGCTGTGTGGGTGGTTGACCGTGCAGCGGCTGGCTGAGCTGCTGCCGGAGACCGCACCGCTGAGCGTGCAGCGGTACGAGCTGCCGAACCTGCGGGCAGTCAACTTCGTGATCCGGGGGCTGCTCGGTCAGGGAGTGGCCGCATCCACCCGGTTCGACCCGCAGGCCAAGGCACTCGGCGAGTTGCTCCGCTCCCGCATCGTCGACCTGCCGGCGGAACTGCCCGCCGGGCCTCCGGACGGGAACGCCGAGTCGGTCCGGGAGGCGACCCCGTGACGATCGTGGACACCCCCGAGCGGCGGCAGCTGCGCGAGCTGACCCGGGCTTTCGTGACGCGGGAGGTGCTGCCACACCTGGACGGCTGGGAGCGGGCCGGCGAGGTGCCCCGGGAGCTGCACGTCTCGGCCGCGAAGGTCGGCCTGCTCGGCATCGGTTTCCCCGAGCGGATCGGCGGCAGCGGTGGTGACCTGCTCGACTCGATCGTGGTGACCGAGGAGATCATCCGCTCGGGCGGCTCGTCGGGGCTGATCGCGGCGCTGTTCACGCACGGCATCGCGCTGCCGCACATGGTGGCCGCCGGCAACGAGGACCTGGTCGACCGGTACGTCCGGCCCACGCTCGACGGGGCGATGATCGGCGCACTGGCCATCACCGAGCCCGACGGCGGCTCGGATGTCGCCGCGATCCGCACCCACGCCCGCCGCGACGGCGACCACTACGTGGTGAACGGCTCGAAGACGTACATCACCAGCGGCGTCCGGGCGGACTTCGTGACGACGGCGGTCTGCACCGACTTCCCGGGCAGCGGCTCGCTCACCCTGCTGGTAATCGACAAGAGCACGCCCGGGTTCACGGTCGGGCGGCGGTTGGAGAAGCTCGGTTGGCACTGCTCGGACACCGCCGAGCTCTCCTTCGTCGACGTGCGGGTGCCGGTGGCGAACCGGATCGGCG
The DNA here is from genome assembly GCF_033804645.1 of Micromonospora sp. RTGN7. Lineage (NCBI taxonomy): Bacteria > Bacillati > Actinomycetota > Actinomycetes > Micromonosporales > Micromonosporaceae > Micromonospora > Micromonospora sp. RTGN7. The sequence continues at coordinate 57,082 of NZ_JAPZLF010000011.1, read as the reverse complement.
AGGAGGACACCGGCTTCCTGGCGATCGTGCAGAACTTCGCCGCCGAGCGGCTGTCGCTGGCCACCCAGGCGTACGCGACCGCGCAGCGCTGCGTGGAACTGGCCGTGTGCTGGTGCCGGGACCGGTCCACGTTCGGCCGCCCGCTGGCCAGCCGGCAGCTCATCCGGCACCGGCTGGCCGAGATGCACACCCGCGCCGAGGCGGCCCGCGCGTACGTGCACGACGTGGCCGCCCGGGTCGCCGCCGGGGAGCCGGTGGTGACCGAGGTGGCGATGGCGAAGAACGTCGCGGTGGCCGCCTGCGACTTCGTCGTCGATGCCGCGCTGCAACTGCACGGCGGGTACGGCTACCTGCGCGACGCCGCGGTGGAACGGCACTACCGGGACGCCCGAATCCTCGGCATCGGCGGCGGCACCACCGAGATCATGAACGAGATCATCGTGAAGGGCATGGGCCTGTGACCACTCTGGAAAGCGCGCTCGACCCGTCCTCGCCGGCCTGCTCCGCCAACCGGGAGGCGCTGCTGGAACGCCTCGCCGAGCTGGACGCGACCCTCGACCAGGCCCGGGCGGGCGGCGGCGAGAAGTACGTGACCCGGCACCACAAGCGCGGCAAGCTGCTGCCCCGCGAGCGGATCGAGCTGCTGCTCGACCCGGACAGCCCGTTCCTGGAGCTGTCGACGGTCGCCGCGTACGGGACGGACTTCCCGGTCGGGGCCAGCCTGGTCACCGGCATCGGGGTGGTCGAGGGCGTGGAGTGCCTGATCGTGGCCAACGATCCGACGGTACGCGGCGGCGCGGTGAACCCGTGGTCGCTGGCGAAGACCCGGCGGGCCGGCGAGATCGCCCTGACCAACCGGCTCCCGATGATCAACCTGGTGGAGAGCGCCGGGGCGGACCTGCCCACCCAGGCGGAGATCTTCATTCCGGGTGGCCGGGTGTTCCGCGACCTGACCCGGCTCTCGGCCGAGAAGATCCCCACGGTCAGCGTGGTCTTCGGCAACGCCACGGCCGGCGGCGCGTACGTGCCGGGCATGTCCGATCACGTGATCATGATTCGGGACCGCTCACAGGTCTACCTGGCCGGGCCGCCGCTGGTGAAGATGGCCACCGGCGAGGTCACCGACGACGAGTCCCTCGGCGGCGCGGCCATGCACGCCACCACCTCCGGCCTCGCCGACTTCCTCGCTGAGGACGAGCGGGACGGCATCCGGCTGGCGAGGCAGTGCGTCCGCCGGCTCAACTGGCGCAAGCAGGGCCCGCCGGCGCGTAATCCGGTCCCACAGCCCCCGAAGTACGACCCGGAGGAGCTGCTCGGCGTCGCCAGTGCCGACCTGAAGGTGCCGTTCGACCCGCGTGAGGTGCTGGCCCGGGTGCTGGACGGCAGCGAGTTCGACGAGTTCAAACCGGCGTACGGCACCGCGCTGGTCACCGGGTGGGGCGAACTGCACGGGTACCCGGTCGGGGTGCTGGCCAACGCCCGGGGCGTGCTGTTCAGCGAGGAGGCCCAGAAGGCGGCCCAGTTCATCCAGCTCGCCAACGCCACCGACACCCCGCTGATCTTCCTGCAGAACACCACCGGCTACATGGTCGGCACCTCCTACGAGCAGCGCGGCATCATCAAACACGGTGCCCTCATGGTCAACGCGGTGTCGAACTCGAAGGTCCCGCATCTGACGGTGAACCTGGGCGCGTCGTACGGGGCCGGCAACTACGGCATGTGCGGGCGGGCGTACGAGCCACGGTTCCTGTTCACCTGGCCGAACGCCAAGTCGGCGGTGATGGGCCCGGCACAGTTGGCCGGGGTGCTGTCGATCGTGGCCCGGCAGGCCGCCGCTGCCCGGGGGCAGGAGTACGACGAGGACTCGGACGCCGCGATGCGAATGATGGTCGAGCAGCAGATCGAGTCGCAGTCCGGGGCGCTCTTCCTCTCCGGCCGGCTCTACGACGACGGGGTGATCGACCCCCGGGACACCCGTACCGTCCTCGGGCTCTGCCTGTCGGCGATCCACAACGGACCGGTCAGGGGCGCCGACGGCTTCGGCGTCTTCCGGATGTGAGAGGCCAAGCTGTGAGCGCGAGGAACGCAGCGAAGCGGAGTCCCGCAGTCGCGAACGAAAGGCAGGCTCAGCCTTCATGATCACCAGACTGCTCGTGGCCAACCGGGGCGAGATCGCCCGGCGGGTCCTCGCCACCTGCCGCATCCTGGGCGTCGAGACGGTGGCCGTGCACTCCGACGCCGACGCGGACGCGCCGTTCGTCGCCGAGGCCGACCAGGCCGTGCGCCTGCCGGGGAACACCCCCGCCGAGACGTACCTGCGGATCGAGCTGATCCTCGACGCGGCCCGGAAGTCCGGCGCGGACGCCGTGCATCCGGGTTACGGCTTCCTCGCGGAGAACGCCGAGTTCGCGGCGGCGGTGACCGACGCGGGGTTGACCTGGGTGGGCCCGCCGGCCAAGGCCATCGCCGCGATGGGCGACAAGCTGGCGGCGAAGGCGCTGCTGGCCGACGCGGGCGTGCCGATGCTGCCCACCTGGACCGAAGCCGACGAGATCACCGACTTTCCGGTGCTGGTGAAGGCGTCCGCCGGGGGCGGCGGCCGGGGCATGCGGATCGTCTCCGAACCCGCCGGCCTGGCCGAGGCCGTGGCGAGTGCCCGGCGGGAGGCGGCCGGCGCGTTCGGCGACGACACGGTCTTCATCGAGCGGTACGTCGAGCGGGGCCGCCACGTCGAGGTGCAGGTCTTCGGCGACACCCACGGCACGATCGTGGCCCTCGGCGAGCGGGACTGCTCGATCCAGCGCCGCCATCAGAAGATCGTCGAGGAGGCCCCGGCGCTCCTGCCCGACGGGGTACGCGAGCGGCTGCACGCCGCGGCGGTCGCCGCCGCCCGGGCGGTCGACTACGTCGGCGCGGGAACGGTCGAGTTCCTGCTCGCGCCCGACGGGGCCTTCTTCTTCCTGGAGATGAACACCCGCCTCCAGGTGGAGCACCCGGTCACCGAGGCGGTCACCGGCCTGGACCTGGTCCGGCTGCAACTGCTCGTCGCCGAGGGCCAGCCGCTGCCGTTGGCGGCCACCCCGCCGACCACCGGTCATGCGATCGAGGTGCGGCTCTGCGCCGAGAACCCGGCGGAGGGCTTCCGCCCCGCCACTGGCACCCTGCACCGGTTCGCCGTCCACGGCGTCGCGGGCGAGTTCACCCCGACCCGGGGCCTGCGCCTCGATTCGGGCGTGGTCGACGGCTCCACGGTCGGCGTGCACTACGACTCGATGTTGGCAAAGCTGATCGCCTGGGCCCCGACCCGGGTGGAGGCGGCCCGCGCGCTCGCGGCGGCCCTGGCCCGCGCCGAGCTGCACGGGGTGACCACGAACCGGGACCTGCTGGTCCGGGTGCTGCGCAGCCCCTCCTTCGCCGCCGCCGAGGTGGACACCGGCTTCCTCGAACGACACGACGAGGTGTTCGCCCCGCTGCTGCCGCCCGACGGGGTGCCGCTGGCCGCCCTGGCCGCCGCGCTCGCCTCGGCGGCGGCCCGCCGGTTGGCGGCCCCGGTGCTCGCCGGGCTCCCCTCGGGCTGGCGCAACGTGCCAGCATTTCCGCAGGTCACCCGGTTCATCGGCCCGGACGGCGAGGTCGAGGTGCAATACCGGTTGGACCGCGCGGGCACACTCGCCGAGTGGTCGACGCACCCGGTGGCCGGGGACGCCACCGGCGACGACGCCCCGGCCGTCACCCTCGTCGGGGCCACCCCGGACCGGGTGACGCTCGACGTTGACGGGGTGCGGCGGGCTTTCCGCGTACACCGGGTGGGGTCGGCGGTCTTCGTGGACGGCCCGGACGGGGCGGCGAGCCTGGCCGAGTTGCCGCGCTTCCCGCTGCCCACCGTGGAGCTGGCCGCCGGTTCGCTGCTCGCGCCGCTGCCCGGCTCGGTGACCCGGGTGCACGTCGAGGTCGGTCAGCGGGTCGCCGCCGGTGACCTGCTGCTGACCCTGGAGGCGATGAAGCTGGAACATCCCGTGCTCGCCCCGACCGACGGCGTGGTCGCCGAGCTGCCGGTGCCGGCCGGCGGCCAGGTCGACACCGGGGCCGTGCTGGCCGTGGTCAACCCCGAGGAGGACCCCCGATGAACTTCGACCTCACCCCCGAGCAGGACCAGCTCCGCGACGCCGTCCGGGCGCTGGGCCGCAAGTACGGCCACGGCTACTTCGTCGAAAAGGCCAGGGCCGGCGAGCACACCACCGAGCTGTGGGACGACGCCGGCCGGCTCGGCTACCTCGGCGTCAACATCCCCACCGAGTACGGCGGCGGGGGCGGCGGCATCACCGAGCTGGCCATCGTCTGCGAGGAACTGGCCGCCGCCGGCTGCCCGCTGCTGCTGCTCGTCGTCTCCCCCGCCATCGTCGCCACCGTCATCGCGAAACACGGCACCGATGACCAGCGCGAGCGTTTCCTGCCCGGGATGGCCGACGGCTCGCTCAAGGTGGTCTTCGCGATCACCGAGCCGGAGGCCGGCTCGAACTTCCACCGGCTCGGCACGGTGGCCCGCCGCGACGGCGACGACTGGGTGCTGTCGGGCCGCAAGTGCTACATCTCCGGGGTCGACGAGGCGCAGTACGTGCTGGTGGTGGCCCGCACCGAGGACGCGTCCACCGGCAAGCTCAAGCCGGCCCTGTTCGTGGTGCCGACCGACGCGCCCGGCCTGACCCACTCCAAGCTGGACATGGAGATCGTCTCCCCGGAGAACCAGTTCCTGCTCTACCTGGACGACGTGCGGCTGCCCGCCGACGCGCTGGTCGGCGAGTCACTGGACGCCGGCCTGCCCGCGCTGTTCGCCGGGCTGAACCCGGAGCGGATCACGGTGGCCGCGATGGGCGCCGGCACCGGCCGGTACGCCATCGAGCGGGCCAGCGACTACACCGCCACCCGCAAGGTCTGGGGCGGCCGGAGCATCGGCTCGCATCAGGGGGTGTCGCATCCGCTCGCGCACGCGGCGGTGCAGGTGGAACTGGCCCGCCTGATGATCTACAAGGCGGCCACGCTGTACGACGCGGGGCGGGACCTGGAGGCGGGGGTCGCCGGAAACATGGCGAAGTACGCGGCCGGGGAGGCGGCGGCGTTGGCGGTGGACACGGCGGTGCAGGCGCTGGGCGGGGCAGGGATGACGACGGAGTACGGGGTGGCGACGTTGTTGGGGGCGGTTCGGGCGGGGCGGATCGCGCCGGTGAGCCGGGAGATGATCCTGAATTTTGTGGCGCAGCACGTGCTGGGGCAGGACAAGTCGTACTGAGGCCCTTGCAACGGACTGTAAATCCGTCGCGAAAGCTCCGAAGTTCGAATCCTTCACTCGCCACCAGGTGCGAAAACGGCCCCTGACCAGCAGAGATGCTGATCGGGGGCTCTTGTCGTTGATCTAGCGGAGTCCGGCTGAGTCCAGGCGATCACGACTGGTTGTGGGCAGCCCTCAGACCAAAGTGCCGAACCGGCCATCCTTCACACCATTGACGAAGCTGCTCCACAAACTCGCGGGAAAGCACAGCACAGGGCCCTGCCGATCCTTACTGTCGCGGACCAGGATGCTGGGCAGGTTGTCAGCCATCTCAATACAGCTACCCGAAGAGCCAGAGCGGGTGCTCTTCTTCCACTCTGCGCGGGACACGTCCATGCCCACCTCTTCCTACGCGGCCAACTCCTGAGCGATCGCACGAAGCGTATCCCGAGTGTCCGCAGGTGAGAGAGCCAGAGCACACAGCTGCTCGAACGCCGTGGTGTACGCGGCCACCTCCGCCGGTCGCTCCAGGTAGAGCGCCCCCGTCAGGGTGTCCATGTAGACCAGCCGATCGTCGGCGGCGTCCGGGTACGGCGCGGGCATGTGCGGGAAGTCGAGGATCGTGAAGCTGCCGTCGAACCCGGTGCCCGCTCCGAACGGTAGGAGTTGGATCTGAAGGCGCGTACGCGTGGAGTTCTCGATGAGATTGGTGATCTGCGCCTGCAGCACCGCCGGTCCTCCGACCGCGCGGCGAACCGCACCCTCGTCGAGGACCACCCGCAGCACCGGCTGATCGTCGCCGCCGAGGATGGCTTGCCGCTCCATCCGCAGCGCGACTTGTCGTTCCACCTCCTCGTCGCGCATCGCCACGGGTGCGCCCCGGAAGACGGCGCGGGCGTAGTCCTCAGTCTGGAGCAGACCGTGCACCATCTGGCACTCGTAGATCCGCATGGCGGAAACTTCTGATTCCAACCCGACGTAGGTCCCGAACCAGTCGGGCAGCACGTCGCTGTACCGCTGCCACCAGCCACGCTGCCGCGCCTGCCGGGCGACCGCGATCACGGCTTCGGCCTGGTTGCCGTCCACGCCGTACAGATTCAGCAGCGCCCGTACGTCATTGGGGTGTGGTCGGACCTCGGCCGTCTCGATGCGACTGAGCCAGCTCGCATCGTGGTCGACCCGCCGGGCCGCTTCCGCCGACGTGATGCCGGCCCGGTCGCGGAGCTGCCGCAGGGTCATCGCCAGTCGGCGGCGTCTGACAGTGGGGCTCTGACGTGGGGGCATGCAGTCATCTTGCCACCCTTTCAAAGAGAATTCCGTTCGCAACACGCCGAACGAAATCCGTAACTCGCACATTGCGGATTACAGGTGGGCATGGCACGGTGTTGCTGGGTGTGGTGGTCGGATGACCGTGAGTGGCCCGACTGCCACGCCCCCTCACCGAGGAGGCATCGATGCGCAGACGCATCACCTACGCCCAGTACCTGACCGCCATCGCGATCACCCTGACCCGCCGGCACAAGCCGGTCTGGTCGTGGATCCGCTGGCGGTACGTCTGCAAGTGCGGCAATGAGCTGCCCTGCCGAAAACGGCACAAGGTGCCCGTCAGTCAGGACCACTGGCCGGGTGAGGAGCGGTGACCGCCCACGGCCCCGTCCTGCCCCTCTGGCTCTGCGCCGGCTGCGCCGCCCCTTGGCCCTGCGCCGTCCGCCGCCACGAACTGCTGACCGAGTACGCGTCCGCGCCACTCGCCCTGGCCGTCCACCTCGGCTCGTACCTCAACGCCGCCTCCCAGGACATGAGCTGGGCACCGCCGGCCGCCCTCGAACGCAGGTTCCTCGGGTGGCTGCCGTGACCGAGTTCCGCGCCGGGATGGTCTTCCAGATCACCAGTGCGGCGAGCGTGCAGTTCGTCAAGCCGATCTTCTTCCGCCTGATCAAGGTCCGCGAGGACTGGATCACCTACCACGGTTGGATCTGGCTGCACGGCTACGAGCTGGACGCCAACGGCGAGGCCGCCGCGCAGCGCACCATCTTCGTACAGTTGGCGGGCCTGATCGTGCAGAACCCCCCGCCCGCCCCCGCACGCCGCCCGGCCCGCCGCCCGAAGAAGCCCACATCGGCCCCGCGCGCCTAGTGTCGGACTCGGCTGGCGGCGAGGTAGCAGCAGCGCCCTCGCTCTCCGCAGCCCATCTGCGCCTACCGCACCCCGCCGGGACGAGAACGGCCACGCCCTGCAGGTCAAGCGGGACGGGCAGGTCGTGGCTGACGCCAGCATCGGCGACCCGGTTGATGGGGTCTGGTGTTGTGTTGGCCCGAGTTTCACGGAACCCGGCACGGTCAGCGGACCCACCACCGCTGCCGGTGTAGTACCGCGTCCTGGCACCGCCTGCCGCACCCACCACGCTGCAAGCCACGCTCGACGGCGATCCGACTCCCACCTGGGGCAACACGGAGAGTAGTCGATCTAGCGCGATAGGGGGTTTACGCTAACGCTCCGTAGTTACAAACCCGGGCGTCAAATGTAAGTTTGAGGCTTGATGCTTTAGATTGCCCCCGGGGTAGGGGCTAGACTTTAAATCACAGTGTTGAAATTAAAGTTTTCAGAGGGTGGCTTACAATCTGTGGATCTTAAGGCGTTCGCTTCGTCTCCCGTCGGCGTCCTGGTGCCGATCAACGGCCATGACGGTCGGTACGACGAGCCCTACGATCATAAGGCGTTCCTGCCACACCCCCTGCCCAGCCAGGTCGACCTCGAGCAAGAGACCTTCCGAGACCTGACTGCGGCGACGGCGGCGATCGCGAGGCTTGATCAGGCGGCCACCCAACTCCCCAACCCCATGCTCCTGGCGCGACCAGCGATCCGGCGCGAGGCTGTCAGCACCTCCGCCCTCGAAGGCACCTACGCCGCCTTGGATGACGTGCTTGAGGCCGATTTCCTACAGACAGGGGAAATCTCGGCACCAGTTGCCGAGGTGGTGAACTACGTCCGCGCCGCCGAGATGGCCTACGAGTGGATCAAGGAGCGCCCGATCACTGTCGGCATGCTCCGGCAACTGCAGAAAGTCCTCGTAGAGGGGACCCGTGGGGACACGGCAGATGCTGGCGACGTCAGGAGCGTCCAGGTCTTCATCGGTCTTAGCTCCGGCCGGGTCAAGGAAGCTCGCTTCGTCCCACCGCCACCGGGAGACCAGTTGGTGGCGGGGCTTGAAGCATGGGAGAGCTGGATCAACGCCAAGGATGACTTCCCGCTTATTGCAAAGATGGCGCTTGGCCACTACCAGTTTGAGACGTTGCATCCGTTCAATGATGGAAATGGACGGCTTGGGCGGTTGGTCTGCGTACTTCAACTGGCCGTACAAGGCGAGTTGCGAGTGCCCGTTTTGAACCTCTCTCCCTGGCTTGAGGTGCGGAGGCGGGAGTATCAGGACCATCTTCTTGGCATCAGCATGACGGGCAATTTCGACCCGTGGATCAGGTTCTTCGCAGAGGCAATACGAGCCCAGGCCGTGCTGGCCGTTGAGCGCATCGATGCTCTTCTCGATTGGAAGGAGCACGCGCTTGAACGGCTCAGGGCCGCGAACGTTCGTGGAGTGGCCGTCCGGATCGTGGAAGATCTGATCGGTTACCCGATGATCACGCCGACGACCGCCTCTCAGATGTACAGCGTCTCCTACCCGGCCGTGAATACCGCCATCCGTCGGCTAGAAGGCCTGGGAATCTTGCAGGAGCGGACCGGGCGCCGCTACGCCCGCGTCTTCGCAGCCAGGGACGTGCTTCGAATCATCGACCACCGGTAGTTCATGCCGGCTGGACCTCTGGCTGGCCTCCGGGGAGGACCGGCTGGTCGCCAGCCGCTGCGGGAGCTGACCCGCTTCCAGCCGCTGCTGGCACCGCTCGACCTGATCGCGACGGTCGTCACCGCCGACGCGTTACACGCTCAGCGCGAGCACGCCCGCTGGCTGACCGAGACCAAGCAGGCCGGTTACGCTCAACGCCGCCACCCAGGACATGAACTGGGTCCCGCCGGCCGCCCTCGAACGCCGCTTCCTGGGCTGGCTGAGGTGATCGAGTTCCGCGCCGGGATGATCTTCCACGTCACACCCGGGCGGCAAGCCCCCAGTTCATGCAGCCGATCTTCTTCCGGCTGATCCGGGTACGCACGGACTGGATCACCTACGACCGCTGGATCTGGCTCGACGGCTACCAGCTCGACGCCAAGGGCGAGGCCGTGGCGCAACGGACGATCTTCGTACAGCCGGCGGGGCTGGTCATCCAGCCGGAGCCGCCCATCGTGCCAGCCGGTCCGACACCACCTGGCCGGCAGAGAGCGCGCCGTACGACCGCACCGGCCGTCCGCCCGCAAAGCCCCGCGAAGAGTTCCCGTTCCACATGACGGCCACCGACGCGGCCCCGGGTCGCGCGCGGTGGCATCGGCCGGGAACACCCCCGAGAGCGCGCCCCGGCACAGGTTCAGCGGATCCGCCTACGCCATGGCGTCAGGGCGACGGCGAGGAGGAGACACGTCATGCCGAGCAGGGCGAGCGGACGGAGAGCGACGTAGGTGTAGGCACCCCAGATCGCAGGCGGGGGCTCAGTGGCGGGCATCGTGCTGCGGGCGTACAGCACCTCGGCGGTGGTCGCGACCGTTGTCGGGAGCAACAGCACCAGCCCCAGCACGCCGATCACACGCGCGAGGACCTGCCTCGCCCGCGCACCCCGGGACCGCTCGGCGACCCGCACGCCGAGCAGCCAACCCGCCACGAGGTCGGCCACCCCACCGGCCACGGTCAGCGGCGGTACGGGTGTCGGCTCGCCGCGACCGAATTCCACACCGAGCTGACTGTCGGCTTCGGCGGGGCGCCCGCCGCCACGAAGCCGAGGATCACTGTCGCCGTGAAGGCGATGGATCCTGCCGCTTCCATGCCTGACCCTCGATCCCCCTCGACCTGACCATTGTCGATCTATACGATCCCCCTGTCGAAGATCGTCGATCGCCTGCCTCGGTGGGCCCGTCGGAGGTGAGTCCCCTGCGCCGCTTAACGCAGATCCTGGTCACTGCCATGGTTTCCTCTCTGGCCATAGTCCTGTCCGCCGCACCGGCACACGCCGCCGCCCAGGTCAGGGTGTCTGTGCCCAGTGGGCTCCCGCTGAACATCCGTAACGCCCCGGCATTGAGCGGGGCGGTGACCGGCAGCCTCGCCAACGGCACCGTCGTCACCATCACCTGCTACGTCCGAGGAGATGCCGTCGAGGGCATCGGCGGTGTCACCAACGTCTGGGACCAGCTCTCGGGCGGCGGGTGGGTCACCGACGCCTTCCTGGAGACCGGATCGAACGCGCCCGTCGTCCCGCTCTGCGGGAGCTCCGCCCAGTTCAAGCTGCCGTTCCCCGCCGGGCGTGCTTACACGATCACCCAGGCGGCGGGCAGCAGCTTCTCCCACAACGATGCCTACAACCGGCACGCCATCGACTTCGGCATGCCTGTTGGCGTGCCGATCCTCGCGTCCGCTGCGGGCACCATCCGCTTCGAGGGCTGGGCGACCGGCGGCGGCGGGATCATGGCACTCGTCGACCACGGCAACAACCGATGCTCGCAGTACGCACACCTGAGTGCCACCATCATCAATATCGGTAACCGCGTAGCCCAGGGGCAGCGGATCGGAACATCCGGGGCGACCGGCAACGTAACCGGCCCTCACCTGCACTGGAACATCGTCAACTGCGACTCGCAGACCAGCCGCGAGATCCCCAACAGCGTCGAGGTTGGCACCAGGTACGTGGTGGGTAGCGCTCCGGTCAGCAAGAACGGCTGACCGGAGCCGCCGAAGGAGTCCGAGCAGAACGTCGGTGGCCGCCAGCCTGGTGGCCACCGACGTCTGGTGCGGGCTCCTTCACTGTGCCGTCCACGCAGGTCGGGACAGCGATCGCCGGATGGTTAGCGCAGCTCCTGGATGCGGATCAGGTTGCCCGCCGGGTCGCGGAAGGCGCAGTCGCGGGTCCCGTACGGCTGCTCGGTCGGCTCCTGGACGACCTCGGCGTCGCCGGCCTGCAGCTTCTCGAAGGTGCCGTCGAGATCGGGGGTGGCCAGCATGATCCAGCCGTACGTGCCCTTGGCCATCATCTCGGCGATGGTGCGGCGCTCGTCGTCGGTGATGCCGGGGTCGGTGGCCGGCGGGGCCAGCAGGATGGACGTGCCGGGCTGGCCGGCGGGGCCGACCGTGATCCAGCGCATCTTGCCGCTTCCGACGTCGTTGCGGACCTCGAAGCCGAGGATGTCGCGGTAGAAGGCCAGGGAGGCGTCCGGGTCGACGTGCGGCAGGAAGGTCGTGTGAATGGCGATGTCCATGGCAATCAGGCTAGGTGCGGCGCCGTGACCTGCGCTTCTCGATTCCTGATCGGTCTGGTCACCTGTTTCGCCAGGCACGACGGCATCCCCGCCGTCACGGCTGCCGCCTGGCGACGGTAGACGCTGGGCGGCACGCCGACCAGCTCGGTGAAGCGGGTGCTGAAGGTGCCCAGCGACGAGCAGCCGACCGCGAAGCAGACCTCGGTGACGCTCAGATCGCCGCGTCGCAGCAGCGCCATCGCGCGCTCGATCCGCCGGGTCATCAGATAGCTGTACGGCGACTCACCGTAGGCGAGCCGGAACTCGCGGCTGAGGTGCCCGGCCGAGATGTGCGCCCCACGGGCCAGCGCCTCGACGTCCAGCGGCTGCGTGTACTCCCGGTCGATCCGGTCGCGAACGCGGCGCAGCCGCGCGAGGTCGAGCAGGTGCTGCGCGGCGGTGGGTCTGCTGGTCACCTACCCGATCGTGCCACGTCCCACCGTGCGCTGCCCAGCGCGGCGGTCAGCCCGTCGCCCGGCACGCCGCGTCGATGCGGTGCAGCGGGCGGACCCGGCGTCCCAGCCCCTCCAGCAGCGAGTCCTCCACATGGAAGTCGTGCACCCGCAGCCGGTGCCGGGGCAGCTCCTCCTCGCTCGGGCAGAGCACCTGCGCCTTCACCTGGTCGATCGGCACGTACCGGACGCCGCCCTGTTCCTGGAGCAGCACCATGTTCACGTCGTCGACGACGACCACGTGGCCGCGCACGTCCTCCGTCGCGCCGGACTCGGTCTGCACGGTACTGACGGTCAGCGGCAGCACCGGCGTGCTGATCACCGGCAGCGCCGCCCAGACCAGCATGACCAGCACGGCCACTTCGGTGGCCGAGGCCAGCGGCCGGATCACCGCCCCGGGCAGCGGCCCGGCGATGCCGAGCGCGAGCACCGGTGGGACGATGAGCAGCGTCATGACCAGCAATTCCCCCTGCTGCCTGGCGTCCAGCAGGGTCGGCGTCAGCAGGAACAGGTAACCGCAGAACAGGGCCGCGACGATCAGCACCCGGGCCACCACCAGGTCGTGCAGCCGTTCGGGGCGGAGTTGGAACGCGGCGGCGAGGCCCGGCAGCAGCAGCGGCAGGTAGAGCAGCGGCCAGGTGATCAGGGCGAGCAGGAAGCTGGCCACCACGAACCAGGCCGGGGTGATGTCCGCCCAGCGGGCGAAGAGCGGGCGGCGGTACCCGGGCAGCCGGTCCACGCTGACCCCGAGGACCGCGCCGAGGGCGAAGACCGCGACCAGGCCCGTGGCGAGCAGGCGGGCGGCCGTGGTGAGGAAGCCGGCGAGCAGGTTGACCGGCCCTACGTTGGCGACCAGCAGCAGGGTGGTCTGGAGCTCCCCGCCGGCCTCCACGCCGAGCCGGAGCACCGAGAACACGGCGGGCACGGCCACCACCGCCGTCCAGAAGGACTGACTGGCCCGGGCCCGCCGCTCGTCCAGGTGCCGCGCCGCGGGTGGCCGGGACGTCGGGTTGCCGGCGTCCATGTCGTCGTCGGTGACGGGCGGGGCGGTCACTACCGGGGCGCCTTGTCGTCGAAGTCCACCAGCTCCGGCACCTTCAGCGGCGGGGGCTGGACCTTGGGCGCCCGCAGCCACGGCCCGAGGGTCTGGTGGTACGCGGTGAGCCAGGGGCTGCTCAGCCCCTTCCGCCCCTGCTGGTAGCTCTTGTCGAGGAAGAACGCGACGAGGTCGCGCAGCGCCGGGTCGCTGATCGGCACCCCGACGCCGATCTGCTCGCTGGTGCCGAAGGGCATGTCGACGATCGTGAAGTCCTTCGGGTGCTTGGAGAGAAAGCCGGCGAGGATCGTTTCGTCGGAGCTCACCGCGTCGTAGCGCCCCTGGAGGATGCCCTCGATGCAGTCGCCGACCTCCTTGACCACGAACACCCTGATCTGGTGCCTGCCCAGCTCGGCCTCGGTGGTCGAGCCGCCGCTGGTGCAGACCTTGTAACGGGGGTCGCGCAGGTCCTCGATGGTGTGGATGGTGTCCTTGTGCCGGGTCGGGATCATCGCCTCCTGGGTGGTCACCAGGTACGGCCCGGCGAAGCTGACCAGCTTCTCGCGCTCCTCGGTCATCGAGAAGGTGGCGACCACCAGGTCGACCGCCCCGCCCTGGAGGGCGGGAATGCGGTCCTCCGTGGCCACCGACACCCACTCGATACGCCTGTCGCCCTCGTAGCCGAGCTGGGCGGCGATGTACCGGGCGATCTCCACGTCGAACCCGCTGTAGGTGCCGCTGTGCAGCTCGCCCATCAGCGGGCCGGTGGTGGAAACGCCGATCTTCAACGTCGGCTGGCCGTAGATGTGCGTCTTGCGCAGCTTCTCCTTCACGGAAGGGAGCTGCGGCTCCTGCCGGCTGTCGCAACCGGCGGCAGCGGCGAGGGTAAGGGTCAGCGCGACCGCCAGGGTGGTGGCGACGGAGCGGACCCGGGACCGGGTGAGGAACTGATTCATCGGTGACCTCGCTGACCGGTGCATCTGCGGGATACCGAGGGTAGCGGCTACCGTCCATTCCGGTGATCACCCAACCGGTCGGGCCCGGGGGTACGGCGAGCGCCCGATCACCCGCCGACCCCCGGGTGTCGTCACCGGACGGTCAGTGAGCCGACCACCGGCAGCGGGGCGAGGACCGGGGGCAGCCGCTTCGGCTCGCCCCGCGCCGGGGCGGCCCGGCGGGTCAGGTCGCTCTTGGACGTCGGAGTCCGCTCGACCGCCGCCGTCGCGGGCAGCTCCACGAAGGGCTGGGCGTCACCGACGCAGACCGTGCCCTTGGCCGGGAGCGTCCCCTTGATCAGGTACGCGTCGATCGCGCCGGTCGCGCACGCCGAGGTGCCGTACGCGGTGTGCCCCCAGCTGTCGCTGCTGAGCAGCCGGCTGTTCGGCAGCAGCGCCGCCGAGCTGACCGCGCCCCGGTAGTTGGTCGCCGGGTCCCAGTAGTTGCCGACCACCAGCACCGGGGCGCTGGTGCGCTTGTTGAACGGCCCGGTGTAGGCATCCTCGTCACGGACCGTCCAGGTGTTGCGGGCGCACGGCGCGGTGCCCCAGGCCCAGGCCCGGCCGAAGTACGGTGCCCGCTTGTCCTCCTTGGCGGCCAGCGCCGGCCAGGCCCCGGCGTCCTTCGGGTGGTACGCGTCGGTGCAGTCCACCGTCAGGAACGTCTCCAGCCCGTTGTTGTACGGGAAGTCGTACCCGCGTCGGATCTGCTGGCGGGCGGCGGCGGCGCGGGCGGCGATCGTCGTGCGGGCCTCGGCCCGGCGGGCCGGCGTGGCCGCCGCGGGGTCGGTGAGGACCAGCATCTCGACGGTGATCGCGACGATGTCCTCGGAGCCGTACGGGCTGTAGAGGGCGTTCAACGCGGCGCCGACGAAGTCGGCGTAGCCGACCGTGAACGTCTCACCGGTGTCCGGGTCGTCGATCACCACCGGCTTCTTGCGCAGCCGCTTGGTCACCAGCTCGAACGAGGCGAGCGGGTCGCCGGCCGCCAATGGGCAGGCCACCTTGCCGGCCCTGTCGCAGCGCACCAGGATCTCGCGCAGCGCCGCGTACGCGCCGTCGGCGCTGCGCAGCCGGGTCTCCTGGAGCTGGTTGCGCGCCTTGCCCTGGCCGACCCACGCGTTCGGGTCGAGCACGCCGTCGATGACCAGCGCGCGGACCCGGTCGGGGAACATGTTGGCGTAGTACTGGCCGAGCGCGCTGCCGTAGCTGAAGCCGGCGTAGGTCAGCTTCTTGTCACCGACCGCCCGGCGCAGCACGTCCATGTCCCGGGCGACCTCGGCGGTGGACATCGCGCCGGTCAACGGCTTGCCGGTGGTGGAGCACCCCTTGCCGACCGCCTTCGACGCGGCGACGTACGCCTTCTCCTCGGCCTTCGTCCTCGGGAAGGCGACGTTCAGCCCGGCGTACGCCTTGGTCTGCTCCTTGACCGAGGGGAAGCACTTGACGTTCTCGCTGGCGGCGACGCCGCGCGGGTCGACACCGACGATGTCGAACCGGTCCAGCAGGTCGTCGCCGAGGAAGTACGACGCGGCGAGCGCGATGTCCGTTCCGGACCCGCCGGGGCCACCCGGGTTGACGAAGAGGCTGCCGATCCGGCGCTGCTGGTCGCGCGCCTTGACTCGCAGCAGCGCCACCTCGGTGGTGGCACCGGTGGGCTGGTCGTAGTCGCGGGGGAGCTGGACGGTGGCACACTCGGCGTGGCCGTAGCAGGCGTACCAGTCGAGTTTCGGAGTCGGCACGCGGTCGACCCGGCGGGCCTCGGCGGGGTCGGTCCGGTCCGACGTGGACAGGCGGCCCCAGCTTGCGGTGGTCGGCGCGGCGCCGGCGGGCGCGACGGCCGTTGCGGCGAGGATGATGCCGGCTATTCCTGCTGCGGCCAGGGACCGGGTTCTACGGGGCATGCGGATGCCTTCCGGTGGGGAACGGGACGCGTCGGGGAAACCTCGACCCCCGTCACTCTAGGGACCGAACCCAACGAATACCGCCCGGAAAATACCTAGGAAAGGGTCATTTCTCCGACTCAGGTAACACGTTGCTCGTGGCCGACGCTTCTTCTGCCCCACCGGCTCGCGGATCGACGGGCCGGCGCGGTTGACACGCGCGGCGGCTTCGCCATCCTTGACGGGTGACCCGATTCCCTCGGCCCGACGCGCGCGCCGCGGCCGCCGCCGCCTCGGTTGCGGCACTCGCCCTCCTGGTGACGCTGCTCTGGTGGCGTCCGCGCGGCATCCTGGCGGTGGTGCTCGCCCTGCTCTGCGTCCTGCTGGTGATGATCGCCGGGGTGGCGGTGACGGAGGTGCGGCAGCGCCGCGAGGAGGCCCGCGAACGCTCGGTCGACGGGCCGACGGAGTGGCCGGCCCAGCGGGTCGCCGGGCTGGGCAATGTCGACGCCGACACGCTGGAGGCGATGGACAGCCGGGCCACGCTGCGGGCGGTCCAGGAACGCCGTGGGGGCGCGGGCAGGGTCAGCGGCCGGTGAGGGTCGGCTCGTAGAGCCGGTCTACGCCGCGCCCCGCCAGGCAACGGTACGTCCGGTCGGTGGTCGACCCGTCCGGCGGCAGCACCTCGAGGTGCCAGCCACTGGTGTACGCGATTCCGCTGGTCAACCGGAACGTGACCGGGTTGCAGACCCCGAGCACGGCCGGATCGGCCTTGACCCGGTCGTGCCCGACGCCGACCAGGCTGGCCGGCAACTCGCCCGCGGCGTAGGTCTCCCAGGTGTGCCGGCCGTCGCAGGGCAGTCGCTGGGCCTCCGCCAGGAGGCCCCGTACCCGCACCGGCCCGAAGCACTCCAGTTCGGCGACGCACCGCGCACCGGTCGGCAGCTTGGTAACGCCCGGCGAAACCGACACGCAACCCGGCAGCGCACCCCAGCCTCGGGGCACCGACGTGGCAGCCCCGCTGGCGACCGGCGTGGACGTCAGGGCGGCCGGCGCACCACCCGCCACCCAGGCACCGGCGCTGGCCGACGCGGCCAGCGCGAGCACCCCGGCCCCGCCGAGGAACCAGCGCCGCCGCCACCGCCGGCCGGACGTCGTCGGCATGGTCGGGTGGTCGTCCTCCACCGGAGGACGCGGACGGGGCCGGGCCGGCTGGGCGGTGCCGTACAGGCCGCCGGAGGTGGAAGGGCTGCCGGTGGTGGCGCCCGTCGATCCGGACGGGCCGCCCGAGGACGGGCCGCCGGAGACGGGCGCGCCGCTGACCGGCGCGCTGAGCGGATCCAGGGGCAGGGCGGCGAGCATGCCACGCAGCTCCACTGCGGACGGGCGGGCCCGCGGGTCGTTCACCATGCCCGCCCGGAGCACGTCGACCAGTTCCTCCGGAACCCCGGGCAGGCCGCGGATCGGCTGGTGGAACATCTCCAGCACGGTGACCAGGCTGGGGCTGCGCTCGGACTGCCAGCGGGGCGGCCGGCCGTGCATCACGGCGTAGAGGGTGGCGCAGAGCGAGTACACGTCCACCGCGGGCGACGGCGGGCTGTGGTTGAACATCTCCGGCGGCGCGTACGCGGGGGTGAGCACCTCCAGGGTCACCGACGCGTCGCGCGCCTCGGCCAGCACGGCGAGCCCGAAGTCGGCCAGCACCGCCGGGTTGAACTGCGAGTAGAGGATGTTCGCCGGCTTGACGTCGCGGTGCAGCACCCCGTTGGCGTGCGAGTGGGCCAGCGCGTCGGCGATCTTCACGCCCAGGTCGCGGGTCTCCGCCGGGCCCAGAGGCGAGGTGCGCATCCGCTCGGCGTACGACCCGTCGCACAGCTCCATGATCAGGTAGGGGTGCTGGTCGACGGTGACCCCGACGTCGAAGAGGTCCACCACGTGCGGGTGGGAGGACATCCTCCCCGCCGCCCGCGCCTCACGCAGGAACCGGGCCTGATCCCGATCGTTGTCCAGGGTGCGGTTCTCCACCTTGACCGCGACCTCGCGCCCCACCGAGATCTGG
Organism: Micromonospora sp. RTGN7; assembly: GCF_033804645.1. Classification (NCBI taxonomy): domain Bacteria; kingdom Bacillati; phylum Actinomycetota; class Actinomycetes; order Micromonosporales; family Micromonosporaceae; genus Micromonospora; species Micromonospora sp. RTGN7. The sequence continues at coordinate 39,004 of NZ_JAPZLF010000011.1, read as the reverse complement.
GTGGCCCGGTAGACGGTGGCGTAACCACCCCGGGCGAAAACCTCCAAATCGGTCATCCCAGGCACAATGGGCAACCGTCGGGCGCCGGGCGGGGTGTCGGTCACGGCTTCGAAAATACCCAATCGGCCCGGGGGCTCAACGGTCCGCGCCAGCGGCCGGGACGACGCCGGCCGGCGCACCCGGGCCGTCCGCGTTCGACGGTGTCGGCGACGCCCGGCGGGCGTCCCACCAGAGGGCCACGGCCGTGGCGACCGCGCCCAGGCCCTCCCAGAGCGCGACCGTGAAGAACCGGCCCGGCGCGATGTCCGCCAGCACCGCGATGGTGAAGACGGTGAAGGTGACCAGCCGGAAGAAGACGGTGAAGCGGTAGAACGGCCGCCACTCGGTGGCGGTGGCCAGCAGGTAGTAGACCCCCATGTTGAACGACGCCATGGAGGACGCGGTCATGAAGGTGCCGGTGTAGTCGCCGGTGGCCCGACTCTGCGGCACCTCGAAGCCCAGCATCCGCAGCTGGGTCTCCGGCCAGAGCAGACCGACCGCGCCCATCAGCAGGGCCAGGATTCCGAAGATCCCGATCGTCCAGCCGGCACTGGAGCGCGGCAACCTCATGACGTCCTCCCCCAGGGCCCGGCACGGTCACGCAGGGGACCGTCGTTCGGAAGGACACCGTAGCCGGTGCTGCCCGTGCCCGCATCGGCGGAACCGGCAGACTGACCGTCCCGCCCGCCGGCCGCCCGGTGGGAAGGAGCGTTCCCGCACGTCAACGGCGGAAGGGGCCGCCGCCCTACCCCTGGCCCCGGAGACGGACCCGCAACGCGTCCGCCACCAGGCGCTCGCTGCGCTGCTCCGTCGCGTACGCCAGGCGGACTGCCTCCTCGGCGCTCGCCAACGCCTCGACGGGACGACCGCAGGCGGCCAGCGTCTCGGCCAGCACGCTCGCCGCGACCACCTGGCTGCGCACGTCCTCCGCCGGGACGGCGACCGCCCGGCGCGCCCAGTCCAGGGCCTGCTCGTGCTGGCCGTGGGCGAGCAGCGCGGACGCGTACCGGGCCATGGTCTGGCGGCGGGAGAACAGCAGCGACGGCGTGTTCGCCGCCCCGGTGGCCACCGGGGCGAGCAGCCCCACCGCGGTGGCGGAGTCGCCGGCAGCCAGCCGGGCGGTGGCCAGCAGCACCCGGGGGCCCACCTGCGCGGGCGCCTGCGGGTTGTGCGGCTCGACGGCGGTCAGCACCGCCCGCGCCGCCTGCTCGGCGGTCTCGCAGTCGCCCATGTCCAGCGCCACGAAACCGCGCAGGGTGCCGGCCATCCCGGTGAGCAGCGGGTGCGAGGTCCGCTCGGCGTACGACATCGCGTCGGCGAGCAGGTCGGCGGCGTGCTCCGGCTCGGCCAGCCCACGGGCGACCACCGCGCGCACCACCAGGGCAAAGCCCCGCCCCCAGTCGTCGGAGACCGCGGCGAAGTCCCGGTACGCCCGCCGGGCCGCCCGGTCGGCCTCGGCGATCTCGCCCAGCTCCGCGCCGGCGAACGCCTCGACCGCCCGCAACGTGCCGACGGCCCACGCCTCGCCGACCCGCTCACCGAAGGGCAGGAAGACCCGCGCGAGCCGGCACGCCTCCCCCAGCCGGCCGGCGAGCAACCGGGCGAACGCGGTGGTGCCACGCAGCCAGGCCCGCCCGTACGGGTCCTTCAGCTCGGCGAAGAGCCGGGCGGCCCGGCCGAGCACCGCGTCGGTGCCGGCGAAGTCGCCCCGGGTCGTGGTCACCCAGGCCAGGTTCTGCAACGACCATGCCTGCCCGCGCCGGTCCTGCGCGGTCAGGCTGACCTGGTACGACGCCGCGAGCTGGCTACTCGCCTGACCCAGCCGGCCGGCCACGAAGTCGGCCATGCCCAGCCGACGCATCGCCGAGGCGCGCAGGGCCGGCAGCTCGCCTGCGGAGGCCACCTGCAACGCCTCCTGCCAGCAGGCCACGGCCCGAGTCTGGTCGCCGAGGGTCTGGTGGGCCTGCCCGGCGAGCAGCAACGCACTCGTCCGGGTGTCCGCCTCGTCCCCGGCGTTGGCGGCGATCTTCTCCGCGTAGGCGAGCGCGTCGGCCGGCCGACCGACCTGGAGCAGCGCGCGGGCGTGCACCAACCGGTCGGTCGCCGGCAGCCCGCCCCGGGCCAGCTCGACGACGCGTTCGGCGTATTCGACGGCGGCGGCCGGCTCCCCGGCCTGCAACGAGCGGCGGGCGGCCCGGCCCAGCGCGGTCACGCCCAGACCGACGACGGTGCGGGCCGGCGCGTCCGGGCGCAGCTTGACCGCGTCGGCGAGCGCGGCGGCCCGCTCCACGTGCTCGGCGACGAACGCGTCCCGGGCGGCGTCGGTGAACCCGCCCGGGGCGACCGGCTCACCGGGCCCGCCGGGGGCGGCCCACCGGGCCAACGCCGCGTGCCGCTCGGCCAGCTCGGCCTTGCTCACCCCGGAGTACGCGGCCTCCCGCATCAGCGGGGTGGCGAAGGCGAACCCGGAGCGGACCCGGTGCAGCATCCGGCGTTGCAGCAGCTCCTCCACGGCCCGGTCGAGCTCCACGGCGACCACGGCGGCCGGCCGGCCGTCCCGCCCGGCGCGCTGCTCGCGCAGCGCCTCCAGGGTGCTCTCCGGAACGGTGTCGCCGACCACGGCGGCGTCGCGCAGCACGGATCGGGCGTCCGGCGGCAGGGCGTCGATGCGGGCGGCGAGCACGGCGGCGAGGTCCCGGGAGAGCAGCCTGCTGCCCAGCGAGCCGGGCGCCAGCCGCCAGCCGGCGTTGCCCGGGGCGGCCCGGTCGGCCACGGCGGTCAGCGCGCCCCGCTCCATCAGCAGGGTGACCAGCTCGGCGAGGTAGAACGGGTTGCCCTGGGCGGTGGCCAGGAGCCGATCGGTGTCGGGCTGCGGCAGCTTCCCGCCGCCGAGGTAGCTGGTGAGCAGCCGGGCGGCGTCGGCGCCGCGCAACGGCGGCAGGGCGTGCACCTCGGCGTCCGCCACCCGGGTCAGCGCACCGGCGGTACGCACCAGCTCGGGGCGGCCGAGCAGCAGCACCAGCACCGGGCCGGTGATCCGGGACAGGGCCACCCCGAGCGAACGGATGGTCTCACCGGTGGCGTCGTGCAGGTCGTCGACGATGACCACCAGCGGCGCCTCGGCGGCCAGGGCGCTGACCAGGTCGGCCACCGTGTTCGGCACGACGTCGGCGTCGGCGGCCGGCTGGGCCGTACCCCACTCGTTCTGGTCGCTCGGGCTCACGGCGGGCAGGTCCGCGTAGCCGAGCAGGGCCAGGAGTTGGTCGGCGGCGACCGGTGCGAGGCCCTCGTGGAGCCGGCCGAGGCGCTGGTTGAGCCGGCGTAGCCGCTCCTCCACGGCCGGCCGGGTCAGCGCGGTGGCCGAATCGTTGGGCAGGCCGACGGCGGCCCGGACCAGGTCGGCCAGGGGCGCCAGCCGGCGGCGCTCGCCGAACGCGGCGCAGCGCACCGAGAGCACCCGGGCGCCGGTGTGCGTGGCGTACCGGCCGGCACCGACGTCGTAGCCGGCGGCGAGGCGTTCCACCTCGGCGGAGAACCGGGACTTGCCGATCCCCGCCTCGGCGGTCATCAGCAGCACCCGGGGCTCGCCCCGGTCGATCACCTCGGCGAGCCGGCCGGCCACCCGGCCGATCTCGGTCTCCCGGCCGACGAAGGGCGCCTCGTCGCCGAGGCCCGACCGGGTGCCCGGCGCGTCGAGGAGACCGAGCAGCTCGTACGCCTCGACCGGCTCGCGCTTGCCCTTGAGCCGCAGCGGGCGCAGCGCCCGCCAGGACGCCACGTGCCGGGTGGCCGACGACGTGCGTCCCCCCGCGTAGACGGCGCCGACGGCGGCGGCGTCGGCCAGCCGGGCGGCGGTGTTCACCGTGTCGCCGATGACCGTGTACTCGATCGCCGCCTGGATGCCGGCGATCACGTCGCCGGTGTTCAGCCCGACCCGCAGGCCGAGCGGCGCGCCGCCGCCCCGCTCGTCGTCGAGCACCCGGCGCACCGCCCGCTGCATGGACAGCGCGGCGCGGACGGCCCGTTCGGCATCGTCCTCGTGGGCGACGGGGGCGCCGAAGACCGCCATGATGCCGTCGCCGGTCAGCTTGTCGACGTGCCCCCCGAAGGTCTTCACCGCCCCGGCGAGGGAGGCGAGCACCCGGTCGGTGACCGCGCCGACCCGCTCCGGGTCGAGGTCCTCCGACCAGGAGGTGAAGTCGGACAGGTCGCCGAAGAGCACGGTGACCACCCGCCGCTCGGCGCTCGGCAGGCCGGCGGCGGCCGGCAGGGCGGCCCCGCAGTTGTGGCAGAACCGCGCCCCCGGTACGGCCAGCGTGCCGCAGACCGGGCAGGTCACGGCCGCTCCGTCCCGGCCGGGGCGACCCCCAGGTACTCCAGTTGGGCGCGGACCGACAACTCGGCCGCCCACCACAGGGAGCGGTCAACGTCGGCGTAGACCCGCGCCACCACCTCGGGTGCGGTGGTGGCGCCCTCGGCGACCGCCTGCCGGACCTGGTCGAGCCGGGCGCGGCGGTGGGCGAGGTAGAAGTCGGCGGCGGCGCCGCAGTCGGCCAGCGCCGGGCCGTGGCCCGGAAGCGCCAGCACCCCCTGGTACGTCGAGAGCAGCCCCAGGCTGGTCAGGTAGTCCCCGAGGTGGCCGTCGGGGTGGGCGACGACGGTGGTGCCCCGGCCCAGGATGGTGTCGCCGGTGAGCACCACCCGCTCGCCGCCACACTCGACGAGGAAGCAGACCGAGTCAGCGGTGTGCCCCGGGGCGGGCAGCAGTCGGATGGTGAGGCCGGCCTGGTCGAGGCCGGCCTGGTCGAGGCCGCTGCCCGGGTCGAGCGGCGGGCCGCCGTGACCGTGGCCCGGTTCGAGCGGCGGGCCGCCGTGACTGTGGGCCGGGTCGAGCGGCGGGCCGCCGTGACTGTGGGCCGGGTCGACGGCCCGCACGGGTACCCCGCCGAGCAGCTCGCGCAGCCGGGCCGAGCCGTCGGTGTGGTCCGGGTGCCCGTGGGTGATCAGCACAGTGGCGACCGGCCCGTGCGCCGCGATCGCGGCCAGGTGCCCTTCGTCGGCCGGCCCGGGGTCGACCACCAGGGCCGGCTCACCGGGCCCGGCCCGCAGCACCCAGGTGTTGGTGCCGTCGAGCGTCATCGGCCCCGGGTTCGGCGCCCGCACCAACGTCACCCACCCCGGCAACTCCCCCGCCACAGCCCCCACGGCCCCCCTGATGTGCCCGGTCATGCCAGCGATCGTACGACCCCGCCCGCCACTCCCCGCGATCTTGCACTCGCGGCCCCTCATATGTGCCTTTTCGCGGCTTTCATCGGGGCCCCAAGTGCAAGATCGCGGGCGGGGTGGGGGTGGGGTGGGGGTGGGGGTTGGGGGTGGGGTTTGGGGTGGGGTTAGGCGATCTCGACGATTAGTTCGACCTCTACCGGGGCGTCGAGGGGGAGTTCTGCTACGCCTACTGCGGAGCGGGCGTGCCGGCCGGCCTCGCCGAAGACCGCGCCGAACAGGTCGGACGCACCGTTGATTACGCCCGGCTGACCGGTGAAGCCGGACGCGCTCGCGACGAACCCGGTCACCTTGACGATCTTGACGACGTTCTCCAGGCCGACCAGGGCGTCCACCGCCGCGAGGGCGTTCAGGGCGCACCGCTGCGCCAGGTCCTTCGCCTGCTCGGTGGAGACCCCGGCACCGACCTTCCCGGTGGCGAGCAGCTTGCCCTGCGCCATGGGGAGCTGCCCCGAGACGTAGACGTGCTGCCCGGACTGGACGGCCGGCACGTAGCTGGCCACCGGGGGCACCACCTCGGGCAGTTCCAGCCCGAGTTCGGCGAGCTTGGCGTGCGGTCCGTTGCTCACGTCGCTCACGCCTTCGGACGCTTGAGGTACGCGACGAGCTGCTCCGGGTTGGGGCCGGGAACCACGGAGACGAGTTCCCAGCCGTCCTCACCCCAGTTGTCGAGGATCTGCTTGGTCGCGTGGACCAGCAGCGGGACGGTCGAGTATTCCCACTTCTGCATAAGTGCAGGGCTCCCTAGGAGGCGACGACGGGTTGTCGCCCCCAGCCTACGATCTGAGGCCACCACCCGGCGCGGGACGCTGCTCCGGGGCGGTTGGCGGCTCGCCGCAGGGCCCCTCGTGGTCGTAGCACTGGGGGCAGCGGGAGCGGTCCGGCAGCAGCAGGTCACAGAAGACCCGGTGCCGGTTGTTCTGGTCGTCGGCGGTGGAGACCGTGGTCTCCCCGGCATCCAGCTCGGGCAGGAAGCCCAGCGAGACCGCCACCTTGCCGGCCAGCGCGGTCGCCGTCGCCAGGTCGGCCACCCGGATCGGCAGGTGGATGACGTACCCGGTTTCCTCCTCGTCCCGGGGGCGCTCGGCCGGCCGACTCAGGATGCGCAACATCTCCCCCGGGTCGGTGAGCCGCCGGTAGGACCGCTCGTTGAACGGCAGGCCGGTGACCGGGCCCTCCTCACCGGCGGGGCCGGACCCGAGCCGCCGGGTGCCTCCGGTGGGCGGAAACTGGGCTCGGGAGAATTCGTTGGTGTCGCGCATGCACTGCCTCCGGGCCTCGCGCCTGATCAAGTCGTCACCATTCGGCTCGGACCGTCTGCCGATCCGGCCCCCCCATGCCGGCACGAACGTAGGACCGATTTCCGACAGGGACAACGGGACGCGCACGCCTGATTACCAAAAGTCACATATGCGACAGATTGCAGGTCGGATACCGGACCGCGACTATCGGCGTTCCATGACCGAAAACTCGCGTCTTCCGGCCGGGGCCCCACTCGGGAAGCGGTTCACAGCTACCCTTCCCGTCGGACGGACACGCGCGGCCCGTCCGCCTTCGCTCGACCAGCCCTGGCGTCCTCGCCGACGAGGGGCCGCACCCCCGGGGGACCGACATGACCCAACCGCCCGACGGCAGCGCCACCGGATCGCCTTCCGGTCCGCCCTCCGGTCCGCCCGTCGGATCACCCGTCGGTCCGCCCGTCGGATCACCCGTCGGTCCGCCCGTCGGATCGCCCGTCGGTCCGCCCGTCGGATCGCCCTCCGGTCCGCCCGTCGGTCCGCCCGTCGGCGACCGCGCCCCCAGCCTGCCGGGCGGCCCGGTCCCCGCGGCCCCGCCGGGCGGCGCCTCCGGTCCGTTCGACGTACAGCCCGGCCAGCCCCCCGTCGGCGGTTCCACCCAGCCCGCACCCTTCGGCGGCCCGGCCCAGGCCGCCCCCTTCGGCGGCCCGGCCCAGCCTCCACCGTTCGGCAGCACCGCCCAGGCCGCACCGTTCGGCGCTTCGGGTAGCCCCATGTCGGGCGCGGTGGCGCCGCCCGCGCCGGGTTATCCGCCGTACCCCACCCCGGCCGCACCCAAGAAGAAGCGCGGCCTGCTGATCGCCTCGATCGTGGTCGTCCTGGCGCTGCTGCTCTGCGGCGGCGGTGGCGCCGCCGCGTTCTTCACCCTGCGCAACGTCGAGAGCGGCGAGGGCGCCAAGGAGCCGGCCGAGGCGGTGGACCGCTTCCTCACCGCCGTCTACCGGGAGCGGGACGCGAAGAAGGCCAACAGCTACGTCTGCGCCGCGTCCCAGGACGACAAGAAGATCGCCGCGAAGGTCGCGGAGGTGCGGCAGTACGCCGAGCAGCACAAGAACCCCCAGTTCTCCTGGCCCACGCCGAAGGTGGACGAGCAGACCGGCGAGCGGGCCACGGTCACCACCAAGGTGACCATGACCACGGCCGACGAGAAGGTCGCCGACCAGGATCTCCGCTTCACCGTGGTGCAGAAGACCGGCTGGCGGGTCTGCGAGATCGCCTGACCGGTCCACGGTCGGTGGGGGCCGCCCCGATGGCCGCCGACACGTTGGTCGCCGGGTGGATAGGCTCGATGGGTGCGAGCAGCTGAGCGGCCGGCGGACCCGGCCGGTACGGAGTGGCCGGCCCGCCTTCACGTGGTGACCGGCAAGGGCGGCACCGGCAAGACCAGCGTGGCGGCGGCGCTGGCGCTGGCGCTGGCCACCGAGGGCCGGCGCACCCTGCTGGTCGAGGTCGAGGGGCGGCAGGGCATCGCCCAGCTCTTCGGCACCGACCCGCTGCCGTACGCCGAGCGGCACCTGGCCGACGCCCCGGGCGGCGGGGAGGTGCGGGCCCTGGCGGTGGACGCCGAGGAGGCCCTGCTGGAGTACCTCGACATGTTCTACAAGCTCGGTGCCGCCGGCCGGGCGCTGCGCAAGCTCGGCGCTATCGACTTCGCCACCACCATCGCCCCCGGCCTGCGCGACGTGCTGCTCACCGGCAAGGTCAAGGAGGCCACCACCCGCACCGCCGGCCAGCGCCGGGTGTACGACGCGGTGGTGCTGGACGCGCCGCCGACCGGACGGATCGGTCGGTTCCTCAACGTGACGGCAGAGACGGCCCGGCTGGCCAAGGTCGGCCCGATCAAGACCCAGAGCGATGGGGTCTCCGCGTTGCTGCGCTCCCCGATGACCGCGGTGCACGTGGTGACGCTGCTGGAGGAGATGCCGGTCCAGGAGACCGTGGACGCAATCGGCGAGCTGACCCGGCTCGGCTTCCCGGTGGGCCGGGTGATCATCAACGCGGCCCGTCCGCCCCTGCCCGCCGGGCGGGCGGTGAGCGCGGCGGAGCTGCGGCGCGGGCTGGTCGCCGCCGGGCTGCCGGCCGACCGGGACACCGTCGCCGGGCTCGCCGACGAGGCGCGCGACCAGCTCATCCGCCGGGAGCTGGAGGACTCGCTCCGGACCGAGCTGGGCGGGCTGGGGCTGCCCCTGACCGAACTGCCGCTGCTGCCCGGCGGGGTGGACCGGGCGGGGCTGGAAACGCTGACCCGGGCGCTCGTCCGGGGGGATTGACTGACTCACACTGAAGCCGGCACGGCGCGGATACTCCCCGGAGCCCGATACGCTCGATTGGTGCCTTCCGAAGACCCAGCACCGCAGCTGGACGTCGACCAGATCCTCGCCGACCCCGGCGTGCGGATCGTGGTGTGCTGCGGGGCGGGCGGAGTGGGCAAGACGACCACCGCCGCCGCGCTCGCCCTGCGGGCCGCCGAGCAGCACGGCCGGCGCACGGTGGTGCTCACCATCGACCCGGCCCGCCGGTTGGCCCAGTCGCTCGGCCTGACCGAGTTGGACAACACTCCTCGCCAGGTCAAGGGGATCGACGTCGAGGCCAGCGGCGGTGAGTTGCACGCCATGATGCTGGACATGAAGCGGACCTTCGACGACGTGGTCCTTCAGCACACCGACCCGGCGAAGGCCACGGAGATCTTCGCCAACCCCTTCTACCAGGCCATGAGCTCCACCTTCGCCGGCACGCAGGAATACATGGCGATGGAGAAGCTCGGCCAGTTGCACGCCCGGGGCGAGTGGGACCTGATTGTGGTGGACACCCCGCCCTCGCGTTCGGCGCTGGACTTCCTGGACGCCCCCGCCCGGCTCTCCCGATTCCTCGACGGGCGGATGCTGCGGCTGCTGCTGGCGCCGGCGCGCACCGGGGGGCGGAGCATGTTCAGCTTCGTCACCGCGAGCTTCGGCGTGTTCTCAAAGGTGGTGCAGAAGGTGCTCGGCGCCCAACTGCTCACCGATCTCTCCGGCTTCGTGGCGGCGCTGGACTCGATGTTCGGCGGCTTCCGGCAGCGCGCCGAGCAGACGTACCGGATCCTCCAGGCGGGGGAAACGGCGTTCCTGCTGGTCGCGGCGCCGGAGCCGGACGCGGTCCGGGAGGCGGCGTACTTCGCCGGGCGGCTGCGCGAGGAGCGGATGCCGCTGGCCGGCCTGGTGCTCAACCGGGTGCATACGCTGACGGTCGGCTCCCTGGACGCGGCGACCAGCCTGGCCGCCGCCGAGCGGCTGGCCGAGGCCGGCGGGCACTCCGGCACGGTCGAGGTGCTGCGGGCCCACGCCGTGCTGGCCCAGCAGGCGCTGCGCGAACAGCAGGTGGGTGCCCGGTTCACCGAGGCGTTCCCGGAGGTGCCGGCGGTGTCGGTGCCGGCGCAGCCCGCCGACGTGCACGACGTCGACGGGCTGCGGACGATCGGCGTGGCGATCAGCCGGCCGTGACCGGAGTCACCCAGCAGTGACGAGAACCTTGTCCTTACCGGACTTGTCCTTCGCGTTCTTCTTCATGGCCGCCTCGAACATCTTCCGCCAGCTGGCAACCTGAGGGTGACGGCGCAGCAGTGCCCGGCGTTCTCGCTCGGTCATGCCACCCCACACCCCGAACTCAATCCGGTTGTCGAGCGCGTCGGCCAGGCACTCGTACCGAACTGGGCAGCTCCGGCAGATCCGCTTCGCCACGTTCTGTTCAGCGCCCTGTACGAACAGCGCGTCCGGGTCCCCGTTCTGACATGCCGCCAGTGACGGCCAGTCAGTGATCATGCCCATGTGTACACGTCCCCCCTTGCAGTACCGACCGACGTCGCGCGACCAAGCCGTTCTGACCCCCCGGCCGTCCGCCCGACCTCCCCAGGGCGGCACGGACGACGCGTGGCTCTGTCACCGCCACCATCATGCTCTGTAGTCGACTGATTACGCAACGTTGTCGGCAAAATCCATCATTACGGACACTCCCGGCTTCCCGGGCCTTCGGCCCCCGTCTACCCGGCCGGAGTACGTGAAAACGCCGCGCCGCTCCTCCGATCGGTGGAGACTCATCGCCGGATCCACGCAACCTCACACCAGGGTTCGTGCGTTTAGCACAACGAGGTCGGCGCGCGCAGGAAATGGGGAAAAGACGCCCCAGCGCCCCTCGTTCCCTACTCGCGTACTCTGTCGAAGGTGACCTGGATGCGGAAACGTGACCATAATGTGCTGACCAACGCCGCATCGCTACTCATCTGTGGCCTGCTGGCCGGCGTGGTGGTCGCGGCGGCGGCCTTCCCCGCAGTGGCGATGTCCGGGCTGGCCGTCAAGGCCGGCGCTGAGACCTTCGGGGCCCTGCCCAGTGAGCTGACGGTGGCGAGCGCGCCCCAGATCAGCTACCTGTACGCCTCCGACAGCAAGACACCCCTGGCGACCATGTACGACGAGAACCGGCGCAACGTGAAGTTCGCCGATATCTCGCCGTACATGGTGAAGGCGATCGTCGGCGCCGAGGACCACGGCTTCTACAAGCACAACGGCGTTGACTTCAACGGCGTCGCCCGGGCGTTCGTCAACAACCAGTCGAACGCAGCCTCCCAGCAGGGCGCGTCGACCCTGACGATGCAGTACGTCCGGCTGGCCATCGCGTACTCGGCCACCCACCCGGCCGACGTGGTCGCCGCGACCGAGGACACCGGCGCCCGCAAGCTCAAGGAAATGAAGATGGCCCTTCAGGTCGACAAGGAGCTCTCCAAGGACGAGATCCTCACCCGCTACCTGAACATCGCCGCCTTCGGCAACGGCGCGTACGGCGTCTACGCCGCCAGCCAGGTCTACTTCGGCAAGCCGCCGAGCAAGCTCAAGATCGAGGAAGCGGCCATGCTCGCCGGCATGGTGAAGGCCCCGACCACCAACGACCCGACCACCACGGCCGGGTACCCGCTGGCCCTCGCGCGGCGTGACTACGTCATCGACAACATGCTCAGCATCGGCGCCATCACCAAGGAGGAGGCCGAGGCGGCCAAGGCCACCAAGATGGTGGTCAAGAACAAGAAGACCCCGAACGGCTGCGTCGCCACCAACAAGAAGGAGTGGGGCTTCTTCTGCGACTACTTCTACCGCTGGTGGATGCAGCAGGAGGCGTTCGGCTCGACCTCGTACGACCGGGAGCGGCGGCTCAAGAGCGGCGGCTACTCCATCACCACCACCCTCGACGTACAGGCGCAGGAGGGCTCCGACAAGGCGGTCCGCAAGGGCCTCGGGGTCAACAGCAAGGCGGCCCGGATGGTCTCGACGATCGAGCCGGGCACGGGGCGGGTCCGGGCGCTCTCGGTGAACCGGAACTTCAAGATCGACGACCCGGACAAGCCGCAGAACAAGATCAGCAGTGACCCGAGGAAGGCCAAGAAGGGCGTCCGGGGCAACTACCCCAACACGGTGATCCCGCTGCTCACCGGCGGCGGTGACATCAGGGGATACCAGGCGGGCTCGACGTTCAAGATCTTCACCATCGTGGCCGCGCTGGAGAAGGGCATCCCGCTCAGCTCGACGATCAACTCGCCGAAGCAGTTCAAGTCGGAATACATCATCGACAGCAGCAGCCCGGCGGCCTGCCCGGGCACCCACTTCTACTGCCCGACGAACTCGGTGGAGTCGATGGCCGGCGTGCACAACATGTGGAGCGCGTTCGGCAGCTCGGTGAACACCTTCTTCGTCCCGCTCCAGCAGCGGGTCGGCTCGGAGAACGTGGTCAAGGCGGCGCAGAAGCTGGGCATCCAGTTCCGCTCGGCCGAGGACGCCAAGTTCGCCAACAACAAGGAAGCCGCGCACCAGTGGGGCGCGTTCACCCTGGGCGTCTCGGCCACCACACCGCTGGACCTGGCCAACGCGTACGCGACCCTGGCCGCCGACGGCAAGTACTGCGAGCCGATCCCGGTGCAGGAGATCAAGGGCCCGGACGGCAAGAAGCTGGACATCGCCAACCCGCGTTGCGAGCAGCGGATCAGCACCGAGGTCGCCCGCGCGGCCGTGGACGCAGCCCGCTGCCCGGTCGGCGACCGGTCGGCGACCTCCAAGTGCATCGGCGCGACCGCCCGCGGCGTGCGAGGCATCGTCGGCAAGCCGGTGGCCGGCAAGTCCGGCACCACCGACTCGGAGAAGACCTCCTCCCTGGTCGTGATGACCAAGCAGTACGCGGTCGCCGGCATCCAGGCCGACCCAGACTGGCCGCAGACCAACCAGAAAATGGGTCACGACGTCCCGACGGGCATCAACCCCCCGGTGTACGAAACGCTGCGCGACGCCATGAAGGGCAAGAAGGGCATCGAGTTCACCCCGCCCAGCGGCAAGATCATGGAGGGTGACCAGCGCCCCATCCCCGACGTGAAGTGCCTGGACATCGAGACCGCGAAGAACCGGATCAAGGGCGCCGGCTTCGACCCGGTGGTCTCCTCCGCCCGGGTGCCGTCGACCTGCCCGGCCGGCAAGGTCGCCGGCACCAGCCCGAACGGCCGCACCATCAAGGATGGCGTGGTGACGATCGAGGTCAGCAGCGGAAGCGGCAAGCCGGTCAACCCTCCGGTCAACGATGGCACCGGCGGGCTGCCGGGCCAGGGCGGTCGCCCCGGGCGCCCCGGCTGACCGATCCGGGCCCAGGCCACGACGTGACGGGCGGGCATCCCCTCGGGGGTGCCCGCCCGTCACCGTTGCCGTCACTGACCATGAACTGAGTCACCAGGCTCAGCTGCCCCGTAGCGCGTCCCGGACAACAGGGTCCAGCGGGCGAGCGGGGCCGTGCACGAGCGCCGCAACGGTTTCCAGCCGGCCGGCGAGCCGGTCCCCCGGTTGGCGGCGGTCCGCCGCCACCTCAGTGCCCAGAACGATGACGACGTCCGCCGTCGGCGCGCCGGACCCGGCGTACACGTGGCCGTGTGCGGCGATCTGCGTCCACGCCTACGGGACACTGACGAGAAGCAGCTCGCCCGCCGCCCTGGGTGTCAGAGGCCGAGCTGTCGGCGTACCTCGGCGGCCACCCGGCCCCCCTCGGCCCGGCCCGCCACCGCGGCCTGAGCCGCCTTCATGGCTGGGCCCATCTGGGCCTTGCCGCTGAACCCGCCGGCGGCCAGCGCCCCCGCGACAAGCTCGGCCAACTCCCCGTCGGGAAGCTGCTTCGGCAGGTAGAGCTCCAGCACGTCGCCTTCGGCGGTCTCCTTCGCGGACTGCTCGGCGCGGCCCGCGTCCCCGAAGGCGGTGGCGGCCTCGCGCCGCTTCTTCGCCTCCTTGGTCAGCACCACGAGCACCTCGTCGTCGGTGAGCTCGCGCTTGGCCTTGCCGGCGACCTCGGCCGTGCCGACGGCGGCCAGCGCCATCCGCAGGGTGGAGGTGGTCAGCTCGTCGCGCGCCTTGAGTGCGGCGCGCATGTCGGCGGTGAGGCGGTCCTTCAACGTGCTCATGAACGGTGAAACTACCCTGATTGGCATGCGAAAGCGCACACTATTCCGGCTCGCCCTCGGGACCGCCGCCGCCGGAGCGGCCACCCTGGCATACGCGTCGCTCATCGAGCGCAACATGTTCACCCTGCGCCGGTTCGACGTGCCGGTGCTTCCCGCCGACACCGAGCCGCTGCGCGTGCTGCACCTGTCGGACCTACACATGATGCCCGAGCAGCGGCGCAAGCAGGAATGGGTGGCGTCGCTCGCGGCGCTGGACCCTGACCTGGTCGTGGTCACCGGGGACAACATGGCAGACCCGGGCGCGGTGCCCGGCGTGCTGCGCGCCCTCCAGCCGCTGCTGGACCTCCCCGGCGCCTTCGTGTTCGGCTCGAACGACTACACCGGCCCGGTGCTGAAGAACCCGTTCAGCTACCTGCTTCCGAACCGGGAGTACGCTGAGGGCGTCGAACTGCCCCACGAGGAGCTACGCGAGATCCTCACCGGCGCAGGCTGGGCGGACCTCAACAACGCCCGGACGACGCTCAAGGCGGGCGGGCTGCTGATCGAGCTGGTCGGGGTCGACGACCCGCACATCGAGCGGGACGACTATCCCACCGTCGCCGGCCCGGTCTCGCCCTCGGCCGAGCTGTCGATCGCCCTGACCCACTCCCCCGAGCCGGCCGTGCTCGACCGGATGGCCGGGGACGGCTTCGGCCTGCTGCTCGCCGGCCACACCCACGGCGGCCAGGTCTGCGTGCCCGGCGTCGGGGCGCTGGTGACCAACTGCGGGCTGCCCCGGTCGATGGCGAAGGGCCTACACCGCTGGCCCGGCTCCGACTCGTGGCTGCACGTCTCCGCCGGCCTGGGTACCCACCCGACCGCACCGGTGCGGTTCGCCTGCCGCCCGGAGGCGAGCATCCTCACCCTGATCCCACGCTGACCTACGGCTCGGCCCGGCCCGGCCCGGGTCGGCCCGGGTCGGGTCGGGTCGGGTCGACCCCGCCGGGTCGGGCTCGGGGCTCGGGGCTCGGGCTCGGGGCTCGGGCTCGGGGCTCGGGGCTCGGGCTCGCCGGGCCTGGCCTGGGTGTGATTTGCGCCGCTACGCAGCTGCCCCGCCTGCGCTACCGCCGGCCGGGCCTGGGGCATCGCCCCGGGGTGCCCAGCGGGCGGTCAGGCTCGGGGCGACGGCTCTCCGACGCAACCGCAGCCCTGTGCGGCGGGTCGACCAGGGCTGCGGTGCTGGTCGGCGCAGCTTTGGCACTGAGTCGTCAGCAACATCGGCCCCGGGGCGGTCCGGGGCCCGGCGGAGTGACGGGCTCCGGAGAGGTACCGAGTTTGACCATCGGATCGAGTGGGCTACTATTTGTCCGCACGCCTCGGGGTGTGGCGCAGCTTGGTAGCGCGCTTCGTTCGGGACGAAGAGGTCGTCGGTTCGAATCCGGCCACCCCGACAGAGGTCAGAGGGCACATCCGATCGATGGATGTGCCCTCTAGTGCTTCCTGAGTGACTAACTGAGTGACTAGCCTTCCGGGGTCAGCGCGAAGATGCGGTCCATGGCGACCGCTCCGCTCAGCAGTACCGGCCGCAGTTGGTGCCGGTAGACCTTCTCCGTGACCGTGGTGCCGGAGTGCCCGCACAGGTCGGCGATGTCCTCCAGACTCACGCCGCTACTCGACAGGACCGAGACGAAGCTGTGCCGCAGCTCCCAGGGCGTCCAGTCGGCAGCATTGAGCCCGGCCTTGCAACGACCCGCCGGAACGCTCGCCGGACGTTAGCGGCGTCCAGGGCACCACCGACCGAACTCGTGAACACGAGGTCCCCCGGCGGCCAGTCCTTCCCGGCTTTCTTCCGGTCCCGATCTTGCAGCGCCGCCGAACTGGCCGCGCGTAACCAGCCCGGTGGGTTCTGGGTTGCCACCGCCATCCCCGCCGCTGCTGATCACGCCATCGTGGGCAGCGTCCCGCTCGACGAGGTGCAGCGCCTGGCCGTGCTCACCGACGGTGCGGCACGGATCGTGGATCTCTTCGGCGCTCTCGACTGGCCTGCGGTGCTCGACAACCTCAGCACACGCGGACCCGTCGAACTGATGCGCCAGGTACGGACGTTGGAGGGCGCCGACCCGCAGGGCACGCGTTGGCCGCGCAACAAGCGGAGCGATGACGCGACGGTCGTCTACGCGGCGTAGAGCGTCTGGGGTGGCGCGGCATGGAACGACGGCAGGGTCCCTGAGCAAATTAGCCCTGGTAGAAACTGTCTGCACGTCTTCAAGGCGGCCCTGAACGGGCCGCACGCGCCGCCGCCAGGGCGCGAGTCCGACGCTCCGCTGTCGCTCCACGCCGGCCACGCAACACGCCCGGCGGCTGGCGCGGAAAGCGGGGAGCCCCGGGGCCGCCGCAGACGGTAGCGCCGAGAGTTGTTGAGGTTCGCGGGCCGGCAGCCGGCCGCGAGAGCCGACTCCGCCTGTTCGGCAGCGTCCGTACGTGCGTCAAGGTCCGCTTGACGCTGCGGACGGGACGCCGGCTAGCTTCGGGGCTAGACAGCGGTTGTACAAGCCTCCTAGACTTACGTACATAACTGGCGACACCTTGTACAAGGAGGATCTAGATATGGCGAAAGGCCCCCACAACCCCGCGCAGCGTGTGGTACTGCCTAACGGCATGTGGCTGCTGCTCTACGAGAACGGCACGGTGAAGGTCGGCGGATACGACCGAACCCTCGCTGTCAGCGAGGTGTTGAACCGCGAAGGCGGCGCTCACGTCTTCATCCGCGTGACCCCCGACCCGGACAAGAACGAGCTCAGAACGCCGAGTCCCCGGGCGGACGACCTCGTCACGGTTAAGCGCGGGGTGATAGACAAGCTGCGCGACATCTGACAGCCGCCGCTGACGCATCGGTTGGGGTGACTAACTGAGTGACGACGCAGTGGCCCTGTTGCTGTCGACAGCAACAGGGCCAGACGTGGAGAATCGATGGCGGGCGGCTACGGATCAGCGCCCGGCGTCAGAGACGGGCGCGGAAGCGCCCGGACGGAGCGCGCAGAGCTTACAAGCGAGGGGTTGCCAGCCTCGGCGATGATCGACGCGGGTCCGCGAACCGGAACGCCGTGCGGCAGGATGGGCCGGTGAGCGACGCGCAGGACGCCGACGAGACCGTCAACCATGGGTGGTTCTCGGTGCGGTGCGTTTTGCAATACGGCAGCGACGCGCCGTTCGTGTATGAGGAACGCATTACGGTGTGGCGGGCAGTGAGCTTCGATGCAGCCGTCGCCCTGGCCGAGGCCGAAGCCGCCGAGTACGCGAACAAGATCAGCTGCAGCTACCTCGGCTTTGCGCAGGCATACCGGATGTTTGATGAGCTTGGCTACGGTGCCGAGGTCTACTCGCTGATGAGAGACAGCGAGCTTCCTCCGGACGCGTACCTGACGGCGTTCTTCGACACCGGCGAGGAGCGGCACGAGACCTTGGACGAGCCAGCGGCCGATCAGCAGGTACAGCAGAGAAGCACAGCAACCCACCGCGCCGAACCCATCCACGAGGAACACCGAACCACCAGTTGAGCTCGTATCGGGCCGCGTCGAGCCGCCTTGCCGGAAATCCATAGGTTCAGGGCTACGGTGATGACCAGGCCGAGCCCGAAGAAGGACGCCTAGCGTCAACTGCTCGACCGCACTGATCGGCAACGATCGGCAAGAGCCGACGACGTGTGTCCGGCTCCCCCCAGCGGGGGTCAGGTTGGCTGGCGTGCTGCTCTCTCGACTTCTTGTAGTACCAGTCCGAGGGTCTGTGAGCGGCGGTCTGCTGGCAGCGTTGCCCAGGCTCGTCGGGCGTAGGCGAGTCCTCCGGATCGGTCTCCGGACTTGGTCATCATGAGGGCGCGGTGTAGCTCGATCCGGCCGCGTACCCAGACCCGGATGGCCAGGTCGTCGGAGCGGTCAGCGGCGATCCGGGCGGTGTCGTACCAGCCGATCGCCTCGGTCGGGTCTTTGGTGGTCTTGCCGTAGGTCGTGAGTGCGCGGGCTGCGGTCGCCCACATCGTCGGGGAGTCGAGCTGCTGTTGCAGGACGACGAGGTCACCGGCAAGCCTGGTCTGAAGGGAGTCGGCACCGATCTCCATGTAGTCGCGGCCGTAGTGTTCGACCCGATCGCGCCAGCGGTCCTCACAGACTGCCCGGTCGCCACCGCCGCCCGTGACGTACTCCGAGCAGCCAAGGAAGTACAGCTGTGGAGTACAGCAACCAAACCGACTACATCCGACCCCGACGATCCTCAAATGCCGGATGACCTCGGACGACACCCGATCTGACCGCCTCGTCGAGAGTTCAGCCCCCGCCGGGCGGGCGGGACCGGCGCGGTCAGTACGCGTACGTGACCGAGATGGTGACGTTGGTGCAGGAGCTGGCCAGGCTGGTCAGGGCGTCCTTCTCGGCCGTGTCGACGGTGAGCCGCCAGCGGGTCTTGGTGGCCACCCACTCGTTGACGTAGCGGCAGCGTGCCGAGCTGTACGACGGCATCCAGGTGGCCGGGTCCTTGTCACCTTTGGACTGGTTGACGTTGTCGGTCACCGCGACCAGGGACCGGGGGTCGTCCAGATCGTTGGCGTACGCCTGGCGGCGGCTGGTGGACCAGTTGCGCGCGCCGGAGTCCCAGGCCTCGGCGAGCGGGACCATGTGGTCGATGTCGACGTCGCCGGTCGCCGTCCAGTAGGCGTGGTCGTAGTAGGAGTACCAGCGCCCGCCGGAGAGGGTGCAGCTTCCGGTGATCGTCGGCGCGGTGACGGCCTCGGCGAGCAGGACCTCGTTGCGGGTGTTGCACTTGTCGCCGTCGGCGTCGATCCAGTGCGGGAAGAGGCCCCGGCTGTAGCCGGTGCGCACCTCGGTGGCCACGGTCAGGGCCGCGACGGCGGTCCGCAGCGGCGCGGAGTAGCTGGCGGCCCAGGCGGGGTTCGCCAGTCCGACGGTAGCGGCCAGGGTGGCGGCGAGGGTGGTCGCGGCCACGCGCAGCGTACGGTTCATGGTGCTCCGTCCAGGTCGGAAGAGGATCGCCCGTCGTGCATATCGACAGGCGTAACATTCCCACAGCCAGGACTCCCATGTAAACGCTCCACGAATCCGCCGTGCGGCATCGCCCGGCCGGAACCGGTCATCCGGTCAGAGGTCGGTCACCCAGTGCCGGGTACGGAAGACCCGGCCCCGCCACGGCGTCACCGAGCTGACATCCCAGCCCGCCGCGCGTTGCACCCCGAGATGATGACCTTCGAAGCCTGGCTGGAACGCGCTCCGGCAGCCGGAGTACCAGCAGGTGTTCGGAGGTTAGCCGGGTAGCCGCCGACCCGACCGACCGCCCACGCTGCGCCGCTCAGTCGTGCAGTTCGGTGCGCCGGATCTCGGCGAACGCGGCGGTCAGCCAGCCATCGAGCGGCCGGGTCGTCCCGCCCAGCAGGTCGGCCAGGAGCAGCGGCGCGTGCCGGGCCAGCGCGGCCGGGTCGGGCCGGGTCGCGTCGTCGTCCGGGTCGTACACGCCGAGCGCGCCGGCCAGCAGCACCAGCACCACGTGCGGGTCGACGTCCGTGCGCCAGCTCGCCGCTCCCCGGACACAGGCCTCCAGCACCTGCCGGATGTCATCGCCGTCCAGCCCGTCCGGGTGGGTCTCCTCCAGCAGCAGGCGGACCACCGCGCCGAGCACCAAACCGGACCGGTCCGCACCGGTGAGCCGGTCGACCGCGTCGTCGTACGCCTCCGGGTCGCGCGCCCGGGCCGCGGTCACGGCGTCGGTGGCCGCCACGGCGATCTCACGGGCCGGCGCGGGCAGGTGTCGCCAGGTCGTCGTCATCGCGACCAGGATGGCAGACCGGTCCGACGTACGACGGCTCACCCCGAGCCGGGTCGAACGCCGAGCGCCGGGCCACGTCGAGCGCCGGGCGGAGGGCGGCTCCCCCCTCATGAGAGCCGCCCACCGCCCCGACCGGACGGATCCGGTCCCGTGCTCAGCAGGACGTGTAGCTGCCGCTGCTCTTCCACGAACAGGAGTCGATCAGCGTGCCGGCGACGTTGCGCACATACGCCGTGTCACCGTCGTTGTTCCAGATGTACGCCCCCGACCCCCAGTAACGGTGGGTCGCAGTGTTGGTGCCCTTGCCGGTGTGGAGGTAAACACTCGCCCCGGCGGCGAGTCGGAAGTCGCCGGCGAACTTGTAGACGTGGCTCGACTTGTCACGCACCGTCCACGACTTCAGGTTGACGGCCGCGGACCGGCGGTTGGTGAGCTTCACGTACTCGGCGTTCAGGCTGCTGTTGGACCGGTTGTCGGTGCCCGGCGAGTTGTAGTAGACCTTGGTGATCTGGATGGCCGGGGTCGCTGCCTGCGCGGGTCCGGCCACGGCGAGCAATCCACCGACAGTGACAGCCACGGCCACGGCGACGCCGGTCAGCCTCTTCTTCAACATGATCCCCCACATGCTGACGGTCGGCCTCTGACAGCACCGACGCGGAATGTGCGCCAAGGCTATCGATTCACCCGGCCGATGTTGACCATGATGGGACGGCGCCGACAACTACCGACCGTGAGGACCCCCGATCGCGACCGAACGGCGCAACGCACGATGCCAACGGCGTTTCCGCTCTGCGCCAACGGCGGCCGGGACCGACGCGAACGGCGACTGGTCTCCGTGTGACGGCAGTTCCCGTCAACCGCGCAGCGCCTCGGCGACCAACGACTCGACGGCGGGAGACTCCCACCGGTCAGCGACCCCGGGCCGGCCCGCCAGGTAGCCGGCGATCCGGGACGCGTCCCAGCCGTGCGCCTCGCGCAGGCCGCCGGCGAGCATCGCGAGGTACACCGGCGCGGGCGCGTTCCACTCGACATCCGCCGCCCGCCACGGCGCGGTGAAGGTCAGCATCGGTACGCCGTCGCAAACGCCGGTGCGGACCAGCGTCTCGTACCGGCCCGGCCCGAGGGTGGCCCGCCCGTCGGCGACGGCGACCCCGATCAGGTCGGGGTCGACGCCGGGCTCGCGGTACATCTCCTGTGCGGCGAGGTCCGCGAACTGCCCGACGGTGAGCAGCCACGCCCGGGCCGCTGCCCGGCCGGGCAGCTCCTGGTCGTAGAAGGCCATCCCGCCGGTCCAGGCCCGGGACTCGCCGGCGAAGTAGATGCCGCCGGGCACCAGCACCGCCGCCGACCGGCGCGGGGGCCGGCAGTCCCGACAGCCCGGGTACGTCCGCAGCCCGCCCGGGGGTCGGCCCCCGCCGAGGTACCAGGCCAGCCGGGCGGCGTACATGTTGGAGCCGTACGCGACGTACCAGAGCAGGTCGTCCACGGCCGGCTCAGCGCGCACCGGTCTGGCCGACCCGGAGGCCGACCCGCACGGCGCCCGGTCGGTCGGCAGTCTGGTGGATGTCGCCGAGCGGGGCGGTGGGCATCGCGTCCTCCAGGTCGTCCGGTGCGCTCAGGCTATCGCCGCCCGGCTGAATCCACAGGCTTCGTCCACACCCTGTGGATAGCACATGTGTACGACGGATCCTGATCTTGGGAAGGTGGCCCTGAGCTGCGGTGAGTACGCTTGATCGGACTGCCGCCCCTCCCCTGCGACTGGAACGAAGTGCGCCTAGACCACCACCGCGTCATCCGGGACGTCACGGTCCGCCTGGCAATGGCGTCGACCGCTGTCGAGGCGTGCCAGTGGGCCGTCACCACGCTGGCCCGGCACGCGTCGGCCACCATCTCCGTCCTGCTCCCGGTGCAGGACCGGCTCCGCTGCGTCGCGGCCACCGGCGCCTGGCAGGTGTTCGCGACCGTACCGCCGAAGGCCGGTGTCGTCGGCCGGGTGTACGCCTCCGGCAAGCCCGCCACCGTTCCCGACGTCGCCGAGGACCCGGACTACCTCCCGATCCGCCCGGACGTGACCGCCGAAATCTGCGTGCCGGTGCTCGACCCGGCCGGCCGGCCGATCGGGGTGCTCGACCTTCAGTGGAGTGGGCCGGTGCAGCTCGGCCTGTGGCGGGAGACCGCCGAGCGTGTCGCCGGCCGGCTCGGTGCCCGGATCACCGCCCTCGGTGGCCCGCCGGCCGAGAGCCGCAGCGAAAAGCTGCTACGCCACGCCGCCGCGCTGACCGCCGCCCCCACCACGGGGGACCTGATGACCGCGGCGATCTACGCGGCCCGGGAGGTCTCCAGCCTCTCCGCAGCCGTGCTGCTGCTGGCCGACGGGTCGGGCCCCCGGCTGGGCGCCCCGACCGGCACGCCCGACGAGTTGGAGTCCCGGGTACGGGCCGAGCTGACCGAGGCCGGCGCCCCGGCGCTGAACCGCATGATCACCCGGGCCCACCGGCACGGCGCCGGTTACACCCTGGGAGAGGCGGGACACCCGCCCACGGAGGAGTACCGTCCGCTCGTCGACGCCGGGGTACGCACCCTGGTGGCGGTGCCGGTCGGCCCACCGGACGGAGGCGGGCTGCTACTGGTCGCCGACGAGCGGCTGCTGCAGCCCGATTCGATCACGGTCAACCTGATGGAACTGCTCGGTGGGCAGGCGTGGACCTGCCTGGACCGGCTACGCACCCTGGCCCAACTGCGCGAGCAGGCCAGCTCCGACCCGCTGACCGGGCTGCGCCACACGGGGCCGTTCGGGCAGCGGATCGCCCGCGCCACGCCGGGGCGTACGGCCCTGTTGGCGATCGACGTGGACGGCTTCAAGGCCGTCAACGACACGTACGGCCACCAGGCTGGCGACCGGCTGCTGGTCGAGCTGGCCCGGGCGCTGGAGGCGGCGCTGCGCCAGGGCGACGAGCTGTACCGGATCGGCGGGGACGAGTTCGTAGCGGTGATCGAGGTACACCGCCCCGAGGAGGCGGTCCGGATCGCCGAGCGGTTGGCCGAGGCTGCCCGGGACGTCGGCCGCACCGTCAGCATCGGTGTCGCCCTGCCCCGTCCCGGGGAACCGCCCGAGACCACCCTCCGCCGCGCCGACCAGGCCCTTTACCTAGCCAAACGCCAGGGCCGCGACACCGTCCGCCTCGCCACCACCTAACCCCACCCATGGCCCCAGCCCTCGCACTTTCAGAGAAAGCGTGGCCATCCGCCGCCTCATAAGCACTCTTTCTCCGAAAGTGCACGCACGGCACGGCGTGGGGTGGGGGGTCAGCGGGGGGTTAGTTCTTTGGCCAGGAGTTCGGCGATCTGGGCGGTGTTGAGGGCGGCGCCCTTGCGGAGGTTGTCGCCGGTGATGAAGAGGTCAAGGGCGCGCGGGTCGTCGACGGCGCGGCGGATCCGGCCCACCCAGGACGGGTCGGTGCCGACGGCGTCGATCGGCATCGGGAATTCCCCGGTGGCCGGGTCGTCGACCAGGATCACGCCGGGGGCATTGCGCATCGCCTCGCGGGCGCCTTCGGCGTCCACCTCGGTGCCGAAGACCGCGTGCACGGCCACGGAGTGGCCGGTCACCACCGGCACTCGGACACAGGTCGCGGAGACCTTCAGGTCGGGCAGCCCGAGGATCTTGCGCGACTCGTTGCGCATCTTCAGCTCCTCGGACGACCAGCCGCCGTCGGCGAGCGAGCCGGCCCAGGGCACCACGTTGAGCGCCAACGGGGCGGGGAACGGCCCCAGTTCGTCGCCGACGGCCTGCCGTACGTCGCCCGGGCGGGAGCCGAGCGCCCGGTCCCCGGCGATCTTGCCGAGCTGGAGGTGCAGGGCGTCCACCCCGGCCTGCCCCGCCCCGGAGACCGCCTGGTACGAGGCGAGCACCAGCTCGCGCAGGCCGTACTCGCGGTGCAGCGGGGCGATCGCCACGATCATGGTGAGGGTGGTGCAGTTGGCGTTGGCGATGATCCCCTTCGGCCGGTTGCGCGCCTGCTCCGGGTTGATCTCGGGGACGACCAGCGGGACGTCGGAGTCCATCCGGAACGCCCCGGAGTTGTCCACCGCCACCGCGCCGCGGCTGACCGCGATCGGTGCCCACTGCGCGGAGACGTCGTCCGGCACGTCGAACATCGCCACGTCGACGCCGTCGAACGCCTCCGGGGTGAGCGCGGCGACGGTCAGCTCCTCGCCCCGGCAGCGCACCTGCCGCCCCACCGACCGAGCGGATGCGAGCAGCCGGATCTCGCCCCAGACGTTGCGCCGGGACGAGAGCAGCTCGCACATCACGGTGCCGACGGCACCGGTCGCCCCGACCACGGCAAGGGTGGGCAGCGACGGCACGGCCGCTACCGCCCTGTCCCCGCGTACACGACGGCTTCGGAGTCGCCGCCCAGGTCGAAGGCGTCGTGGATGGCCCGGACCGCCTTGTCGAGGTCAGTGTCCCGGCACACCACGGAGACCCGGATCTCGGAGGTGGAGATCATTTCGATGTTGACTCCGGCGGTGCCGAGGGCGGCGAAGAAGCCGGCGGCCACGCCCGGGTGCGAGCGCATGCCCGCACCGATCAGCGAGACCTTGCCGACGTGGTCGTCGTAGAGCAGGCCCTTGAACTTGACCGGTTCCTGGATCTTGTTAAGCGCGGCCATGGCGGTCGGGCCGTCGGCCTTCGGCAGGGTGAAGGAGATGTCGGTGCGGCCGGTGCCCTCGGTGGAGACGTTCTGCACGATCATGTCGATGTTGATCTCGGCACCGGCGACGGTGTCGAAGATCCGCCCGGCCGCACCCGGCTCGTCGGGCACCCCGACGATGGTGATCTTCGCCTCGCTGCGGTCGTGAGCGACCCCGGTGATCAGTGCCTGTTCCACAGCAAGGTCCTCCATCGATCCGGTGACCATCGTGCCGGTGTTGGTCGAGTATGACGAACGGACGTGGATCGGCAACCCCGCGCGCCGGGCGTACTCGACGCTGCGCAGGTGCAGCACCTTGGCGCCGCAGGCGGCCAACTCCAGCATCTCCTCGTAGGTGATGTCGCGGATGTGCCGGGCGTTGGGCACGATCCGCGGGTCGGCGGTGAAAATGCCGTCGACGTCGGTGTAGATCTCGCACACGTCGGCGTGCAGCGCGGCGGCCAGCGCCACGGCGGTGGTGTCCGAGCCGCCCCGGCCCAGCGTGGTGACGTCCTTGGTGTCCTGCGAGACGCCCTGGAAGCCGGCCACGATGACCACCGCGCCCTCGTCGAGCGCGCCCTTGAGCCGCCCCGGGGTGACGTCGATGATCCGCGCCCGGCCGTGCACCGACGTGGTGATCACGCCGGCCTGGGAGCCGGTGAACGAGCGGGCCTCGTATCCCAGGTTGTGAATGGCCATGGCAAGCAGCGCCATGGAGATCCGCTCGCCCGCGGTGAGCAGCATGTCCAGCTCACGGCCCGGCGGCAGCGGGCTGACCTGGTTGGCCAGGTCGAGCAGTTCGTCGGTGGTGTCACCCATCGCGGAAACCACCACGACCACGTCGTCGCCGGCCTTGCGGGCGGCGACGATCCGCTCGGCCACCCGCTTGATCCGCTCGGCGTTGGCGACGGAGGATCCGCCGTATTTCTGCACCACGAGTGCCACGACGGCGCACTCCCTCCCAGCGTCCCTGAGCGTGCCGACGCCGCCGGGGAACCGGCCGGCGGCGCGTATCAGACCACATGAGGGTATCCGGCGGCCCGCGCGGCCGGGTCAGGTGATCCCACCATCCGGCCCGCGCGGGTCGGTGCGGCGGCCGTCCCACCAGGTCGGCAGGGGGTACGCGACACGCCGGCCGAACCGGCGTCGCACGGGCCCCCCGGCGGGGGCGGCACACCGCAGAATGACCCGGTGCATGCCCACCTCCGCGTGGCCCGGCGCCTGGCCGGCGTCCTCACGCTCACCCTGCCGGTCCTGCTCGTCGCCTGCGCCGGCAACCAGCCCACCGCTTCGACCTCGCCGGTGCAGACTGATCCCGTGCCCGCCGTCCTCGACGCCGCCCGCGACGAACTGGCCGCCCTGGCCGCGGCGGCCCAGGACCGGCACTTCACCGCCCGGTACACCCTCACCGGCGACGGACCGGATCGCACGATCGTGGTGACCAGCGCGAACGACGACACCTGGCGGGTCGACGTCCCGGGCGGCGCGCTGGGCGGTACCGCGGACGTGTCGCTCGCCGCCACCGCCGACGGGCTCTTCCAGTGCGCCCTGCCCTCGCCCGGCCGGCCGGAACCGGCCAGCTGCGTCCGCCTCGGCGACCCGACCGACGCGGTCCCGCGCCGGCTGGACCCCCGGGTGCAGCACCCGTTCACCGACTGGCTGGAGGTCCTCACCGACCGGCGGGCCCCGCTGGCGGTCTCCCCGGCCCGGCCGCCCACGGGGGCCACCGGCGCCTGCTACTCGGTCGATTCGACCTCGGCGTCGCTGAACGCCCCGCTGGACGTCGGGATCTACTGCTACGCCCCCGACGGCACGCCGACCGCGGTGCGGATTGTGGTCGGCACCCTCGTCCTGGCCGGGGCGGTCGGGCCGGCCCCGTCGACCGTTGAGCTGGCCGGGCCGGTGACCGGTGGTGAGCCGCTCGGCGTCGCCGCACCGAGCCCGGGCGAGTCGTCCGCCGGCCCGGACGGGTCAACGCCCGCAGGCGCGGAAACGCCCTGAGGGTTAGCCCGTTACGGGTGCTTTCTGCCACATTTTCCCACCCCACCAAGGGCGCAAAATGCCCGATACGGGACTCTTGCCCCATGGCCGACCTCACCCCGCTGCTCGCGTTCCGTTGGAGCCCCTGGGCGTTCGACCCGGCCGCCACGCTGACCCCCGCCGAGGCGGACTCGCTGCTGGAGGCGGCCCGCTGGGCACCCTCCGTCGGCAACGGCCAGCCGTGGCGATTCGCCCTCGGGCACCGCGACGACGAGACGTACAAGCGGGTCCTGGCCAACCTGCCGGCGGCCGAGCAGCGCTGGGCCCGGCACGCCGCCGCCCTGCTGCTCGGCGCCCACCTGGACGCCACCGGAGGCCACCGGTCGGAGCACACCGGGCGAGAGGCGTACGACCTGGGACAGGCGGTGGCCCACCTCACCGTGCAGGCGACCTCGCTCGGCCTCTACGTACGCCAGCTCGTCAGCTTCGACCACGCCGGGCTCGCCGGCGACCTGGAACTGCCCACCGGGGTCCGCCCGCTGGTGGTGGCGGCGGTCGGTCGGCTCGGCGACCCGTTCAGCCTGCCGGAGGAGCTACGTCGCCGAGAGACCGGCCTGCGCCGCCGACGCCCCCTGGCTGACCTGCTGCTGCGCTGAACCGGGCGGGGCGGGGCGGGCAGGAGTGGCCAGGAGGGGGGCGGGATCGGCGCGGCAGCCGAGTGCGGCGGCTGCGACACCGATCTCATACTCCGGACCGATCTTTCCACTCCCCACCTCATCACGTAGGGTCACTCTGTTATGTGGCGGGCGCACCTTCTCCTTGGTCGCCGCGACGGGGCCTGACCGGCCGGCACCCCGTCGCGGAGTCGAACCGCGCCGTCCAGCACATCCGAACCCTCCTCGGCCCTTCGCGCCGACCCGGCATCGTCGCCGACCTTCCGATTGCTGACGCCACATGTTCAGGGGAGCACTCCGTCATGGCTCAACCCAGCAGCACCACCGACGCTGACACCGATCCGTTCGCCCGGCAGCGTCCCAGCCGGATGCCGTACCACCGTTACCAGCCGTACCAGGAGCAGTTCCGGGTCGACCTGCCGGACCGCGCCTGGCCGACCCGGCAGGTCGAGGTCGCGCCCCGCTGGTGCGCGGTCGACCTGCGCGACGGCAACCAGGCCCTGATCGACCCGATGTCGCCGGAGCGCAAGCGCCGGATGTTCCTGCTGCTGGTGCAGATGGGCTACAAGGAGATCGAGGTCGGCTTCCCGTCGGCCAGCCAGACCGACTTCGATTTCGTACGGCAGCTCATCGAGCAGGACCTGATCCCCGACGACGTGACCATCCAGGTGCTGACCCAGTGCCGTGAGCACCTCATCGAGCGGACCTTCGAGTCGCTGCGCGGCGCGAAGCGGGCCATCGTGCACTTCTACAACTCGACCTCCACCCTCCAGCGCCGGGTGGTTTTCGGGCTGGAGCGCGACGGCATCACCGACATCGCCACCTCCGGCGCGCGGCTCTGCCAGAAGTACGCGGAGATCCACACCCCGGACACCGAGATCTACTACGAATACTCTCCGGAGTCGTACACGGGGACCGAGCTGGAGTACGCGCTGGAGGTCTGCACGGCGGTGATCGAGGTCATCCAGCCGACGCCGGACCGGAAGCTGATCATCAACCTGCCGGCCACCGTCGAGATGGCCACCCCGAACGTGTACGCCGACTCGATCGAGTGGATGCACCGGCGCCTGCCCCGGCGGGACAGCCTGGTGCTGAGCCTGCACCCGCACAACGACCGGGGCACCGGCGTGGCCGCCGCCGAGCTGGGCCTGCTGGCCGGCGCCGACCGGATCGAGGGCTGCCTCTTCGGCAACGGGGAGCGCACCGGCAACGTCGACCTGGTGACGCTGGGGCTCAACCTCTTCTCCCAGGGCATCGACCCCATGATCGACTTCTCGCGCATCGACGAGGTCAAGCGGGCGGTCGAGTACTGCAACCAGCTCCCGGTGCACGAGCGCCACCCGTACGCGGGCGACCTCGTCTACACCGCCTTCTCCGGCTCCCACCAGGACGCGATCAAGAAGGGCTTCGACGCCCTGCACGCCGACGCCGCGGCGGCCGGTGTACCGGTCGACCAGCACACCTGGGCCGTGCCGTACCTCCCGATCGACCCGAAGGACCTGGGCCGCACCTACGAGGCCGTCATCCGGGTCAACTCGCAGTCCGGCAAGGGCGGCGTGGCGTACATCATGAAGAGCGAGCACCAGCTCGACCTGCCGCGCCGGCTCCAGATCGAGTTCTCCGGCGTGGTCCAGCAGGTCACCGACCACGACGGCGGCGAGGTCGCCCCGGGCACCATGTGGGAGATCTTCGCGGGCCACTACCTGCTCGACCACCAGCCCGACCCGACCGTCACCCTGGCCGGCTACACCATCGGCACCGCCGACGGCAAGGTCGAGATCGAGGCCCGGGTGGGCGTCGGCGGGGAGGTCCGGGAAATGGCCGCCGTCGGCAACGGCCCCATCGACGCCTACGCCACCGCGCTCGGATCGGTGGGCGTGCCGGTACGGGTGCTCGACTACCACGAGCACGCGCTCTCCGCCGGCGGGGACGCCCAGGCCGCCGCGTACGTCGAGTGCGAGGTCGACGGCCGCACCGTGTGGGGCGTCGGGGTGGACGCGAACATCGTCACCGCCTCCGTGAAGGCGGTCACCAGCGCCGTCAACCGCGCCCGCGCCTGAGGTGTAAGGAGGGGCCCCTTGTTAACGCATTCTGCGTAGCAGGGGCCCCTTCCTACTCCGAGCCGGGCGTCTCGCGGGGCGGCCGGTGGATCAACAGCCCGGCCAGCACCGCCCCGGCCAGCAGCAGCCCGGCGCACCAGGCCATCGCGCCGCGGAACGCATCGGTCAGCGCCGCCTGCTGCTCGTACCCGGTGCCGCTGAGGCCGACCAGCAGGGGCAGCGCGGCCACCGCCAGCAGCCCGCCGGCCCGGGACGCGGCGTTGTTGAACCCGCTGGCCACCCCCGCGAACCGGTCCGCCACGGCGGCCAGCACGGAGGCCGTCAGCGGCGCCACCACCAGGGTCAGGCCCAGACCGAACAGGGCCACCCCGGGCAGCACGTCCGTCCAGTACGACGCACCCGGCCCCACCCCGCGCAGCAGCAGCAGGCCGAGCGCGGCCACCACCGGGCCGACGGTCAGCGGCAGCCGGGGGCCGATCTTCGCCGACAGCGCCCCGGCGCGCGACGAGCCGACCAGCAGCAGCGCCGTCATCGGAACGGTGGCCAGGCCGGTGAGTAGCGGCGACCAGCCGACCACGTTCTGCAGGTAGACGGCGAGGAAGAAGGTGAATCCGCCGAGCGCCGCGTACACCACCACGGTGAAGACGTTCAGCACCGAGAAGAGCCGGCTGCCGAACAACCCGGTGGGCAGCATGGCGGTGTCGCCCCGACGACGTTCCAGCAGCACGAACGCGACGACGGCGAGCACCCCGACCAGCGCCGACGCCAGCACCGGCAGCGAGCCGCCCCGGGCCGGCGCGTCGATCAGGGCGTACGTGACGCCGCCCAGGCCGAGCGCGCCGAGCAGCGCGCCGGCCACGTCGAACCGGCGGCGTCCCGATCCGGTACGCGAGGCGTCGGAGTCGCGGCTCTCGGGCACCCAGCGGCGTGCGGCCAGCACCACCGGCACGGCGAGCGGCAGGTTGATGAAGAAGATCCACCGCCAGGAGAGGGCATCGATCAGCCAGCCCCCGACGAGCGGGCCGAGCGCGGTGGAGACCCCGGCGAGCCCGGACCAGGTACCGATGGCCCGCCCCCGGTCGTCGGGGTGGAAGCTGGACTGGATCACCGACAGCGAGCCCGGGGTGAGCAGCGCACCTCCGGCACCCTGGAGGAATCGGGCCGCGACCAGCCAGCCGGTGCCCTGGGCCAGGCCGCACAGCGCCGAGGCGACCGCGAACCACACCACGCCGAGCAGGAACACCCGCCGTCGTCCGAACCGGTCGCCGAGCGCCCCGCCGAGCAGCACGAACGCGGCCAGCATCAGCAGGTACCCGTTCAGGGTCCACTGAAGACCGGCCACCGTGGCGCCGAGGTCCGCGCCGAGACGGGGCAGTGCCACATTGACCACGGTGCTGTCCAGGAAAACCATGCCGGAGGCGAGGATCGCGGCGAGCAGCGTCCCCCGGGCGGCGGGGGTGCCCAGCCGGAGCACGGGCGCGGATGCGGGTTCGGTCACGAAAAACTATCTTCCTCCGGTCGATTTGCCGGACGCCACGATTCATGGAAACGGTGTCGGGGTACTGTGCGCAATCGCCGGAAGCCCGCAAGCTGGAGAGGTGTCGTCTGTGCGTACCAGATCAGGACATCGCGTGGCCTTGGCGGCCGCGCTCGCCGCGACGCTCGCCGTCGTGGCTGCCGGCTGCACGTCGGTCAACGAGCCCGAGGCCCCACCCAGCGGCGGCAGCGGTGGCAACGTCGGCGAGCTGCTCGGCCAGCTGACTGTCGCGAGCGCCGGCTCGATGAAGGGCTACAGCCGGGACCACTTCCCGCACTGGCGGGGCACCGGGAAGAACTGCGACGTGCGCGACAGCGTCCTCAAGCGGGACGGTGAGGACATCCGGCTCTCCGGTTGCAACGTGGTCGCCGGCCGCTGGGAGAGCGTGTACGACAGCCGAACCTTCACCGACCCCTCCGGCGTGGACATCGACCACACCGTCCCGCTGGCCAACGCGTGGCGCTCGGGCGCCGACGAGTGGGACGACGCCAAGCGGGGCGACTTCGCCAACGATCTGACGAGGCCGCAGCTCTTCGCGGTTTCCGCCTCCTCCAACCGGGCAAAGGGTGACCAGGACCCGTCCCAGTGGAAACCGGCGAACCGGTCGTACTGGTGCCAGTACGCCGAGAACTGGGTGACGGTCAAGCACCACTGGCGGCTGACGGTGACCAGTGCCGAGAAGTCCGCCCTGACCGACATGCTGGAGGGCTGCACATGGGCGAGCAAACCGTGACGGGGAACGGGGCGGTGACCGGGAACGGGGCGGGCGAGGGGGCCACCACGGCCGGGATGACCGCGGACGGTGCCCCGGCGGGCCCGGCCGACGTCTCGGGCGCCGGGATGTCCGCCGACGCCGGGACCCCCGGCGCGGTCGCCCCGCCCACGGGCGGCGGGGCGCAGAGCCGTACCGCCGACATCGTGCCCGGTCCGGGCGGCGTGATGACCGACGAGGTCGGCGTGGTGACCGGCGAGCTGACCCTGCGCACGGAGCACACCGAAGGCCAGGTCGTCCTCCGCGTGCAGTACCGGGAGGCCGACGAGTGGTACGCCGTCACCGGCGGCAGGGCCTCGCTGACCGACCCGGCCGGGCTGGACGCCGTACACACGATCGCGGTCGGCCTGCTCCACCGCCCGGAGGGCTGACCTGGCCGGGGCCCGGCCGGCGTAGCTCACGCCGACGGGGCCCCGCGCTCACACGTAGGAGCCGGGCTCGGTGGGGGCGGAGACGACGGCGGGGGCCTCGCCCTCGCCGTCCGGCCGGACGATCTGGGCGCTCACGTTGTGCCGGCGTAGCTCGCCGGTGGCGATCGGCTCGGCGAAGTGGCAGGCGACCCGGCTGCCGCCGATGTCCCGCAGCGCCGGCCGCTCGTCGGCGCAGCGGGTCGGCTGGGCCCACGGACAGCGGGTGTGGAACCGGCAGCCCGACGGCGGGTTGGCCGGCGAGGGCAGGTCGCCGGCGAGCAGGATGCGCTCCCGCCGATCCTCCACGTCCGGGTCCGGCACCGGCACGGCCGACATCAGCGCCCGGGTGTACGGGTGCAGCGGCTCGTTGTACAGCCGGTCACTCGGCGCCTCCTCGACGAGCGCGCCCAGGTACATCACGCCGACCACGTCGGAGATGTGCTTGACCACGGCGAGGTCGTGCGCGATCACCAGGTAGGTCAGGCCGAGGTTGTCCTGGAGCTCGTCGAGCAGGTTCACCACCTGGGCCTGGATGGAGACGTCCAGCGCGGAGACCGGCTCGTCGGCGACGATCAGCTCGGGGCCGAGCACCAGGGCCCGGGCGATGCCGATGCGCTGCCGCTGGCCGCCGGAGAACTCGTGCGGGTAGCGGGACAGCGCCCAGCGGGGCAGTCCCACCGCGTCGAGGGTCTCGCCGATGAGCCGGCGCCGGTCGGTGCGGTCGGTCCCGATGCCGTGGGTCTGCAACCCCTCGGTCAGGATCGACTCGACGTTCTGCCGGGGGTCCAGGCTCGACATCGGGTCTTGGAAGATCATCTGCATCCGGCGGCGCATGGTGCGCAGCTTCCCGGCCGGGAGCGTGGTCAGCTCGACGCCGTCGAAGCGGACCTCGCCGCCGGTGGGTGGGGTGAGCTGGAGCAGCGCCCGGCCCAGCGTGGACTTGCCGCAGCCGGACTCGCCGACCAGCCCGTACGTCTTCCCGCGCGGGATGCTCAGGTCGACCCCGTCGACGGCCTTGACGTGGCCGACCACCCGGTCGAGGAGCAGCCCGCGCTTGATCGGGAAGTGCACCTTCAGGTCGCGGACCTCGACGAGGAATTCGCTCTCGGTCACGGCTTCTCCTCCTCGCGCGGGGCGGGCACCGGGCCCGCGGTCGCGGCGTCGGCCACCGGGGCGGTCGCAGCCGGGGTGGCGCCCGGGGGCACCGCGCCGGGAACCGGGGCCGGATTGACGCACCGGTAGCTGCGGCCGTCGTGGGCGAGCACCAGCTCCGGCGGCTCACCCACGCACTCGTCGATCCGGCGGGTACAGCGCGGGGCGAAGGCGCAGCCGTCCGGCCAGGTCAGCACGTCCCGGACCGAGCCGGGGATGGGGTTGAGCCGCTCGCCGCGCGGGGCGTCCAGACGCGGCACCGAGCTGAGCAGACCCACGGTGTACGGGTGGCGCGGCTCACGGAACAGCGGGCGGCGGCGGGCCGTCTCCACCACCCGGCCGGCGTACAGCACGTTGATCGTCTCGCACAGCCCGGCGACCACGCCCAGGTCATGGGTGATCATCACGAGTGCGGTGCCGGAGTCGCGGACCAGATCCTTGAGCAGCTCCAGGATCTGCGCCTGGATGGTGACGTCCAGTGCGGTGGTCGGCTCGTCGGCGATCAGCAGTCGGGGCTGGCAGGCCACCGCCATGGCGATCAGGGCGCGCTGCCGCATACCGCCGGAGAGCTGGTGCGGGTACTCCTTGAGCCGGCGACGCGGGTCGGGGATGCCGACCCGTTCGAGCAGATCGGCGGCCTCCTTCTTGGCCGCCTCCCCCCGCATCCCCCGGTGCCGGGTCAGCACCTCGGTCACCTGCAACCCGATCGGGATCACCGGGTTCAGCGAGGAGAGCGGGTCCTGGAAGATCATCGCGACGTCCCGGCCCCGGATGTCCCGGCGGGACCGTTCGTCGAGCTGGAGCAGGTCCGTGCCGTCGAAGACCGCCTTGCCGCCGACCCGCAGGCCGGGCTGCTTGGGCAGCAGGCCCATGATGGCCAGCGAGGTGACGCTCTTGCCGCAGCCGGACTCGCCGACCAGGCCGACCACCTCGCCCGCGTCGACGGCGAAGGAGACCCCGTCGACGGCGTGCACGGTGCGCTGACCGCGCCGGGAGAAGGTGACGGAGAGGTCGTCCACTTCGAGCAGTGCCATTATCGGCCTTCCGTTCGCGACTGCGGGGCTCGCAAGCTCACTCCTCGCGCTTCACACACGCGGCCATCCGTTCGCGACTGCGGGGCTCGCAAGCTCACTCCTCGCGCTTCACACACGCGGCCATCCGTTCGCGACTGCGGGGCTCGCAAGCTCACTCCTCGCGCTTCACACATAACCCGCCCTACTTCCGCAGCTTCGGGTCAAGAGCCTCGCGCATCGCCTCGCCGAGCAGGGTGAAGCCGAGCGCGGTGACGATGATGGCGAGGGCGGGCAGGACGGCCAGCCGGGGCGCGGCGTCGAGGTAGCGCTGCGCGTCGGCGAGCATCACGCCCCACTCCGGGATGGACGCGTCGTTGTTGCCGAGGCCGAGGAACGAGAGCGCGGCAGCCTCGATGATCGCGGTCGCCAGGGTCAGCGTGGCCTGGACGATCACCGGGGCGAGCGAGTTCGGCACCACGTGGGCCAGGGCGATCTTCGGCTTCTTCACGCCCAGCGACGTCGCGGCGAGCACGTAGTCGCTGTTGGACTGGGAGATCATCGAGCCGCGCAGCAGCCGGGCGAAGACCGGCACGGAGACCACGCCGACCGCGATCATCACGGTGGTCAGGCTGGAGCCGAGCAGCGCGGCGATGCTGATCGCGAGCAGCAGGCTCGGCATGGCCAGCAGCATGTCGACGAAGCGCATGAGGACGTTGTCGAGGGCCCGGCCCCACTTGCCGCCGAGGCCGGCGGCGGCGCCGGCGACCCCGCCGATCAGCGACCCGACGGCCAGGCCGATCAGCGTGGAAATCACACCGACCAGCAGGGTCTGCCGGGCACCCACGATCATCCGGCTGAACTCGTCGCGACCGATGTGGTCGACGCCGAACCAGTTCTCCGCCCGGGGGCCCGGGAAGTAGCCGATGTTGTCCCGGATCTCGCCCTTCCAGAGCTGGGCGTCCGCCGGGTACGGCACGAGGAACGGGCCGACGATCGCGACCAGCAGGAACAGGACGAGGATCACCGCGCCGACGATGGCGGCCGGGTTGCGCCGCAGCCGGTTGAACGCCTCCCGCCAGAGGCTGACGCCGCGCTCGTCGTCGCGGGCGGCCAACTCGGCGAGCCGGTCGATCTTCTCGCGCTTCTTGCCCGTGATGCTCGTCATCGCACCCTCACCCTCGGGTCGATCACGCTGTAGGAGAGGTCCACCAGGAGGTTCACCAGCACGTACACCACCGCGATGATCAGGATGAAGCCCATCAGCACGGGATAGTCGCGCTGGCTGATCGCCTCGGCGACGAATGCCCCGATGCCGCTGAAGGCGAAGACGGTCTCGGTCAGCACCGCCCCGGAGAGCAGGCCGCCGGTGAGCAGGCCGATCGAGGTGACCACGGGCAGCATGGCGTTGCGCAGCACATGCCGGGTGCGGACCGTGTTCTCGGTCAGCCCCTTGGCCTCGGCGGTACGCACGAAGTCCTCGTTGAGCACCTCCAGCACGCTGGCCCGGGTGATCCGGACGATGATCGCCAGGGGGATGCTGGCCAGCGCGAGGCCTGGCAGCACCAGGTGCCAGAGCGCGTCGGCGGCGGCGTCCCACTCCCGGGTCATCAGCCCGTCGAAGACGAAGAAGTTGGTGATCCGGGTCGCCCCGAGGGTCGGATCCTGCCGGCCGCTGGACGGGAACCAGCCGAGGTTCTCCGAGAAGATCGCCTTGAGCACGTACGCCAGGAAGAAGACCGGGATGCAGATGCCGATCAGCGATCCGCCGACCGAGAGGTGGTCGAGCAGTCGGCCCCGACGACGGGCGGCCAGGTAGCCCAGCGGGATGCCGAGCCCGATGGCAATGATCATGGCCATCACGGTCAGCTCCACCGTGCCGGGGAAGCGCTCGACGAACTCGGTGACGACCGAACGCTTGGTGGAGGTCGACGTGCCCAGGTCCAGCTTGATCAGCCGACGGACGAACCGGCCGTACTGCACCAGGATCGGCTCGTCGAGGCCGAAGTTGCGGCGGATGGCGGCGCGCATCTCCGGCGTGCCGCGCTCACCCAGGATCGCGGTCTCAGGACCGCCGGGCAGCCGGCGTAGCCAGATGAACAGCAGGAGGGAGAGCCCGAACAGCGTCGGTATCAGCTGGAGCAGGCGTCTGATGATGAACCGGAACACGGCGGCCTCGGAGGGGGTGCGGAGGGGTGCGGGCGAGCACCGTGGTTACGGTGCCCGCCCGCGTTCCTTGCGTCAGGTCAGGACTTGAACTCGGCGGTCGCGAACCGCTCGTCGGTGAGCGGGCTCGCCTTGATCCCGGTCACGTCCTTGCCGAACACGATCGCCGGGGGCGAGTGCGAGATCGGCACACCCGGCAGGAAGTCCATGATCGCCTTGTTCAGCGCCTTGTACTTCTCGATCCGGGTCGCCGGGTCGGCGGTGGAGTCCGCGTCCTTGAACTGGTCGAACAGGGCCTTGTTGGTGAAGCCCCACTCGTCCTTCGGCCGGTCGAAGAAGGTGCCGATGAAGTTGTAGGCGTCGCCGTAGTCACCGGTCCAGCCGAGGAAGTGGATGTCGTGCTTGGCGCCCGAGGTGGTGGCGTTCAGGTAGTCCGGGCTCCACTTCAGCGGGATGGCCTGGACGTTGATGCCGACCGCCTTGAGGTCCGCCGAGAGCAGCTCGAAGATGTCCTTCGGGTTCGGCATGTACGGCCGGGTGACCTCGGTCGGGTAGTGGAACCGCAGGGTCAGGTTCGACGCGCCCGCCTCGGCCAGCAGCTGCTTGGCCTTCACCGGGTCGTAGCCGTACTTGGTCACGTCGCCGTTGAAGCCCTCGACGGTGTCCGGCATGAAGTTCACGCCGACCTTGGCGCCCGGGGGCAGCTTCGAGTCGACCAGCGCCTGGCGGTTGAGCGCGTACGCGATCGCCTGGCGGACCCGGACGTCGGCGAGCTTCGGGTTCCCCTTCTGGTTGAGCGCCAGGTAGAGGACGTTGAACGCCGGGCGGGTGAGCACGTTGAAGCCCTCGGACTTCAGCGGCTGGACGTCGGCCGGGCCGACCAGGTCGTACCCCTGGATGTCGCCGGAGCGCAGCGCCTGCTTGCGTGCGTTCTCGTCCGAGATGGTCTTGTAGATGATGGTCTTCAGCTTGGCCTTGTTGCCGGCGTAGTCGTCGTTGCGCTCGATGGTGAGCGTCTTGTTCGCGACGTCCCAGGCCTTGAACTTGAACGGGCCGGTGCCGGTCGGGTGCTCCATCGCGTACGCCGGGTACTTGATGTCCTCGGCGGTGCCGCCGACGTTACTGGCGTCGTACTGCTGCAGCGCCTTCGGGCTGTGCATGGAGAACGAGGGCAGCATCAGCGCGGCCGGGATCTTGCTGGAGACCCGGGTGAACGCCAGGTCGACCGTGGTGGCGTCCTTGGCGGTGCAGGACTTGAAGAGGCTCGGCGGCAGGTCGGAGCTCTCGTTCTTGGCGAAGCCGCCCATGACGTCCTGCCAGTACGCGGTCACGTCCGGGCTCTGCATGAGGCCCTTGGCGTTGTACCAGCGGTCGAAGTTGGCGCAGACGGCCTCGGCGTTGAACTCGGCGCCGTCGTGGAACTTCACGCCGGAGCGGAGCTTGAACGTCCAGGTCGTGCCGGCGGCGTCGGGGGTCCAGGTCTCGGCCAGACCCGGGGTGACCTTGGTGCCACCCTCCTCCGGCCGGACCAGGGTCTCGAAGACCTGACGGGCCACGCGCAGCGACTCACCGTCGCTGGCGAAGCTGGGGTCGAGGACCTTCGGGTCGCCGGCTACGCCGAAGACCATGGTGTCCTTCTTACTGCTGCCGGAACTGTCATCGCGGTTGCTCTCGGCGCAGCCTGCTACCGCGAGGGCCGCGACCGCGACGGCCGCGATTGCGACCTTCGGCCTGGGTGCACGCATGGGTGCTTCACCTCGTCCTTGGGGGTACGGACATCGTGGTGACAGGGGTCACCGATGGGCGTGACCTTAGCGGTCGTTCCGACCGCCGGGAAACCGCCGGGAAGGCTGTTGGTATCGGATCGTGTCTTTACCCGTGCGCCCCGTTCGCGGCGGCCCTACGGAGTGCCGCCAAAGCGGGGATTTGTGCGGATTCATAGATGCGAACTTGTTACATCGATCGTCACCCCGGTCCGACCACATGTCAGACACCCGCAGTGGATCAGGACGCCGCGAGGAACGACGGCCGACGTGCTTGCGCCGGCGGCGAATGCGGGATCGGGATCAGGATCCGGAACGGGAGGGAGTTGGGACGGCGGTCACGGTCGGACAGGTCGGCAGTGGCTCGACCTGCACGGTGGGTTCCGCCACCGCCGGGTGGCGGAACGTGATCCGGTGGCACCGCGTCAGGACGCCGGGCAGCGGACCCGGGCCGTGCCCCTGGGAGTCGTGCAGGACCACCGACAGGTCCGGCGCCCGGTGGATCTCCCACACCTCCGCGCCCATCTCGTCGGCGATCGCCCGGACACGGTCGTCGGTCGGGGGCATCGCCCCCGTGGCGAGCACCGCGTCGGCGTACTCCCGCGCTCGCTGTGCCAGCGCCGCCTCGGCCCGCGCCTCGCCCGCCCGGCTGGCCTCCCCGTGCTGCCGCGCCTTCACCTCCAGCCACACCGCCCCGCCCCCGAAGGCAAGGAGCAGCAGGGCAGTGAGGACCACCGGCGCCAGGGGCTTCCGCTCAACCGGCCGCCGTTCCACAGCCACCTCCCGCTGCCCGTGGGCGCCGCGCCCCGGGGCGCGGGGCCCCCGGGACGGGGTCAGTGGTTAACCCCCCCGGGCACTCGGGCGGGGACCGCGGGGGGCGAACTGTCCCGCCCCCGGTCGCTCGG
>NZ_JAPZLF010000010.1:0-230365 GCF_033804645.1 Micromonospora sp. RTGN7 | reverse complement strand
CACCCCATAATAATCTAATTATATCTGTTGGAGTCTCGGGTTCTCGGGCGCCCCGCCCCTGTTTCCCGGCCCCCCCCCGCCTCGGGCTGGAACGTGGCAGGTGATGCCTGTCGTCTACGTCTCCGTGAGCTGCCCGCAGACCTGGCCGGCGCCCGGGGTGTGGCCGTAGAGGCGACCGCCGGGGTCCTCGCAGTAGCAGGTGGCCGGGGCGGTCGCAGTCGGCTCAGCCTGGGCGCGGGCGGCGGTGAGGACCTGTTCGCCGTGGTCGGTAAGCCGGTAGAGGCGGACGCCGTCGCCGTCGGCCTCGTCGACCAGCTCGACCAGTAGCGCCGTCTTGAGCGGCCTGAGTCGGGCGGTCGCGCGGCGGTTGTGGTGGGGGTTGCCGTCCGGCTGGCGTTCGAAGTCCGGCCGGCTGAAGCGGGGGTCCGAGTGGACGCGGTGGTCGGCAACGGCGGCGAGCAGCGCCACCTGGTCCTCGTCGAGGGCGATCTCCATGGGTGTCTCCGATCGGTCGTGCGGGGTTGGGGGCGGTCATGCCGCCGTGGTGGTGGACCGGCCGCCGTCGAGCACCACCAGGTGCCGGTGGCGGGCGGGCGGGGCGACCGGGACGGCGGGTGCCAGCGGTACGGGGTGTGGTGGTGCCGCTGGCGGGAGCGGCCGGGGCCCGTACCGCTCCACCAGCAACTCGGCGAGCAGTTCGTCCTTCGTCATCGGTCACCCGCCGGCGCCTTAGGCCCGAGCCGCTCGGCGCAGGCCGCGCAGTTCCGCCCGCTGTACCGGTAGGGGGTTCCGGAGCGGGTGGCGGTGAGGGTCACGCCGCAGACGTGGGGGTAGCGGCCGGCGATCGGCACCGGCCGGCCCAGCGCAGCGGTGGCTACCAGCCATAGTCCGGTCGGCGTCACACGGCCCCCCGGGTGCGCTGGGCCTGCTGGCCCGCGCGGCGGTAGGCGCCTGCCTCAGTCCAGGTGTGGCCGCGCGCTACCTGCCCGGTGGCGGAGATGACCGTCCACAGCCATCGGGGCCGCCACCACGGCCGCGCCGACCGAAGCGGGCGGAACACGAACGGCTCGCTGGCGGCTGCCGCCGCGGCGCGCAGCTCGGCATCGGTCAGGCGCTCACTCACTCGATTACTCCCCTCCGTCGCGTTCGCCGAGGATCGCGGCGTCACGGGCCAGGCCGGCGGCCACCACCTCAGGTGACGGCGGACGGCGCGTCGGAGCGGCCGGGGGTGGGGTGTGCCGGACGTCGCCGGGCTCCCCCACCCGACAGCAGGTACGACAGGTCGACCGCTGGCGGTGGTCCAGTCCGAGGTCCGGATCCGGCACGAACTCCGGGCACAGTCGAGGGGGTCGCGTCATTCGGTCGCCCCGCTGTCCTCCGCGTCGACCTCCTGGACGGGGTCGACGCTGTCGAGCAGGCTCGGGCCGGTCTGGGCGGGGTCGCCCCGCCCGGACATGCCGGGCAGGGCGACCGGAGTAGCCCGGGCCCGGGCCAGGGCCCGGCGGGCACGCCAGCACCCTGACCCGATCCGCCGCGCCCGGGACACCGCGGTGCGCACCGGCCGGTCGCAGTCCAGGCACAGCACCGGCGTCGGCGTCGGCTGGTTAGCCATCGCCGGCGCTGTCCTGGTTCGGATCGACCGGCACCCGCGGCAGCACAGCTGTCGACCCCCCACCGGCGGACGGTTCGGCCGCCGGTGGGGGGTCGACAAGCGAGGCCCGGTCGGCCAGCGCCTGCTCAGCGGTCAGCGCGTCGGCGATCAGCGCGGGGGCCAGGTCCCCGAGGGTCGCCAGCGGCGCGTCGAGGGCGTCGAAGAGCACGGGGCAGACGACCGGCAGTTCCTGGGTGCCGGCAGTCAACGCCTCGGACGGGGCGGGTTCCGCCGGCCGGTTGGCGGGCGGGCGTAGGGCCCACAGGGCCGCGCCCAGCGGCGGCAGATCAGTGGTCGCGGGCATCATGCTCCTCAGGCGTCGCGGGTGGTGAGCGGCAGATCGGGCTGGAGTAGTGCGGTGGCCACCGCGCGGGCGAGCGGGGCGGCAGGCGGGGCGTCACGCACCCGCCGGCGGCCCCGGGTCGGCAGCCCCGGCCATGTACCGTGCTTCGCCCGGTACATGGCCACGTCGGCGCGGCGCACCGTCTCCCACACATCGGTGCTGACGCGCGCCCAGCCGACCGAGCCGCTGACCCTGATCGTCCGACCGCCGGGCAGGACCACCTGCCACACCGGGACCAGCAGGGTGGCGGGGCCGGTGATGACGGCCAGCTCGTCTCCGCCGAGGCGGGCGACCGTGCCGTGGGTAGCGAGCTGCTGGGCGACCTGCCTGAGCACGGCGTCGCCGGCGGCGTGGCCGTGGACGTCGTTGACCTTTTTGAACCGGTCGAGGTCGATCACGCCGAGGCTGGTTCTGGGGTTGACGGTGGGCCAGTGCTCGACGAGCCCGTGGCGGTTGAGCGCGCCGGTGAGCGGGTCGGTGAGGGCGAGGTGCCGGTACCGGTCGCAGTCGGCCCGGAGGCGGGCGACCTCGTCGGAGTCGAGCAGGGTCCGGGCGGCGAGCGCGCCCTGGCCTACGGCGGCGTGGACCTCGTCGCGGACCTCGTCGTCGGAGGCGAGCAGCACCTCCGCGCCCTCTGGCTGCCGGGACACCCACGGGTCGCCCTTGCCGAGCGGCCGGAGGGTCAGGGCGTACATGGGGGTGCCGTCGGCGTTGCTGTAGGGCAGGCGGTGCATCAGTTCGTGCACGCCGAGGTTGTCGCTGATGTGCTGGCCGATGGTCAGCTTCTCGACGGCCTCGCGGTTGGTAGGGTTCTCGTTCATCGACCTGTCTCCTTCTGGTGAGGTCGGTACGCGCGGGTCGCCTCTTGCCAGGTGGCCCGCGTCTTGCTGTCCGGCCGGCAGGATCGGCCCGCCGTCCGGGCCGACCAGGGGCCGGTGTCTCAGGCGGCGCCAGGGGCCATGTCGGTCACCGTCACCTGGCCCCCCGCCTCTTCGGCGGCTTGGGCGGCTTCGCCGGCTTCGGCTGCGGCGGCGGTTTCGACGGGCGAGGCGTCGGCGGGGACGTCGGCTTCGGTTTGAGCCAGCTCACGCCGGCTGCTTCTGCTGCTCGATGTACTCCAGGAGCACCTCGCGCGGCACCCGCCGCGAGCGCCCGATCTTGATGGAGCGCAGCTCGCCGCTCTTGACCATGTACTCGACCTTCCGCTTGCCCAGGGAGAGCAGGCGGGCGGCCTCGGCGAGGTCGTAGGCGAGCGGCTCACTGCTCTGTGTGGCATTGTCCGCACTGTCACGCATGGCACTACGGTACACCGGTGCCATGCACGGCACAGCATCAGCCGTTCGGCTGATTCTGAGCGGTAACCCTTTGCATACTCTGTAGACCATGCGGAACAGTGCGGTAAGCGCATCGGATCGAATTATCTGGCCCACCGGTCCCGGCACCCGACGCTGCCGACCTCGGCAGCACTACCGTCCACGCGACAACAGACCCGTGAATCGCACCCACACTGACCTTGTGGCCGCAGCACTCCCCGCACCAGACCCCGACGTCGCCCGCGCACGCTTCGCCCGCCTCGTCGCCCGGGCGCTCCGTGACGCACGCGCACGCGGCATGACCGACAAGGACATCGCCCGCGCCACCGGCGTCAGCCCCAGCACCTTTCACCGGTGGCGTCGGGCCGAAGGGCGCGAGCTACCCGAGATGGACAAGGTCCGTCAGTTCTGCAACGGACTCGGGCTCGACGTCACCGACGCGGCGATCGCTCTCGGCTTCAACCCGACCGCTCGGGACAACCCGTCCCCGGAGCCACCGATACCGCCGGAGATCCGCCGCATCCTTCGCGCCCTCGCCGACCCTGCCGTGCCCGACGGCGACAAGCTCGTACTCCGCGAGATGCTGATACTGCTCGCCGAGCGTGCCGACAGAGGCCGATCCTGATGGCCCGCCGCAGGTACCCGCCGATCACGACGGGCAGCGACGGCCTCTACCACGCCTGGGTCGTCGTCGGCACGAAGCCCAACGGCCGCCCCGACCAACGGCATGTCAAGCGCAAGACCGCCACCGAGGTGGAAGACCGGGTCGATGAGCTGCTGGAGCAGAAGCGAGCCGGAGCTGTCCCCCGCGCCGGCCGAGGCCCCACCGTCCAGTCCTGGCTGCTCGACACCTACCTCGCCACCATCGCGCCGGGCACCATCGACCCCACGACCGTCCAGGGGTACCGCAGCAAGGTCGTCAATCACGTCCTGCCGGTCATCGGCGCGCTGCGCATGGATCGCGTGGTGGCCGACAACATCGACGCCGTCTACGCCGCGATGCGCCGCAAGGGCCTCGCCG
This sequence comes from Micromonospora sp. RTGN7, assembly GCF_033804645.1. Taxonomy (NCBI): domain Bacteria; kingdom Bacillati; phylum Actinomycetota; class Actinomycetes; order Micromonosporales; family Micromonosporaceae; genus Micromonospora; species Micromonospora sp. RTGN7. The sequence continues at coordinate 226,037 of NZ_JAPZLF010000010.1, read as the reverse complement.
ACGCGACCGTGCTCCAGGTGCACCGCATCCTGGCCCGGGCCTGGAAGATCGCCGCCCGGCGTCGCGTCGTGCCCCGCAACGTCCTGGTCGACGTGGACCCTCCGACCGCGAAGCGCAAGGAGATGACGCCGCTCACCGAGGACGATGCCCGGGCGGTGCTGGCGGCGGCTGAGCGGCGCCGGAACTCCGCGCGGTGGTCGGTCGCCCTGGCGCTCGGCACCCGCCAGGGCGAGGCCCTCGGGCTGCGCTGGCCGTACCTACTGATGGAGTGCGACGAGTGCGGCGCGACCGTCAAGCTGACCGACTGGTGGTCGGCCGGGCGGCGGCGGTGCCGAGGGTGCGACTCGGCCGACGTCGGCGCGGTGGCGAGGGTCTGGTGGCAGTTGCACCGACGGTCGCACGAGCACGGCTGCGCCGAGCGGGCGCCGTGGCCGTGCGGGCGCAAGCGGGGCGGCAATTGCACGGCCCGCCGGCTGCCGCTGCGGTCAGGCGAGATCCACGTCGGCGGCGGGCTGATCCTGAAGGAACCCAAGGGCAAGGGCAAGCGAACCATTCCGATCCCGCCCGAGTTGGTCGCCGCTCTGCACGCGCACAGCGAGGTGCAGGGTTTGGAACGGATGATGGCGGAATCGGCGTACGCCGCGCACGGCTTCGTGTTCGCGGACCCGCTAGGCGAGCCAATCGATCCGGCTCGGGACTGGCGAGATTGGAAAGCCGTGCTGGCCCTTGCGGGGGTGCGGGATGCACGGGTGCACGACGGCCGGCACACGGCAGCGACGCTGCTGCTCGCCCAGGGCGTCGACATGCGGGTGGTGCAGGAACTGCTGGGCCACTCGACGATCAAGGTGACGGAGGGATACACGCATGTGGCGTCGAAGCTCGCCAGGGAGGCTACTCAGCGTATGGGTCGCCGGCTGTTCCATCCGCCGGGTACACCCTGACGTACACCCTGGATCTTGACAGGTGGCATAATCTGCCAGTTGCGCGCCCGTAGCTCAGCGGATAGAGCAGGGGACTTCTAATCCCAAGGCCGCAGGTTCGAATCCTGCCGGGCGCACAGCACTTTCTCTCAGCCGGACGGCTCCCGTGGAGCTATTCGTGGAGCCATCGAGCTACTGTCCGCCCCGTGGCAGGCGTCAAGCGGCAACGCGGCGAGATCATGAAGCTCCCCAGCGGATCACTCCGCGTGAGGGTCTACGCGGGCGTCGAGCCCGAGCTGGCAAGCGGCACTACCTCACCCACCTCGATCCAGCGGCCTCGTGTTCCGTTCGGCAACTCAATCGTGAGCGTCCCTGGTACGGCCTCGGGATTATCGGATGGATGCGACCGGCGGCAGGATCTTCGTTGTGTCGCCCTGGTCGAGCCAGGCTCGTCACCGGATCACCTCACGTAGCCAAATCCCCACTGCCGCCGACCTCGGGTCAGCGCTATCCCTGCTGGAAATCCACGGGTACCTGCGCCAACTCGACCCTCCAGCCCGCACCGAACCCGGACGGCCCCGTCACCGCTTTCCTTGTCCACCCGGACGTACACCAGCCCACCGGCACCGTCCACGCCCTACCCGCGACGGCAGGCCGCAGACCCGCGTAAGCCTCTGGCCTAAATGGCCGCAATGGCAGAAACCCCGACCAGGCAGGGTTTCTGCCATTCTCGCTATTTAGACCAGCGCCCCGGCCGCCGCCTGGCTGCGATCACCTACTCGCCAGGTTCGACTCCTTGACCTCAGGCAACGATCAGAATGAATCAGCCTGCATTGTTCTGTTCCACACCCCGATGCTTGCGTCCATCACTTTCCACGGATGCAGCCGCGCATCCCCCGATCGTCACTCAGCCAGTCACTCATGCTCTCTCCGGTGTTCGAGAAGGTGCTCCAAGTCATCAACCTCCCTCCGCTCCCTTGGCAGGGAAGGATGCTTGCAAGATCCGTCAGCTGTTCGCCGCCCCCCTCGACGGAACCTCCTTCGCTCACCATTAAACCAGCCTCGTGCGCGACATTCAAAGGACGCTTACACTGCCTGAATCGACCGTTCCGTCTTCTTGGGCAATCGCATGATCAGCGATCAGGCGCCTGATCCCTGGATACCAAGACGGAAATCTTACGTAATGTTCCTGCAGCGCTTGACTAGAATAAAAGGTGTCAAAAATGTATGCCATCCAGCCCTCTTCGGCTTCCGCGTTCAATTCCTTCCGCCGATACCAGATCCACTCAAACGTATCTAGGACTAATTCCGCCACAGCTCGGACTCTTTGAAGATTTGGGTCATCGACATCAACAGGCTTTCCCTCATAGAAATAAGGCCGGACTTCGGGATGCTCTATGAATGTCTTATCCAGCTCCCTAAAAAGACCAATAACGCCGTAATAGATAGAGGTGTCATGAGCCCTCCTCGACAAACGATAGCTGTAGATCGCAGACAATAGCGCAGCTATTATCGCTGCAATCGCCAAGATGTCTGATGATTCCATTCGGAGTTCCACGATATCCAATCCAGGGATGAGGCATCAACAGGAAGGGCGACGCGAGCTACTAGCTACTTCCACGTATGTGGCGACCCCGTCCGTCGCTCACCGGGGGTCCGCTGTCGTCCACAGTTGCCCAGAAGCAGCGCCAGCGATAGTCAAGGGCGTGATGACGACTGGGCCGACTGAACTGCCCGATAACTCCGGCTGCACGTCTCCTAAGTGGACTCATAGAGACATTGTCCACAGAGCCGCAAGCCGACGCTCCATCCCGTCTGCCGCCGACCCGCCCTCCTGGTGAGCGGGCCGCCGCCCGGCCCGCCACATCAAGACGGCGCTGACGCCCCTGCGGACGCTCGCGGGTCGGGCGGCGGCCCGCTCGGCTCGCCCGGGTCGACAGCGGGCGGGCGAGATGGCTTCCCACCGCAACTACCCACGGACCGCAACCCGCAGGCGGATCCCCAGCACCTGGAGCCGGAGCGCCCCCCAGAGGCGCGGTAACCAGCAACCCACCCTCCCCGCCAGCCGCCGGGCGTCCTGCGTGGTCGGAGCGGCAGCGGAGCTCAGGCCCTCGCACTGGCCGCGGCACGGGCCGCCGCGTGCGGTTGCTCAGGGCCGCGTCGAAGACGTACACAAAGTTCTCACCACCCAGTCCGGCAGGCAGCCGACATCGGCACCCAGCATCGCGGACATCCAGCCAACACCAAGCAGCCGATAGCCAGCCCTTTCCGAACGGCCGGCTTTACAAAGCGTTTACTACACCTCGACAACCCCGAACCCGTCAACCAGGCCAAACATGGAGCTATTCATGGTGCGAAATACGGGGCATCAAGGAAAGTCAGGCGTGCCAGGGAAGCCGTTTCTGCGGCTAGAGCAACCACTGAAACCAGCGCACGATGGCAAGCAGTCCGTATCAGAGGATCGCCGCCGAGCTGCGCGAGCAGATCACCGCCGGTCGGCTGCGGCCCGGCGACCAGCTCCCAGCAGTTACCGAGCTGGCTTCGGGGCATGGTGTTTCGGTCGGAACCGCTCACCGGGCCGTGGCGCTGCTCACAGCGGAGGGCTTGGTAAGCGTCGTCCGAGGTCGCCGGGCGATCGTTGCGCACCCTCGCGATAAGAACTCGACAGATATCCCTGTTAGTACGGCAGCCGGGTTCGTTACGTAGATGGCTGGCGATGAGCCCGGTTGGGTTGGGGCTGGTCGGCGTGTCTGCGGGTATGGAGACTGCCGCCGGTTGATCATGCACTGTTTGTGAGGACAGATGAAGATCGTGCGGCGGCTGCTGGGCACAGCGTAGACGTCAGGGATGGTTGGCGGAGTTCGACACCGGGGTCGCGTGGATCGCGGGCCGGTTCTCGCGGGTGGAGCCGCGGCGGCAGGCAAGGTTGTTCCTGCTCGGCTTGCTGTCGGATGTGGACACGCGGTCGTGTTGGCAGCTTGCCGAGCAGGCTGGGGACGCCTCCCCGCATGCGATGCAGCGGTTGCTGGGTGAGGCGGTCTGGGACGCTGACAAGGTCCGTGACGATAGCCGGTGGGGCTGATGAGTGCGACGGGACGATAGCCTACGGAGCATGACTTCGGCAGCTGTAGCGGGCGGAAGCCCGACGATTTCGATCTACCAGGATGCTTTGTACGTCGAAGGCCTCCTACAGCAATTTGGCAAGGGCTTGATTACCGATGCGTCTCTAGCAGACGACCACCAGAACACCCAAAAAACGAGCACTGGCCAGACCGGCGGTGGCGACATCGGAGCCGATGTCAAGATACCCGGCGTCGGCGGCATCAAGGCCAGCGCAAAGTTAACCGGAAATGATGGATTCGCGTCAGAAGCCGCAGCCAGCCAGAAGGCAACACGCAACTACAAGTACACGTCAGCTTCCTACCTTCATGAAGTTAGGCACGAACTGCGCCACAGCAGGCTCCTCAAGGAAGCGTCTACCGACGCGGAAGTTAATGCATTGAAAATCGGAGACTTCGTCGAATTTCAGGCTTCCTTTAGGCCAGATGAGCTGATCGCACTTCTAGATGTTCTCAACCCAAGCCTTGTCGGGGCCATAACGACCTGGTATCGAAGGAGCCAGATTCGGCCATCGATCATTGACGCCGACACCGACGAGGAACGGCAGGGTGCAATTCTGGAGTATCAGACCCGACCCGAAGCAGAAGCAGACCTTATGCGCGCACTCGCAGACGCCATTAGAGTTGACTTCCGCAGCGTTTTCACTCGTGAGTATTACGGCTCCATCAGCGGCGCGAGCACTGCAACGGCGGCGGTTGTATGCGACACCCGAAGCTTTCTTGTCGAAGATGCGGACCGCATGCTAGATGGCCACTTCACCGTCCTCGGGAAGGTGAGCACTCCGCCCGAAGTAGACGTTCCAGTCCTAGCACGAAACAAGTTACTGGATCGAATCCAGCCTCAAGCAGTCGATTTCGCAACCAACGCACTTAGGGAGATAGCCAAGCAGAAAATCGAGGACCCACACAACCCCACGACCGAGGGTCAGAGGATTGAGGAATACCTTGATCTAAACTTTCCATCACGGATCGATGGAACTTCTTTCAAAGTGATTCCAATAGCAATTTACATTTAGCGCGCGACGGGTGGCTCACATACCGACCACTATGGGGTCCTTGTCATCGCCATCCCAGACTCCTGATGCACCCCCGTCGGAAGCATCCACGATCTACAGCGTCCTGTAGAGCAACGGTCGGACGCAGCGGGCCAGCGCCGCTCTTGCTACTGGCCCGCTGCTCTTGACTCAATCTTGTGAGCAACCGACTACTGCACCCTCCTCCGATCGGCGATCGGCCCTGCTCTGCATAATGGCTTCATGCGTTTACTAGCGCTCGGCGGAACCTGGTTCGTAGGCCACGCGATCGTCTCGGCCGCGATCGACGCCGCACGTCCGCGTGGCGGTCCCACGGCGACTCGCTGAGCAGGCGCTCGATCCGCGACAGCCGCCCCGTCAGCGAGACGTTGCGCTTCTGCGGCGACAGGTCCAAGACGGTACGCAGCGCTTCGGCCGCACCATCCTTGTCTCGCATGTGGAGGTGAGAAGCGGCCACGATCTGCGTCCCGTTGATCTGCGAATACGGCCCCTGGGCGACGGCATCGCCTCGTACACCTGCAACGCCTCCCGGGCGTACCTCGCGGCCTACTCACCGTTGCGCAGGTCAAGCCAAGCCGCCGCAGCGCATGCCGCAGCCCGCGCTTCGCCGAATGCGAACTCCCCACCGGTAGAGATGGCGAGTTCATCGGGTCGCTCCGCGGCTGATTCTCTGTCTCGCTGGGCTGCTTCCAAGACGGCAGCGACCGACGCGGAATCGGCAAGCAGAGCGTGAGAACGGGAAGCGATATAGCGGAGCCTCCGTCTCGGCTCTCCCTCCGGTGCCGCTCGCCATGGCGCGAGCGAAGTAGCTCAGCGCGGAATCGGGCTCGTTGCGCCAGTTGGCGAGAGTCATTTGCAGGCCGTAGGTCCATGCCTTCAATGACGCGTGTCCGGCCAGGTCGGGATACTGCGTCGATGCCCTGGCCAGCGCTGCCGACTCGTTCCAGTGCCCGAGATCGAAGGCGGTGGAGGCCATCAGGGAAGCACTTTGGCCGATGACCACATAAAGATCAGCCAGTTCACCCGGCCGGCGGGTGCGCTCGACCAGGGCTCTCGTCTTCGTCGTCGTACTCCCAGCGCGGCTCGGCCGACACCTGCCAGAGACAGATCCGGTAACGCTCCACTCCCGCCAAGGCTTCCACGATGGCGTCGGTATCAGCCCGACCACCCGGGTTTTCGCCTTCTTCCCGTAGCTGCCGGGCCCCAATGCGGCCATAGCCACACACCCGCACCCCGTACGTGCCGGGGCCAGCCGGAAGATCCACGCCGCGCTGGAACAACTCGTCGACCGAATACAGCACACTGATCAACCCACCGGGCACCTCCAACTGCCCGTCCCGCAGAAGATCAGCCGAATCGTCCACAGCCGGTGCCTCGTCGAACACCTCGATCTGCACGTCGATGCGGACCAGGTCGGTTGCCACGTCCACCATCACCGCGTTCGCCGCCCAGCCGACCACCTCCCGGCTCGCAGCGGAGATCGCCGTAGCGAAGCTCTCCGACTCCTCGCAGGTCGGATCGTGGAACCCGAACAGGCACTAGTTGGCACTGACCATCGTGTGCCAGACCTGTATCGAACGTGAATCCATGGCAATCCCTCCCGTTACCTTCCTCCGACGGCTGTCGCTTCTCGACGGGATCGGCGCAGGCCCCCTCGCAGCCGCCTCCATCCTTGCGTTCACCGCGCCTACCGTCCACAGCGCGGCGTCGCCGCATCACCTACCATCCCGGCTGGTACCCGGCGTCCAATAGCCGGCCCTACCTAAGACCGCCCGATTCGGCGCCCCTTATCGCGGTAGGTATGATGCCCGAATTCGTCCAACCTCCCGGCAGATCGTCTGATGCAAAGGCGTCCGGGAGATCAGGGCTAGCTCCGGGTCTGCCCCGATAGTTTGCCAGCGCGATACGCCTCCACAATGGGCAAGCTACGTGATCATTGCGACCACTTGGAGAGCTGCTGTGACATGCCGCGGTCTTGCCGCTACCCTCGCCCTGATCTTGACCGGAACGCTCGTCGCCGGCACGCCGCCGGCTGCGTCAGGGGCGGACCATCGAAGAACGACGTTGGCGTGGGGGCAATGTGCCGACGACATCCCGGGTGTCCCAGTGGATCCGGTGGTGCAATGTGCGGCGCTGAGGCTGCCGGTGGATCGGTCCAGGCCGCACGGCACCACATTTGACCTGGCGGTGGCACGTCGTCCGGCCCGCGACCAGGCGAAGCGGGTGGGTTCGCTGGTGTTCGGCCCAGGAGGGCCGGGCGATTCCGGCGTGGAGCGGGTCCGGAGGGGAGACCGGTTCAGTGATGAACTTCTCGACAGCTTCGACATCGTCAGTTTCGACCCGCGGGGGGTCGGTCGAAGTGCCGCGCCGCGGTGTTCGCCGAGTCCCACTGTGCCCAAGCCACCGCTGCTGCTGGGCAGCCAGGCCGACTTCGACGCTACGGTCGCCTACAACCAGGCGCTGTGGGCGAACTGTCGCCCGACCAGCCCGGTTTTCGACTACGCCGACACACTGAGTGCCGCCTATGACCTCGACGCGCTCAGGCGGGCGCTCGGCGAGTCACGGCTGACCTTCCATGGCAGCTCATACGGAACGCTACTCGGCCAGCAGTACGCGGAGCGGTTTCCGCACCGCGTCCGGGCGATCGTCTTGGAAGGCGTCTTCGACCACAGCCTCGACGTGCCATCGTTTGTCCGGTCACAGGCGGCGGCGTTGCAGGACTCGTTCGACGAGTTCGTGGCGTGGTGTGACCGCTCGCCCGACTGCGTATTGCACGGAACCGATGTGCGGGCGATCTGGGCCGACGTTCTCGTCCGCGCCGACGGAGGCGAGTACGCGCCGAGCACCGCGTTCGACATCGCCGCGCTCCCGCTCGGCACGCTCCACGTACCCAACTGGACGGGCCTCGCGCAGGTGATCAAGCGGCTGAACGACGGTGTCGCCCCGGCGCCGAGAAGCCTTCCGGTGGCCACCGCCGTCTTCTGCGCGGACTGGCCCGTGCCCGTGTATGACTACGACGAATACGCCGCACTCGTACGCCTGGCCGCATCCGCCGCGCCGGACGTGCGGTACGGCGCCGGACTGATTGCCGTGCAGACCTGCCTCAGCTGGCCGACGCCGGTGCGCAACCGCCCGCACAGACTCCACGTGGTGGGTAACGCACGGCTGCTGCTGCTCAACGCGCTGCACGATCCACGCACCGGATACGAGTGGGCCACGAACGTCTCCACGCAGCTCGGGAAGCACGGCCGGCTACTCACCTACGAGGGTTGGGGGCACGGTTCATATCAGCGAACCGCTTGCACCATCGGCGCGGTCGACAGATATCTCATCGATCTCGTCCTCCCTGAGCCTGGTGCCCGCTGCCCCGCCGCATGAGGAATTCGGCCGCTGACTCGGGAACGTCGGGGGGCCGGACGATTCCGTACCCAGAGACTGGCTCTTCGGCCTGCACGCCCGCTGCCCCGCCTTCGTCACGGTCAATGCATCCCCCTGCCACTCCGCCAGGACTTCACGCAGGAGCGCGGCAGGTAGAGCGAGAAAACCGCCAACAGTACGTAGATCAGCGACAGCCACCCCAGCTGCCTGTTGGCGGCGAAGAGGACCAGGGTGGCAACCCCTCCACAGCAGAACATGAACCAGGCCACCGGGTGAAAGGGCGTCGCGTCACCGTCGAAGCTGAGCGGGCTCAGCCAGCCGGAGACAACAAGCAACACGGCAACGACGAACCAGAACCAGAAGACCCAGTCCCGGAGTGGGTCCGCCGGCGGAGCGAACCAGGTGGCAACGTCGACGTCACCCGGGCCTTCGCTCTCGCTCACCGACTTGTTCAGATGCGAACCGATGAAGTAGCTCAGCGCCAGGTAGGCGGCCTGCACGATCGGGGTGACGAAGGCCCAGAAAGCTGCCCCGACCCGAGCAGCCGCAGGAATTCCCGACACTCTCGTGTACGCACTCCGCGCCCCGACGTGCATGGACTTCATCCACTGGTACCAGGCCAGGATCCAAAATGCGAACACAAAGACATATAGCACCCAGCTGTCCGGACCAAATATGGTCTCCAGGACCGCTTTGTACATATCGTCGGGTTGTGGCGGATCGGGGATAGCCATCGAGACTCCCGCTTCCCAGCCGGAACTTTTTTCCCAGCATAGAGCACCCCGACACCACCGCCACAGTTCGAACGGGGCCACTATTGTCTCTAGCGATTGAACCTCACGGCCATTGTTTCGACATATATGCGGCCTTTTTGCCCGTTCCGGCTCCCTGGCATTCTCATCGAGGACGACTCAGAGCCGCTGCAAGGCGGGCGATGTCGGCGGCATCCTTGGCCCGTCGGGGCCGGCCGGGCACCCACACCGGCATCATCTGCTTGATCTCGATCTGAGCCCCTGGCTCGATAATTGGACAGCGAAGCCCGCCGAGCTGTCCCAGGCCGCCGTCGAGCATGCCGTCTGGCCAAGGTTCACCAGCCCATGGGCCACCTGCAACGACGACTCGCTCCTGCTTGTCTCGGGCAAGCAGCGCGAAGCTGAGCTCCACGTCGGCCCTGACCAGGTCGAGTTGCTGGTCATGTGGCGGATCCGCCAGCAGCGTGTAACCGCGATCCGTGAGCGCGGCTGCCAGCCTCGCCGCTTCGTGGCTCCAGGCGAACCAGTCCACGTCTACATGATCGCGGGTGATCTCACCGAGGAAGAAGTCCATCGCCCAGCCACCACGAAGCCATACTTCGACCCCGAGTTGCTGGGTCAGCTCCAATGTTTCTGCGATGGCTTCAAGCTGACGCTCAGTGATTCCGACGGCCACAGATCGGCAGCCTACCCGAGGCGGCCAGAATTGCGGCGGAGCTTAAAAGCACCGACGTCAAGACAGCCATCGAACGATACGTACGCAGCAGACGCGCGGATGCCGCCCCGGAGGGGCCGGTGTCGACCGGAGACTTCCTACCCGAACCCCTGTGACAACGGCCACCCGGCCACACCCCACCGGGTCGGGACCCTACCGCCCGCCCCGCCCCGGCTCGACCGGATTGAACCGGCAGCGGCGTTCAGGCGACGGGGTTACGCCGGACAGGCCGGTCCAGCTCAGCCGCCTGCTCGGGCGTCGGCGCGGTGCCGCCGAGGTGCGCCGGCTGCCACCAGGCGTCGTCGGGGCCGGCCGGCTTGTCCGGGTACTCCTGCTGCGCCCGGTCGACCATGGCGGTCAGCCGGGTCTTCAGCTCGGCGGTCATCGTGCCCGCGTCCGGGTAGGCCGCCGGGTCCATCGGCTCGCCCACCAGGATGGTGATTGGGGTGTGCCGGCGGGTGAGGTTCTTCGGGTGGCCCTTCATCCAGAGCCGCTGGGTGCCCCAGAGCGCGACCGGCAGCAGCGGCACACCGGCGTCCTGCGCCATCCGGGCCGCCCCGTTCTTGAGGTCCTTCACCACGAGCGATCGGCTGACCGTGGCCTCGGGGAAGACGCCGACGACCTCGCCGCGGCGCAGCACCTCCACCGCCGCGTTGTACGAGGCCGCGCCGGCCCGCCGGTTCACCGGGATGTGCTTCATACCACGCATCAGCGGGCCGGAGACCTTGTGGGCGAACACCTCGTGCTTGGCCATGAACCGGACCAGCCGGCGGGACTCCTGCGCCCCGAACCCGCAGAAGATGAAGTCGAGGTAGCTCAGGTGATTGCTGGCCATGACCGCGCCACCGGTGCGCGGCACGTGGTGCTTGCCCTCCACGGTCAGGCGCAGGTCGAGGACCCGGAACATCGTCTTGATGGCGGCAATGACGGGCGGGTACACGAGTTCCGGCATCCGGTGATTTTACCCTGCCGGCGATGGTGTCATGCTAGGCAGCACGCCGCCCTCCGGGGCGGACCACGACCGACGGCCCGACCGGTCGACCGGCCCACCTGGCGAACCCGTCACCGACCGCCGCCGATGTCGAGGTCGGCTGTCAAGCGCCTCTGCCTTCAGCGGAGTGCCCTGGTGCCCCACGGCGCGGCGACCGCAAGATGATGCGATGACGGAACGTGGAGTGCTGCTCTGGATCCACGGCGGCGGTTGGCGGGCCCGGTCGAGCGAGGACGGCGCGGCCCTGGCCCGGCACGGGCTACGGGTGCTGCCGGCCACCTACCGGTTCGTCGCCGAGGCTCGCTGGCCGGCGCAGCTCGACGACGTACGAGCGGCGGCGCGGGCCGCCCTGGCCCAGGCGGACGGCCTGCCGCTGCTGGTGGGGGGCGACTCGGCCGGCGGCACGCTCGCCCTGCACCTCGCCCTGCGCGGGGTGAACCGGCCCGACGACGTAGCCGGCGTGCTGGCGTACTGGTCGCCGGTGGACCCACTGGGTACGGAGTGGCGACGGCTACGCGGCGGCGACGACCCGTGGGCCGACCTGCTCGGCCACCGGCCCGCCCCGGACGACCCGGCCACCCTCGACGCCACCGTCGCCACCCACGTCGGCAACCGGGTGCCGGTGATGCTGGTACACGGAACGGCCGACGCCGCCGTGCCGCCGCAGCAGTCGGTCGGACTGGTCGCCGCGCTGCTGGCCGCCGGGCACCCGGTACACGCCTGGCTCACCCACGGCGGCCACTCCCTCGACCTGGCCCGCCCCGACGTCCACGCCTCCACGGCAACCTTCCTCAACACCATCCTGTCCCCACCCCTCTCCACCCCCTGGGCGGGTTAGGAGGCGAGTTTGTTCAGCTCCAGGCGGCCTCGGGCGAAGGCGTCGACCCGGCCCCAGCGGCCCGGGATGTCCAGCACCTCGATCCGGCCCATGCCGACCGGCAAGCGCGGATCGACCGACAGGTGCCCCTCGTGCGGCTCGATGCCCAGCATGGTGCGCAACAACAGCATCGGGGTGCCGGTCGACCAGGCCTGCGGGCTGCACGCCGTCGGGTACTCCACCGGGAACTTGGTCAGCGCACGCTGGTACCCGCCGAACGCCTCGGGCAACCGCCCGTCGAAGTAGCGGGCGGCGGCAAGGATCCCGTCGGCGATCGTGGCCGCCTCCTCCGCGAAGCCGTACCGGCGCAGCCCCCACGCGATGAACGAGTTGTCGAACGGCCAGACCGTGCCGTTGTGGTAACCGATCGGGTTGTACCGAACCTCCCCCTCGGCCAGCGTCCGCACCCCCCAGCCGGAGAAGAGCCGCGGCCCGACCAGGTGTGCGGCGATCCGCTCGGCCCGGTCGTCGTCGACGATGCCGCTCCAGAGCAGGTGACCGATGTTCGAGCTGAGCACGTCCGCCTGCCGGCCGTCCGGGTCCATGGCGAGGGCGTAGAACTCCCCGTCCTCCACCCACCACTCCCGGTTGAACCGCTCCTTGAGCTGCGCCGCCTCCCGCTCCAACCGGTCGGCGTAGGCCGGGTCGTCCCAGAACTCCCGCGCCATCCGGGCCGCCCGGACCTTCGCGTCGTACGCGTACCCCTGCACCTCGCAGGTGGCCCGGGGGAAGCCCGGCAGCCGCCCGTCGCGGTACGAGATGGAGTCCCAGGAGTCTTTCCAGCACTGGTTCTCCAGGCCGGTGTCGGTGTTGCGCCGCTCGTACCAGATGTAGCCGTTGCCGGCCAGATCGGCGTACTCGTCGATCCACTTCAGCGCCGCCCGGCACTCCCGCTCCAACTCCCGCACCAGCGCCACGTCGCCGCTCCACCGCTCGTACTCGTCGAGCAGCACCAGGAACAGCGGCGTCGCGTCCACCGAGCCGTAGTAGGGCGAGTGTGGCTGCTCCTCGAACGCGGCCGTCTCCCCGTAGCGCATCTCGTGCAGGATCCGCCCCGGGTCCTCGTCCCGGAAGTCGTCGAACCGGGTGCCCTGCAACGAGGCGAGCAACCGCAGCGTGGTCCGGGCCAGGCCCGGGGCGAACGGCATCGCCTGTAGGCAGGTCAGGATGCTGTCCCGGCCGAACATGGTCATGAACCACGGCAGCCCGGCAGCGGGCAGGCTCTGCCCGCCGAGGGAGAGCGGCGAGAAGCGCAGCGCCGCGAGGTCGACCAGGCTGCGCTGGTACGTCCGGGCCAGGTGCTGGCACTCGCAGCTCACCTTGGGCGCGGCGGCGATCCACTCCTCCAGGTCCTGCGCGAGGGCGGGCCGCTCGGTGCCGTGCGGCCGCGCGCCCATCCGCAGGTCCCGCCCGGTTTGACTGAGCGCGGCTGTCTCCACGTCGATCTCGGTGCGCCACTGCTCGTTCGGCTCCAGGTGGATGCTGTACGCGAACCCGTTGCGGTCGTACCGGGCGGTCTGCGACGAGGAGATCACCGTTTCCCGTTGGAAGTTGCCCCGCCGGTAGCCCAGCCGGAGCCGGTCCGGCTCCGCCTCGGCGTACAACTCGCCCTTCTTGTTCACGATCTCGTCCTTGACCTGGAACAGGTCCGCGAAGTCCGCACCGGCGTCCATCCGGATCTCCAGGTCCACGGCCTTCTCGTCGTGGTTGAGGATGGTCACCTGCTCATGGAAACTGCCGCCGACCGTCCGCTCGCGGATGATCGACAGCTTCGCGTCGATGTAGTGCGTCGCCACCCCGGGCACCAGGAAGAACCGCGCCTCGTAGTACTGGAGGTCGTCGTAGGACAGGGCGTTGAGCCGCTCGCCGTTGACCGTCAACACCCAGCGCGACAGGAACCGCGTGTCGAGGGAGAACATGCCGGTCGGCTCGCTCGTCGTCGCCTCGATGTCGCCGGTGTCCTCGGAGACGACGAAGGTGCTGCCGTCCAGGATCCGGATCGTGTTGCCCTGCGCCATCAGCGCACCTCCCTCTGGAAGAGCCGGCGCTCCCGCTGGGCGAGCCGACGCGGCCCCTGACTGGTCGGCGGGCCCGGGAAGAGCCGCTCGACCTGCACCACCAGCCGGATGTCGCCGCTCGCCGTCATGTCCCCCCGCAGCAGGGCCGCCAGCCCCTGCTCCCGGCCCGCGGCGAGCTCCTCGAAGAGCGCGGGATTGGTCACGACAACCGTGTCGGCCGGGCGGTCCTCCTGGCTCACCGCCAGCTTTCCGCAGTTGATCGTCAGCAGCCAGTGGGTGGTCTGCGCCCCCTCCCGCAGCTCGAAGCGGATGGTGCCGGAGACCTTGTCCAGCAGCGGTTCGTACCCCCGCCGATCCAGGTCCTCGAAAAACCGGGTGGTCGCGTCCAGCATCGGGCCTCTCCTACCGTCGATCCGCCTTCGACGTACGGAGGGTCCCCGTCCGGTGCGGGGTCAACCCCGCCCGGATCGGGTGAGCGGCCCGGCGCCTTCTGACATCCGGGCACGCTCCGGTCGGTTCGGCGACCGGAGCGTGCCCGGACCCCCAGAATCTTCGACGCGACCGCACGCCACGACGCCGGCCCCCCGGGACCGGAGGGCCGGCACGCCGCGGCGGACGGTCAGTTGTTGGGGTCGTCGGCGCTGATGTCTGCCAGCACCGACTGCGGCTCCCGCTCGACCGCGAGGTCGCCCATGGAGATCAGGCCGATCAGGCGGCCGTCCTCGATCACCGGCAGCCGACGTACGGCGTACGTGCGCATCAGGTCGGCGGCGGCCACCACGTCGTCGTGCTGGCTCACGGTGATCACGTCCCGGCTGGTGATCTCCTTGAGCCGGGTGGTGCTGGGGTTCATCTCGTCAGCCGCCCCCCGGACCGTGATGTCCCGATCCGTGACGATGCCGACCACATCGTCGCCATCGGTGACCACTACGTCGCCGATGGCTCCCTCGCGCATCTCCCGGGCCGCGGCGCTGAGCGTCTCGTTGCCGTCCATCGTCACCAACCGGGTCGTCATGAACTCTCCGACCGTTGTCATGGTGCTCCCCTTTCGGTGTCGGCACCGCCGTCTACCCGCCCACCCCGAGGGGTAACACGGGCACCCGACAGTGGGGCGGTCAGCCGCGCGGCGGCGCGCCGTAGACCCGTTCGACGTGCAGGCGCAGCACCAGCCGGCGTTCCGCGACCATGGCGCGGCGGAAGTCATCCCAGTCGGGGTGCTCACCCTGCACGGTGCGATAGAGCCCGACCAGCTCCTCGACGGTCGGGGCGTCCGGGCGGTCGGCCACCGGGGTCAGCTCGGCACGCGCCTCGGCCACCGCGTACGCCCAGCCGTCCTCGCTGCTGACGTGGAAGCTGGCCCGGGGGTCCCGGCGCAGGTTGACGGTCTTCGCCCGGCCGTCGGTCACCGAGACCCGGATCAGCGCGGCCTCCCGGTCGAAGCCGTACACCACGTTCGACAGCTGCGGCCGCCCGTCCCGCCGGATGGTCGCCAGCACGCCCAGCCAACGGCCGGCGATGAGTTCGGTCAGAGCGCGCTGGGTCTTCTCGTCCACCATGTCGGCCTCCACGTCGAATCGGTCGGGCATGTCCATCCAACCCGACGCGGGGGGCCGCCGGGCGACGCGACACTGCCCGGCCGGCCCCGGCGCAGCGCCGCTCGCGCGGCGACGAAGACCAACGCCGCTCGCCCGCCCGAGGGGTCAGCGCAGCTCGGCGGCGACCAGCTCGGCGATCTGCACGGCGTTCAGCGCGGCGCCCTTGCGCAGGTTGTCGTTGGCGCAGAACAGGGCCAGGCCGTGCTCCACCGTCTCGTCGGCGCGGATCCGACCCACGTACGTCGGGTCCTGGCCGGCGGCCAGCAGCGGGGTCGGCACGTCGGCCAGGGCCACCCCGGGCGCGCCGTCGAGCAGCTCACGGGCCCGCTGCGGGGTGACCGGCCGGGCGAACCGGGCATTGATCTGGAGCGAGTGGCCGGTGAAGACGGGGACCCGCACGCAGGTGCCGGAGACCCTCAGCCCGGGGATCTCCAGGATCTTGCGGGTCTCGTTGCGCAGCTTCTGCTCCTCGTCGGTCTCCTCGGAGCCGTCGTCGACGATCGAACCGGCGAGCGGAAGCACGTTGAACGCGATGGGCCGGGCGAACACCCTGGGTGCCGGGAACTCCACGGCCGCGCCGTCGAAGGCCAGCCCCGCAGCCTGCTCGGCGACCTTGCGGACCTGCTCGTCCAGCTCGGCGACGCCGGCCAGGCCGGCCCCGGAGACCGCCTGGTACGTCGAGACCACCAGGGCGACCAACTCCGCCTCGGCGTGCAGCGGGCGCAGCACCGGCATCGCGGCCATGGTGGTGCAGTTCGGGTTGGCGATGATGCCCTTCGGGCGGTTCGCGGCGGCGTGCGGGTTGACCTCGGCGACCACCAGCGGTACGTCCGGATCCGTCCGGAACGCCGACGAGTTGTCGATCACGACCGCGCCCGCCTCGGCCACGCGGGAGGCCAGCTCCTTCGCGGTGCCCTTGCCGGCGGAGAAGAGCACGATGTCCAGCCCGGAGTAGTCGGCGGTGGCCGCGTCCTCGACCGTCACCTCGCCGCCGCGCCACGGCAGGGCGCGCCCCGCCGACCGGGCGGAGGCGAACAACCGCACCTGCTCCGCCGGGAACTCACGCTCCGCCAGCACCTGCCGCATCACGCCACCGACCTGGCCGGTGGCCCCCACAATGCCGATCCTCATGCCCGCGAGGCTACCCAGGTCGGCGCCCCGCCCGGGAATGCTTTCCCACCGCCGGGGCCCACCACGGCGGTGGCCCACCCCACCCGGCCGGCCCCGCAACCGCAACGACGTCCCCGCCACGGGGCGTCAGCCCGGAAGATCCGAGGCGACGCCGGCCCCCGGCCGGAACATCCCCGCTTCGCGGCCGGCGGGCCCCGGCCATCCGTACGCGACGGGAATCACACCGGCCCGGCCCCGGCGAGGGGCCGGGCCGGGCGCGCTCAGGGGCGGCCGTCGACGATCTCGCCGAGGCCGGTGGCCGTCAGCTCGTCGCGAATCAGCGCGGCGTCGCCCTCGACCACGAGGGTCAGCGACTCCGGGTGGAGGTGGGTCGCGGCGGCGGCCGAGACCTGGTCGATGTCGGCGGCGAGCAGCGACTCGCGCAGCCGGGCGTGGTAGTCGTCCGGCAGGTCGTGCACGACCAGGGTGGTCAGCGCCGACGTGATCGCCCGGGGGCTCTGCAGCTCGACCGAGAGCTGACCGGCCCGCCAGGACCGGGCCACCGCCAGCTCGTCGGCGGTCACCCCGGTGACCTGGGTACGGATGATCTCCCCGACCGCCTCCACCAGGGCCGGCGCGGTCACCGCCGTCTGCACCCCGGAGCTGACCGCGAACCGGCCGAACCGGCGGGACGTGGCGAACTCCCCCCGGATGCCGTACGTGTAGCCGCGTACCTCCCGGATCAGGTGGTTCAGCCGGGAGGTGAACGCCCCGCCGAGCACGGTGCCGGCCAGCGTCATCGGCACGTGGTCGGGGTGCGCCCGGTGCGGGGACGGGTGGCCCAGCCGCAGCGTGGACTGCACCGACCCGGGCCGGTCGACCAGGATGATCCGCCGTCCGGCGCGCAGCGGCACGTCGATCGGGCCGCCCCGGTCGACGGGGCCACCGCCGGTGCCGGCGAACGCCGCCGAGCCGAGCGCCTCCAGGTCGAGCCGATCCAGGTCCCCGGCGACGATCAGGGTGCCGGGGCGGAGGAACCACTCGGAGTGGAAGACCGTGACGTCCTCGGCGTCCAGGCCCGCCACCGAGTCCGGGTCGCCGTACATCGGCCGGCCCCACCGGTTCTCCGCGCCGAACAGGTCGGCCCGCAGGGCCGCGTCGGCCCGGGGGCCCGGGTTCGCCCAGTCCATCCGCAGCGCGGTCGCCTCGTCGTCGCGGACCCGCCGCACGTCGTCGGGGTCGAGCCGGGGCGTGCGGACGGCCTCGGCGAGCAGCTCCACGGCGGCGCCCAGCCGGCCCACCGGCACCTGCACGCTGACCTGGAACGAGTCCCAGTCCAGCCCGATCACCAGCTCGGTGCCGAGCCCCTCCACGGCGAGCGCGTACGCGGTGGCGTCCCGCTGCGCGGTGCCCTCCTCCAGGGCCTTGGCCAGCACCGCGCCGAGCCCCTCCTTGCCGACCGGCTCCCGGCCGGCGCCGGCGTCGAGCAGCAGCAGCGCCACGGCCAGGTTCTGCCCGGGCAGGTGCGCGGCGACGACCTGGCCGCCGGCCACGCTGCGGCGCACCACTGACGGGAACCGGTACGGCCGGGCCAACCCCGGCCCCGGCCGGTCTGCGATCAGGCTCATGAGGTCTCCTCGGGCAGGTAGGTCAGGGTCACCCGGTCGGCGGCGCCCAGCACCTCGGCGGCCAGCTCGGCGATCTGGTCAGCGGTCACCGAGAGCCAGGAGGGCAGCCGGTCGGCGGCCTTCCTCGGGTCGCCGAACTGGGTGGTGTACCGGCCGAGGGCGTCGGCACGACCATCGACGGTGGACATCTGCCGCCACCAACCGGTGCTCAGCAACGCCTTGGCCCGGTCCAGCTCGGACGCGGTCACCGGCACGGTGGACAGCTCGTCGACCACCTCGGCGACCCCGGCGGCCAGTCGCTCGCCGGTCACCCCCGGACGGGCGGTGGCGGTGACGATCAGCGGGGCGGGGGCGTGCGCGAGGTCCACCCCGTACCCGCCCACCAGGTCCGGTTGGGCGATCCGTTCGCCGTCGGCGAGCCGCTGGTAGAGCCGGCTGCCCCGCCCGCTGCCCAGCACGGTGGCGAGGACGGTGAGCACGTCGTACTCCGGGCTGCCGAAGGGGTGGGTGCGGTGGGCGACGAAGACCCGGGGGGCGGGCACTGCGGCGATGACCGTGTCGGTCACCGGCGCACCGGTGGCGGCCACCTGCCGGCCGTCCGGCGCGGCCGGGATCGACTCCCGGGCCGGTATAGCGCCGAAGTACTTGTCGGCCAGTGCGAACACCTCGGCCGCAGTGGCGTCGCCGACCACGGTCAGCACCGCGTTGTTCGGCGCGTAGTACGTGCGGTGGAAGTCCTGGAAGGTGGCCAGGTCGGCGGCGTTCAGGTCGGCCATCGACCCGATCGTCGAGTGGTGGTACGGGTGGCCCGGCGGATAGAGCAGCGGCAGCAGTCGCAGCCAGGCGTCGCCGTACGGGACGTTCTCGTAGCGCTGGCGGCGCTCGTTCTTGACCACGTCCCGCTGGTTGTCCAGGGTCTCCTGGGTCAGCGCGGGCACCAGGCCGCCCATCCGGTCGGCCTCCAGCCAGAGCACCAGCTCCAGGTGCTCGGCCGGGACGGTCTCGAAGTAGTTGGTCCGGTCCGGGTTGGTGGTGGCGTTCAGGGAACCGCCGGCGCCCTGGACGAGCTTCATGTGCTCGGTCTTCGCCACGTTCACCGAGCCCTCGAACATCAGGTGCTCGAAGAGGTGGGCGAAACCGGTCTGCCCGTCCGGTTCGTGCCGGGAGCCCACGTCGTACCAGAGGTTCACCGCGACCGCGGGTGCGCTGCGGTCCTCGCTCACCACCACGCGCAGGCCGTTGTCCAGTCGGGTCGTTTCGATCGGCCAGGGGTAACCGCTGTCGGGCATGCTCCGACGCTATCCGATCGAGGGGTCGCACCGGTGACCCCCGGGTCGGCGCGGCGACCCGGGCCCGGACGGCTGTGGCCACCCCGGGCCGGCCCACACGCGCCAGGGCCGGTCCGGGGGCGTCGACCCGGACCGGCCGGAGGCGTCGACCGGGCATCGACGGTCGCGGGCGGGGTATCGCAGGGGCATGCCCGCCCGCCACCGCTACGCCATCGCCGCCGCGCCCGTCCTCGTCGAGCGGGCGTCCGCCGCCCTGGCCCGGCTGCGCGGCGCGCGGCTGCTGCACCCCGCCGGCCGCACCTTCGCCGGCGGGGTGACGATCTGGGGTACGCCGGGTCCGCCGACGGGAGTTGCCCTGCTGGACTCCCCGGGCCGGTTCCCGGCGACGGTCCGGTTCTCCAAGGGCATGCCGACCCCGGCGAGTTGGCCGGATGTGCTCGGGTTGGCGGTGCGCCTGCACCGGGGGGACGGGGAACGTCCCTTCGACCTGCTGGTCAGCTCCAGCGCGGCGGCACCGCTGCTGCGTCACCTGCCGCTGCCCCGGCGGCGCTTCGCGGGAACGTACAGCTCGATCATGTCGTACCGGACGGGCCACCGGCGGCTGTGGTTCGCGGCGCTGGCCGCACCCGGCTCGCCCGACCTGGGCCGCAGCCTGGCCGAGGTGGCCGAGGCGACGGCGGACGCCCCGTGGTTGGTGCTCGCGGTCGCGTCCGCCGTCGGGCGGTGGCGGCCGTTCGGGCAGGTCACCATCGGTCGGCGCGACGCCCGGGAGGACGCCGCGCTGGCCTTCGACCCGGTCGGCAACCTGCCCGCCGAGCTGCGGGCGGTGGGGCCGCTGGCCCGCTTGCGGGACGCCAGCTACCGGGGGTCCCGCCGGGCGCGCGGCGCGTCCCCCGTGTCCTGACCCCGACTTCGGGCCGACAGCCACCAGCGCGCGGTCACCCCGTCGGGCCGGCGGCTCAGTCCGGCGGCTCGATGGTGGTGACCGTCTCGTCGGAGGTGCGCTGCTCCAGCACGGCGTCGGGGGCGGCCCGCTGGTCGCCCTCCCGCATGTCGGATTCGGCGAGGATGGCCTCGGCCTGGGCCTGGGGGTCGTCGCTGCCGGCCGCCGCCTCCTCGGGCAGCAGGTGGGCGCGGGACTCGATCCGGTCGGCGTCGCTGTGATCGTGACTCATACCGACCCCTGTACCCCACGGGCCGCTCGGCGGAACGGGCCACGGACGATCGGGTCAGCCTTTCCCGTCGCGTCGGGTAGACTGCTCAGCGTGACATGGTCGTATCGATGGTTTAGGCAGCCGGCTGGAGGAGCCGGTGACTTCACCATGATTTGACGTCACTTCTCTTCGAGCCGGCCGGACAGGAACTTGAGTTCCTGTCTTTTTGCTTATGAGCAGCCGGCTCGACCTCGGGCACCGGCCCCGGGGGCACGGTCGGCGGAAGGAACCCCACCGTGACCACCCCGGAGAGCCGACGCGTCATCGACCAGCGGATCGATCACGTCGTACCGTTGACCACCCCGGCCCTGCTGCACCACCACCTCCCCCTGGACGCCACGCTCACCGAGGCCGTCCTCGACGGCCGGAGCGCGGTCGGTCGGGTGCTCGACCACGTCGACGACCGGCTGCTCGTGGTGGTCGGCCCGTGCTCGGTGCACGACCCGGCCGCCGCCCTCGACTACGCGGCCCGGCTGCGGTCCGCCGCCGACCGGGTCGCCGACGACCTGCTGATCGTCATGCGGGTGTACTTCGAGAAGCCGCGCTCGACGGTCGGCTGGAAGGGCCTGATCAACGATCCGGGGCTGGACGGCTCCGGCGACGTGAACACCGGGCTGCGCACGGCGCGGGCGCTGCTGCTGGACGTGCTGCGGCTGGGCCTGCCGGTGGGCTGCGAGTTCCTCGACCCGATCACCCCGCAGTACATCGCCGACACGGTGGCCTGGGGTGCGATCGGCGCCCGCACGGTGGAGAGCCAGGTGCACCGGCAGCTCGCCTCCGGCCTGTCCATGCCGATCGGCATGAAGAACCGCCCCGACGGCAGCATCGGCACCGCCGTGGACGCGATCCGGGCCGCCGGCGTCCCGCACGTCTTCCCCGGCATCGCCGTCTCCGGCACCCCGGCGATCATGCACACCCGGGGCAACGCCGACGGGCACCTGGTGCTGCGCGGCGGCAACGACGGGCCGAACTACGACGCGGCCTCGGTGGCCGGGGCGCTAAAGCTGCTGCGGGCGGCGGGCCTGCCGGAGCGGGTGGTGGTCGACGCGAGCCACGCCAACAGCGGAAAGGACCACCGCCGCCAGCCGCTGGTCGCCGCCGACGTGGCGGCCCAGCTCGCCGCCGGCCAGCGCGGCATCGTCGGCATCATGCTGGAGAGCTTCCTGCTCCCCGGCCGCCAGGACCTCGACCCCACCCGGGAGCTGGTGTACGGCCGCTCCGTGACCGACGCCTGCCTCGGCTGGGACACCACCGAGGAGGTCCTCGACGTGCTGGCCGCCGCCGTCCGGGCCCGCCGCGCCACGACCGTTCCCCTCACCACCTCGGCCTGAGCTGACGCCCGGCCCCGGCGGGGTGAACGGACGGGCAATTTCTGCGCCCTCGGCCACAAGCCGGGGGCGCAGACCGGGGGACGGCCGACCCCACGGATGACCTAATAACGGGCACCCATCTATACGATCGACTCCTTCCAAGACCGAGGTTAGGCCCGCGCGTTCGATCTGGACCGCCCTGGTTGCGCCGGGGCGGTTCGTCGTTGGACCACCAACCCCGCCGGTTGCACGAATATCTCCCGGCGGGCCACCGCGTCGCCCTTGGCGTCGAGCTGGTAACCGTCGAGCCAGAGCCACCCGTCGTAGGTGATCAGGTCAGTCCGAACCTTGATCAAGCGGAGCATGATTGGCTTGACGAACTGGACACTGCACGCGGCAGTGATGTGCAGGACGTCACCGGCCTTGAGGTCGATCATCGTCGCCTCAGGACCCGGAACCTGCGCCAGGCCATGACCCGGGCGCGAGCAACATTCGCTATCGGGCACCAGCCGAACGGCGAGCACTTCCAGCACCTGCTGTTCCGGTGGTAGGCGAGGCAGTATGCGGCTGCCTCAACCAGGGACGGCACCTCGCGGGCGGGTGGTCATTACCCTTCCCCCGGCCAGTTCTCCGAGCTGATCGGGATGCGGCGTCTGTCCCGGCAGGGCAGCTCGTTCCCGCACTTGCAGACGTTCCGCCACCTGATCCACGGCCGCACCGGCTTGTGCCGGCGGGCCAAGGTGAGGGCAGCCGCGACCACGTACTCCTCGTACCGGACCATCTAGTCCCACACCCCCTGCGGAAGATCCGGGACCGGCGCTATCCACTTGTCGGAGTAGTGGAACTCCTCGTCACCGGGCTTGGGCAGCCATCCGATGAACCGGCGGTGGAGAGCGGTGGCAGGAGCCCAGCCCATGTCCTGCGTGGCGGACACGAGGCGCGAGGCCAGGTAGATCGCCAGGGAGACCGGAGCGCCGTCGTACTCGGCCAGCAACTCGCGGCGGCGGGTGAGACAGGGCCAGGGTGATCCACACCCCGAGCACGTCCAGACAGGCAGAACAGGTCCGTGGTCCGTCATCGGTCCATCGCATCACGTGGGGTTGCACGAGGGCAACCCCCTAAGGCGTTGCATCACCCAGTAGCGTCTGGTGCACTACCCTGCGGCCATACCGTCAGATGGTGGAGCTGCTTGGGCTGGACGAGATCCGTGATCTCCTTGGCGGGATCAGCAAGCAGCGCGCCACGATCATCGTGGGCCGCAAGGGATTCCCCGACCCCCTCGTCACTCTGAAGATGGGCCGCGTCTGGGATGGCAAGGCCGTTCGCGGGTGGATCGCCGAGCACCGCCCCGGCCCGACTGACGAGGACTGACGCCACCGGGGCTAGAGCGCAGAGCGCCCCCGGCGCGCGAGGGATCTCGCGCCGGGGGCGCTCCGTCAGATCACCAGCGGCCGTACGAGCTGGTCACCGTCTTGTCGATGATCGGGGCCGAGGCCGCGTTGTTCTTGACCGACTGGGCGGCGCTCTGAGCGTCGCTCTTGTTGTAGTAGGTCTCCGACGTAGCGAGCACCTGGCCGTTGCTGGCGACGATCCGCCAGTAGTACCGCTGGCCACCCTGCGCGTTCAGAATCTGGAACTGCATCGTGACAACTCTCTACGCCCGCCGTCTGAGCAGCGGATGCGCGTGAGGCCGAGTCATCCGTTAACAGGAATGTGACCAGGGTCGAGACCACGGTCTAGCCACTCCAGTTGTAGAGTTCAAGTGCAGCCCGCCAAAGTTGCACTGAGCCCCGGACGGATGTCGAACCTCGGCATCTGGCCGGGGCTCTTCTCGTCTCGTTGCTCACAGTAGGGGTAGAGCTCGATGCCGTCAAGCCGAACCAGATCCGCATACTTACTAGATGTTGAGTCCGTTTAGTTTGCAGACCACGAGATGTAGTAGGAGAGAGCGCTGCACCCACGCAGGGATGATCATCACCCTCACGTTCTCCATAACGCAATGTAGTCGCCGCCAGACGACGCTGATTCAAGATCGCTTGGTGAGCAGCAGCGGTCGCCGGACCGCCAGGTCCACACCTCGCGCCCGCAGCTGAACGAAGCTCCCCCGGAACTCGATCTTCGAACGATCCTCCTGAAAGCCAGAACCCTTCCGCCCTCGACCTCGGCAACGCGTCGCGCGATACCCCCGGCCAAACGACCGGTCCACCCCCGAGAGGTCGAGCCCAAGCGTACCGCAAACCACAGAGGCCCCGCCTGCAACAGGCGTGTCAGACGCCCTCAGGGCAACGCTGACGCCCGAAATCGGCCAAGGGGTGGTCCCGGTGTACGTACACCCCCCATGAGCGCGTTGTGCGGATTGCGGGCAGACCGTCTCCAGTCCGTTACAGAGACGCGAACGCGGCCCGGTGGTGCGGGTACCAACCGACCCGCGTCACGGGCCTTACAGGATGCGACCGTCCGCCTGAGCGTCGCGGACCAGCCGGGGCAACCGGTCCTCGTCGTCCTCGGTGTCGGGAGGAATCGGTGCATCCTTCAGCCGGTCGTCTCCCTCGGCGTCTTCGGTGTATTCCCCCTCGAGGACGACGGGGGATCGCCTGGGCCTGCCATCCCAGAGCATGATCGCGGGAACCAGTGCTCCTCGGACGCGGTCCTCAGCGCTCTTGAGCTTCGCCTCAAGGTCAACGTGCGCCTTGGCCTTGCCGCGAAGCTGTTCGTAGATGAACTTACCGATGTCAGCCCGGACGCCGGCTGGCCTATCGGGGTCATTTATTAGCACGCCGAGGAGCTTCATCGCGTCGCTCGCGTGGGTCATCAGCACGTCGTGGCTCGCCTGCTTGAGCCGCTTCATCCGCTCTGCCTGGACTGCGGGGGCCAGCCAGTGGCACGCCTGCGGGCGAAGGTTCCGTCCTTGTTCCGGGGATAGCCGCGACCCAGTTCCTCTAATTCCCAACCCCCTACCGGCTTAATATGGCCTTCCTCGGCCATCATCGTGAGGTCTCGCTCCCGGTCGGTGCCATACCGGAGCCGCCGACGGATATCTTCCGGCTTTCGTGACAGTTCCCGCCTTGCCCACACCACACCTCCATTCACGCAGGTTGCGTGATCTGCGAAGGGAGGGCCAGGCGAGGTAGCCCGGCCCTCCCGGTCGTTGGTCAGTTCCCCTGCTCCTGCACCTGGCGGACGTAGTCGCCCAGCTTGCGACCAGTGCCGGCCAGGGCGGGGAACCTTCCCGTCAGGTCTGCCTCGACCTGAAACTCATGCAACGGCTTGGCATGGAGGTCAGCGAGCTGGCTGTCGTCCTCGATCAGTGACCGGTGCAAGTCGGACAGGTGTCCGTGCTCTGCGACGAAGTTCCGCATCTTGCCCTCGGCATCCTGGGGTGTGATGCGTCCCTCCTCCAGGTCCGTCTTGAGCTTCCGAAGCTCCTTCGGCCCATGCTTTCGCGCCTGATAGACCAGTTCGTCGTGAGACTCGTCGCGGGTCTCGATCCCAGCCCGATACTTCTTCTTCCTCTGGACCCGCCACTCCTTCCGAGCAGCGGCATAGGCGCGTTCCAGGATCTCCCTGTCGACGGCGTTGAGTTCCGTCCGGTCGATCTCTGCCCGCATGTCAGCGAGCCGCGTGACGTTGAGGTTCATCAGTAGCTCCCGTGTACGGAGGGCGCCTGCTGGTCGGTGTCGACGTGCGCCGTGTGGTCGGTCGGGTCGGTCTGTAGATCGCCCGGAGCTTCTCCGAGGCGGTCGGTTCGTGCGGGTACGGCTGCGGCAGTCCGGCCATACCGCCGAACTCACCCCGCGCGATCCACGAGTGAATTCAGGTGGTCGCTCACCGGCTGATGGGGGTTCACGGCTTGTTCCCCACGGCAGGCCAGCGGTTGAGGTCCCCGGCCGGTTCTCCCTGCATCCGGTACACCTGCCGAGCCTTCGCCTGCAAGATGGCGTCCTCCACCTCGCTGATCGTTCGATGGAACAGACCCAGCGCGGTCACGCGCCCCTCTTCGCCAGCCCTCTCGTGCGGCATTCTTCACCCCTTCGCTAGTCGGCAGCTTTGCTATTCCTTGTCCACCAACCAACGCACGGTTCTCGCCAAGGAATCCGAACGCCGGGAGGCAAGGCTTTTTAACCGGAACCGCTGCGCATCGGACATCGAGATATCCAGCGATACCGCGAGCTCCGGCAGTTTTCCCCGAGCGTCCATAGCACTCCTTCCGGTCCGCCGAAAAACGTTCCGGGGACAATTTTCCGGAAAAATCCAGAGTTCAGCAAAGCTGCATCGGCTACGCTACCGACGTGGACACGAAGACATGGATAGAGGGAGACCCCGAGGACCTCAAGCTCCTGGCAACCGCATTCGCCACGGGGGACGCCCAGGTGCGCGAGGAGCACGGAAGCTACTACCTCTGCTCACCGACCCTTGACATCTTCTCCTCGGCAGATTTGCCAACCGATGAAGCAGAAGAGCTACTGCGGTTAATGAACGGGATCGCCAGGTCACATGATCCGTTTTTCAACCCCGCCCGACTCAGCGGTTCAACATCTCGACGCGGAAGGACCATCGTTTTCAAGTCAGTAGAAGTTAAATGGCAGGTCAAAGCCCATGGCAGCAAAAACCCGCCACAGGACGCCCCGGCTCACTTCCTGCTGTCTAGGGAGAACTCAGATGTGGCCGATGCCGTCAAGTTGATGTCAGCCCCACGGCCCAACTGGGTTGACCTTTACAAGATCCACGAAATCGTCAGGGAGTCAATCAATCCGGCAAAAATCTCTCAGCTCGGGTGGCTCACTCCGAGGGAGGAGAGCGCCTTTACCGGGTCAGCGAATCATCCGCTAGCTTCTGGCGCAGATGCACGACACGCCCGCCTGTCGGGAGCCCGACCAAAGCGCATCATCTCGATTGACGAAGGGCAGAGCCTAATGGCCCGACTCGTGATCTCCTGGATGGATTGGTTGCTAGAACGCGACGGGATCCCCGAATAGGCACACCACAACCACCGCTATTTATTGTTTCGTTGTTATTCGGTTTTTGGGTTCGGCCAAACGAGGGGTGTACCGGTACACCCCTGGGAGTACACCCCTTTACCCCCTCAACGACACCCTTTGCGTCCCCGCACCCCGGCCCTTGACGTCGCGCACGCTGACCTTCTTCTCCTCGACCAACAGTTCGATTGCGGGCTCGAAGTAGCCCCGACGATCTGCTTTCAGCTTGCGGCGCAGCGGACCATGCAGCATCGTCCCGTCGGATTGAGCGGCAAGGGTCGCCTTCCTCGGTTGACTCGCGCCCGAACGCGAAGGGGTGGAGCAACACGACCTCGACCGGTTGCCGTCAGCGTCCGTCGTCGATCTCAGGGCCCGCCCTCTATGCACGATCGTCGCGCGCATGGCGGCGGTCGGGTACGCTGCCCATCGGGACCACCCGAGCCGCAACGGCTGGGTGCTCCCTCGGGCCTGCCTCTATTCAGAGCAACTTATTCAATGGCGGGCTACGAGAACAGCTTGATGGCGCTCTGTGCTCCGGCGACAGGGCTGCCCACTTAAATCGTATTGACTTGGTAGGTAGCACCATCAGCAAGACCTGAGACGGGAGTGCCGTCTCGGTACTGAGATCCACGATCGCCGGAACGCGGACTCAGCCAGACCAGTGTTGACGCACTGGCCGGGCTGGGTTGATGCACCCTCGCCCGACCAGGGAGGGGGTATGAAGTGAGGCTCTCGAATCTTGAGCCGTTCGTTGACGCTGGCCCGTGGGTCATGGCTGCTGCCGTCGCCGTGGTCGCTGGAAAGATCATCGTCGCAGCTTTGGCCCTTCGCGGCACCGATCCGAAAGACCGGCCACGCATCATCAAGGCCGTAGCCGAGCTGTTCCGGTGGCGTCGGTGACAGTCAGCGCTGCGTGATGTGCAGGCCAGCGGCAAGCAGCCGCAGCTCTAGCCGGACTTCCTGCTCTGCCGCGATACGCCGGACCTTGTCGCGTACGTCAGGATCTCGGATGTCTTCCAGTTCGACGGGCGGGCCGTCATCGATCTATACCCGCCGGTCATGCTTGCTCTTGTTGCAGGCTGTCCGAGCTGTCGATGTCGCCGGGTGGTCACACCCCTCCGGTGGCGGTCGTGGGGGCCGGACGGCGGAAGTCCAGCCCTTCGCGCCCTACGGCAGCGTGCACGGGCCTTCCTCGTGCGAGGGTGGTTGCAGTAGCTGTGGTTGATCTGGGGCATGGCTACCTCTGCGCCTGCATGGCGTCGCGCAGGTCGGCCAACTGCTCCCGCTCGTGCTGCTGTTCTTCAACGGGTGTGGCCGGTCGCAAGTGAGTTACCTTCGGCTCGCTCGGCTCGGGAGAGATACCAGCACGCCGACCAGGACGGCTGCCGCCGCTACGCAAACGGCGAAGTACTGGAGGACCGCGTAGTAGTACCAGGGCTGCTTCGCCTTCAACGGAGGGCTCCTTGCCGATGCCCGTTGTCGTGCCATGCGCGACCACGCCCGCCCTGAGCCGCCCCGCCCCGGACCCGGGTGACGTTTGACCGTTTCCGGCTCGGGTAGCTGACCGTCATGACCGACGACGCATCCGTGGACGACGCCGAGCTGGCAGCCGACCCGGACCTGCGCGCCGACACCGAGCCGGACGCCGAGCCGGCCGACGAGACGGACACCCGGCCGCTCGACGATCTGCTCGACGAGATCTACCACGGCCAGGAGCGGATCAGTCAGGCGGACATCTACCGCCGGGCGGTCGCCGCCGAGCTTCCCGCGGCGCTGCTCACCCGGATCGCCGCCCTCCCCGAGGGTGAGTACGCGGTGGACGAGGTGGCCGACCTGCTGGGCAGCTCGGGGGCCTGAGGGCGTCCGGGGCCGCCGGCCCACCGGACCCGATGCCACCGCCGAGGGCCCTGAGCCCGACCCACGGAGAGGACAGCGAGATGACCGATCGCGAGGACCAGCGGGGGGCACACATCCCGGCGCTTGGCGAGCCCCCGGAGGGCCTGGACACCACCCCCGAGCCCGACTTCGCCAACGAGCACGACCGCACCGCCGTCGACCGGGACATCATCACCGGCGACGAGGACGAGGAGGAGCGCGAACCGGAGTCACCACACGGCTGGTCCGGCATGCAGCGCTGAGGATGCCCGACACGGGGAAGGGGGCCGGCGCGACGCCAGCCCCCTTCCCCCGTACACCCGGTGTCAGTCCTTGTCGTGCCTGCCCTCGGCGGCCTGCTGGGCCACGGCGTAGCCCATCTGGAGGAAGTCGGAGGCCGCCACCGCGGTCAGCGCGGTGGCCACCAGCCGGGTCAGTCGGGGGGCCAGGACCAGGCCGCCGGTGAGCCCGGTGGCGACCCAGACCGCCAGGCAGAACGGGCAGCTCAGCAGCTCCCCGATGGCGTGCCGGGTGGAGCTGCCCGAGTCCCGCACCTGCTCCATCACCTCGCCCGAACCGATCGGGTGGTCGTAGCGGGTGAACGGAGCACGCAGCGGGCTGGTGACGGCGTCCTTGGACAGCAGCCGGCTTAACTTGTGGGTGGCGATGGAGAGCAGCACCACGTCCGAGGGGGCGGGGCGCTCCGGCACCGGCCGGCCCGTCGCCTTGACCAGTCCGGCGATCGTCGCGGTCACCCCGGCGTAGGTGCCCATGGCCACCAGGTAGCCGCCCAGCGGCCGGTGTTCGTGCGGCGCGTACGCCTGGCGCAGCCGCGCCACTCTCTGCTTCAGGTTGCTCTCACTCAACCCGGTCTCCTTGTTCTCTGCGCGTCCGGCACACCGGAGGCGGGTTCGTCGACCGGCTCAGCCGGCGGTCAGGTTGTCGGCCACCTCGCGGGCGAGGTTGGCCAGCGTCTCGTCGGCCAGGCCGGGGGCCGCCTGGCCGGGCGCTCCGGTGAGGTCGAGCCGGACCCGGGCGCCACCGGCGTCCGTGGCCTCCACCTGGATCTCGGCCGACCAGTCCGGGGCGGAGTCGCTGGCCCACCGGGCCCGCAACTGCTCGGCGCTGACGTCGGGGCGACTGTCGCCGTCGGCCCGAAGCGGCTGGGGAAGCCACGCGGCGGCCCGGGTCGGGTCAGTCGCCGTGCTGAACACCACCTCGGGCGGCGCGGACATGCCGCGCTCCGCGTGCGCCTGCATCACACCTCCCGCAGCCGGGCCGGGTCGACCTCGCGCCCGGGGTGCCGGGCCAGGTACTCGGTCTCCAGCTCCGCCGTGCGGCGCAGGTGGTTCGCGAGCGCCGAGTCCGCCGCGTGTCGCAGCGTGTCGAGCCGGGTGCGGTGCAGGCTCCGCACCTCGCGGATCAGGTCCTCGTCGGCGAGTTCGGCAGGGTCGACCCCCAGCACCCCGTCGTCGGCGGACGGGTCGTGGACGTGGTCGCCGTCCCACTCGGGCATCCGCTGTTCCGGGCTGGCGTCCCTCGGGTCGCCGGTCTGCCGCACTGATTCGGTCATCGTCGCCCCCCTCGTGTCGTCTGGGCTGGCGTCTAGACGGATGCCCAGACCGGCACCCACCAAACCCTCCCGTGCTACGACGCCACGTCGGAGAGCGTCCCGGACCCCGGTACCCTCGAAGCCATGAAGCGGCTCTGGACACCGGCGTGGATCGCCCGCCACGTGGCCATGGTCGCGCTGGTCGTGGGCTTCCTCGGGCTGGGCTGGTGGCAGGTCACCCGGGCCGCCGGGGGCAACTCCACGAGTTGGGGCTACGCCGTCGAGTGGCCGGTCTTCGCGGCATTCGTGGGCTACGTCTGGTGGCGTGAGCTGCGACACACCCTGCGCTCCCCTGTCGACGGCGAGCCGGTGCGCGACGGGCAGGCGAGCGACGGGCCGGCGGGTGAGGCCGTGGCCACCACACCGACGGGGGTACGCCGACCCGTGCGGGTCGCCCGGGTGCCGGTGGTGCCGGTCGGCGGCGCCGAGGACGACGACCTGACCGCCTACAACCGCTACCTGGCATGGTTGAACGCCAATCCGGGCTCCCGACCCGGCGACTATCCCGGCTGACGCCGGTTCGCGACTACCCGGCCGAGGCCGGCTTCGGAAGGACGGACGACGGTGGGCGGAGCCCTCAACCGGTATCGCGTGATCGCCTGGATCGTGGGCGTGGCGCTGGCCGTGCTGGTCCTGGTCGGCATGCCGCTGAAGTACGGATTCGACGAGCCGGCCGTGGTGGCGGTCGTCGGGACCGCGCACGGCTGGCTCTACATGCTCTATCTGGCGGCGACGTTCGACCTGTCCCGCCGGGCGGACTGGCCGTTGAAGCGGATGCTGCTGGTGATGCTCGCCGGCACGATTCCCTTCGTGTCCTTCTACGCGGAGCGGCGGGTCAGCCACTGGCTCGCTCCGGAGCCGATCCCCACCCCGGAGCCGGTAGCCGGCTGAGCCACCCGATCCCCGGAGCCGGTAGCCCGCTGAGCACCCGATCCGGACCGCCCGGCGCCGCCGTCGGCCGGGTCAACGTCCCGGGCGCCAGAACTGCGCCGCCGGGTCCGGGGCGTCACCCCGGCCACCGTGCCGCCGGCCCTCGCGGGCCCGGTGCACGGCGCGGCTGACCTCCCCGAACTGGCGCTCGTCGTCGCTGCTGAACAGCAGCACCTGGACGCCCCGGTGCCAGCCCCACAGCTCGTACGGCGGCGGACGCCAGCGGGCACCGGCCGCCGCGAGCAGCACCGGCAGCAGCCCCACCGCCCCGAGGGCCAGGTACGCCCCGGCGGTCAGCCGTTGCAGCCCGCCGGTGAAGCCGAGCAGCAGCCCCACCGCGGCGATCATGACGGCGCTCACCCCCACGGCCCGGACGGCGAGGCGGTCGTGCGGGCCCCGGGTGACGTGCAGGTGGGTCAGGTCGGAGATCGGCCAGCTGGTGCGGCCGACGGTGAACCGGTCGGTCGTGACGACGATGCCGGGTCGGGCGTAGAGCAGGGCGGGGGGCACCGGGGTCACCCTGGGTGGCTGGCTGGGGCGGGTAGCGGAACCCTCTCGGATCACGGCTGTCTCCCACGGCTGGGGCGCCGGGCGCGGTTCCCGTGGGGAGCTGTCGACGGGATTCCCGGCTTCCGCTCCATTCTGTTGCCATCGGGCCAGCCCAGGCCCGGTATTTTTCTGCGCATTGCGGCCACTCGCGGCCCCGACGGCGGCGCAACGTCGGACCAATTCCGCCTTGTCCGGCTAATTACCCCTCGCGTCAGACAGCATTCGCCCAAAACGACGAAAGCCATGTAACCCCTGATCGACGTATTCCACGCCATCCACCCGACATGGCCGTCACAAGCCCCTCACGTAACGTGTTTTTACCTCGCGACACTTCCGGCCGTTTCACCACTTTCGCCCCTACTTCACCTGCGGGTAACTCCCGCACCGGGTTAGGTTGGGCGGGCCGGACCGGTTGGCGGCCGTCCACCCGGACAGCCCCGGGCCGGCGTCGCCGCGGCGTCCGACGCCCCGGCGGCTGGTGGGAGAGGAGCCCTTCGCTCTTGTCGTTCCTCAGGAATTCGCTGCGTGCACTGGCGGCGGCCGGTCTCGCGGCCGCGCTGATCGCCCCGGCGTCGGCGGCTCGGGCCGAACCGTCACCGGCCGAGCTCACGCAGCGGATCGAGAAGTCCTCGACCGAGCTGGAACGGGTCGTCGAGTCCTACAACAAGCTCAACGAGGACATCAAGGCGAACAAGGCCGCCGCAGCGAAGCTGGCGGCCAAGATCGGGCCACTGGAGGCAGAGACCGAGCAGACCCGGGCGGACGTCGGCGAGATTGCCGTCACCGCGTACAAGACGGGCCGGCTGGACACCACGAACGCGCTGCTGAGTCCGGGCGGGCCGAGCGATCTCCTCGCCCGGTTGGACGCCCTCGACCGGCTCACCCGACAGCGCCAGCAGCGCATCGCCAGCTTCACCGACAGCCAGCGCCGGCTGCTCGACCGGAAGGCCCAGCTCGACGCGACATTGGCGCAACAGGCCGCGCAGTCGAAGCAGCTCGCCGCCGGCAAGAAGAAGATCGAGAAGGATCTGGCCGAGCTCTACGAAATGCGCCGGCAGGCGTACGGGCGGGCCACCGAGCCGGCCGCGCCGAAGGCGAAGTCGCCGTCGGGCGGCGGCTCCGCAGAGCAGGCACCCGCCGTCTCCGGCCGGGCCGGCACGGCGGTCCGGTACGCGTACGGTGCCCTCGGCAAGCCCTACGTCTGGGCCGCCGACGGCCCGAACGGGTACGACTGCTCGGGCCTGACCTCCGCCGCCTGGCGGGCGGCCGGCAAGTCGCTGCCACACAACACGAAAATGCAGTGGGGCAAGGTCAGCCACATCAGCCGCAGCGAGTTGCGCCCGGGCGACCTGGTCTTCTACAGCAGCCTCGGGCACGTGGCCCTCTATGTGGGCGGCGGTCAGGTGATCCACGCGCCGACCTTCGGTCGCAACGTGGAGAAGCGGGACGTCGACCTGATGAAGCCCTACGGGTACGGCCGGGTTCGCTGACGGGTTCGGCCCCCGCAGCACGGCGAACGGCCGGCGTCCCCCACCACTGTGGGACGCCGGCCGTTCGGCCTTCTGTCATCGGCTCAGGCGGCCTGCAACCCCTCCGCGCGGGCGAGCTCGCGCAGCCGGCCCAGGGCCTGGATCTCCAACTGCCGGATCCGCTCCCGGGAGAGCGAGAACCGCGATGCGACCTCGGTCAGCGAGTGCTCCCGCCCGTCCTCGAGGCCGTACCGGGCCCGCATGATGCCGGCCGACCGGTCGTCGAGGTGGTTGAGCAGGCCCTCGATGCGCTGCCGCTCCAGGCCGGTGAGGACGATGTCCTCCGGCGACGGGGCGTCGCTGTCGGCGACCAGGTCGCCGAGTTTGGTGTCGCCGTCGTCGCCGATCGGGGTGTCCAGCGACACGGTGTCCTGCGACCAGCGGACCAGCTCCCTGACCCGCTCGACGGTGACGCCGAGGGCACCGGCGATCTGCTCCGGCTCGGGATCGCCGCCCAGCTCACGGGTGAGCTGCCGGGTGACGTTCCGCATCCGGTTGACGTCCTCGACGAGGTGCACCGGGAGCCGCACGGTGCGCTCCTGCTGGGCGATCGCCCGGCTGATCGCCTGGCGGATCCACCACGTCGCATAGGTGGAGAACTTGAAGCCCCGCTCGTAGTCGAACTTCTCGACCGCCCGAACCAGGCCGGTGTTGCCCTCCTGGATCAGGTCGAGCATGGGCATGCCCGAGCGCACGTAACGCCGGGCGATGGAGACGACCAGCCGCAGGTTGGCGCGGATGAAGAGGTCCTTCGCCCGATCGCCGTCCGCGACCACCCGCTCCAGCTCGTCCCGGTCGACACCGTCGGGAAAGCGGCCGGTGTCGAGCAGGTGCTCGGCGTAGAGGCCAGCCTCGATCGCCTTGGAGAGGTCGACCTCCGTGGCGGCGTCCAGCAGCGGCGTCCGGGAGATCTCGTGAAGGTAGACTCCGACGAGGTCGCGCTCCTCGGCCCCCTCGTCGGTTCGCATGCCGATGTTCTTGTCCACGTTGCCCACGGTCCCCTCGCTCGCGCCGGTTGCCCGGTTCCTTGCCATCCCCACGTCCATCAGCCCTCCCCCGTGACTTCCGTTGTGCCCACCGGTGTTCGCCTGACACCTGCACAACAGTTGAGACGTGTCGGGGATTCCATGTCGTGAGTCGAAAGTGTCACGAATGCCTGAGTAGTAGCTGAGAGCACGGTCCACGTTTGCTGTCAGCACCCGCCGGGTGGCTCGCCGCTGGGCACCACGTACGGGTCGGTGGATCACCCGAACACGGCCCGCCCGAAGATGGCATCACCAACCGGCCCGGGCGCACAGCGACCCGCGTCACCGCTTCGCTGCGATCCTGGTCACCGATGGATACGCACCGGCGGACCACTCGGTTCATCCATGGACACGGAATACCCTCGCCCCGGTTGAACAATCCGTGGCCGGGCGTGAAGTCCCATTTGCCGCCACAAGGTGACCAGCGTCACCGGGCGACGCGGGCCCGACGGCGCAGCCGCGACTCAGGTGGCGAGCAGGGCCAGGGCGCCACGGACCTGGTCGGCGGAGCGGGCCAGGGCCGCCCGGGCGGCGGGCACCTCGACACCGGAGACCAACGACACCAGGGCGGTCTTCAGGTCACCGTCGGCCTCGTGCAGGGCCCGCCGGCAGATCTCCTCGGCGCAGCCGGTGGCCTCCATCAGGATCGAGATCATCCGGCCGCGCAGCTTGGCGTTGGTGGCCACCATGTCGATCATGAGGTTCGAGTAGACCCGACCCAACCGCACCATCACGGCGGTGGAGAACGTGTTGAGCACCAGTTTCTGCGCGGTGCCCGCCTTCATCCTGGTCGACCCGGTCACCACCTCGGGGCCGGTGTCCACGCCGATGAAGACGTCGACCGACGAGGCGGCCTCCGCCTCCGGGTTGGCGCAGAGCAGCACGGTCGAGGCCCCCTGCGCCCGGGACGCGGCGAGCGCCCCGAGAACGTACGGGGTGCGCCCGCTGGCAGCCAGCCCGACGACCAGGTCGCCGGCGGTGACGCAGTCGGTCGCCTCGGCCAACCCGTTGCGCTGGTCGTCCTCGGCGTCCTCGACGGCCCGCCACATCGCCTCCGGGCCGCCGGCGAGGTGGGAGCAGAACCAGTGCCGGGGCGAGTTGAAGGTGGGGGCCAGCTCGGCGGCGTCGAGCACCCCGAGCCGCCCTGAGGTGCCGGCGCCGAAGTAGTGCACCCGGCGACCGCCGCGCAGCGCGGCGACCGCTAGGTCGACAGTGGCGGCGATCTCGTCGAGGACCGCCGCGACGGCGGCGGGCACCCGGCGGTCCGCCTCGTTGATCACGGTCAGCACGTCCCGGGTGGACATCAGGTCGAGGTCGACGCTGAGCGGATTGCGCCGCTCGGTCGGCGCGCCGACCCGGACCACCGGGCGGGCCGGGCCGGCGGTCACCTCGCCGGGCTCGACGCGGCCGGCGGTCACGCCCGCCTCCGGGTGGCACCGATCCGGTGGGTCCGCACCGCTGCGGCGGTGACCTCCAGCGCCTTGCGGGTCCGTGTCCGGTTGCGGGCGGCCACGCCGACGAAGAGGCAGTCGACCACGGTGAGCTGGGCCAGCCTGCTGGCCATCGCACCGGAACGGTAGGTGGTCTCCCGGGCCGCCGTGGTGAGCACGAAGTCGGCGACGTCGGTGATCGGCGAGCGGGGGAAGTTGGTCAGCGTAACCGTTGCCGCGCCCTGGGATCGGGCCTGCTCCAGCACCTCGATCACGTCGGAGGTGGTGCCGGTGTGCGAGATGCCCACCGCGACGTCACCCTTGCCGAGCAGGGCCGCCGAGGTGAGCGCGGTGTGCACGTCAGGGAAGTAGAACGCCGTCCGGCCGATGCGGTGCAGCTTCTGCTGGAAGTCGGAGGCGACGAAGCCGCTGGCGCCCGCTCCGTACACCTCGATCCGGCTGGCACCGACTATCGCCTCGACGACCTGCTCGCAGATGGCGGGGTCGAGCTGCTCGGCCGTCTCCTCGACGGCCCGCGCGTCGTTGAAGGCGATGGTGGCGATGATCTGGGCCAGGTCGGCGCCAGGCGGGATGTCGCCGCCGACCACCCGGGCGTCCGGCGGCTCGATCCGGCGGGCCGCCTCGGCGGCGAGCCGGATCCGAAGCTGCGGATAGCCGCTCATGCCGACCGAGCGGCAGAACCGGATGACGGTCGCCTCGGATGTCTCGGCTGCGGTGGCGAGGTCGGTGATGGTGCGCCGGGCGGCGTCCGCCGGGTCGGCGACCACCAGCCGGGCAACCCGCTGCTCGGCGGGCGACAGCGAGGGGAGCAGGCCGCTGATGTGGACGATCAGCCCGCCCGGCTCACGACTCGCAGAAATCTTCGGACTCTTCGCCACGGATGAAACTTACTTTCATGAGGCATGACCGTCAACCATCGCCCCACTTATCGGTAAAAAAGTGTTACTCGCGTTCATCAGTGTTACGCGCGAATTGCCATTTCCGCAGAGCCCGACGCTTCCTCGGCGGTCCGGCCCCCGCCGGACGGCCAAGGACGGGCCTGCGCCCGCACCAACTGCTTTCCCTTCCCCCACGGCCCCCCGGTCGCCCTTCCCGCCGGCAGCCAGCTGGCCAGGTGCTCCCGGATCTGCCGGGAGACCTCCTCCGGCGGACGCCCCGCATCGACCACCACGAAGGTCGGGAACTCGGGCAGCGTCCGGTACGCGGTGTCGGCGGCGCTCAGCCAGCCCATGGTCTCGTGGTCGGTGCCGCGCCGCTCGATCCGCCGGTATGCCTCCGCCGGGTCGACGGTGAGCAGGAAGGTTACCTGCGGCGGCGGGAAGATCCGGTAGCCGGCCCGGGCGAGCCGCTCCCAGCGCTGCCCCCCGTGCGCCCGGATGCTGGCGTACTGGCAGGCCGAGTAGCGGTCCATCACGGCCGTGCGGCCGGTGACCACGCAGCTCAGCAGCGCCGCCGCGATCGCCAGCCAGCGCAGCACGGACTCGACGGCGAGCAGGCCGCGCCGGCCGACCAGCCGTTCGGCGTCGGGGCGGCCGAGCCGTTGGGCGAGGCGGCTGAGCCAGCGGCGGCCCCCCGCGTTGCGGTGGTAGGTCGCCGGGCGTCCGGCGGCGGTGAGCGCCTCGGCGAGGTGATGGGCCTGGGTGGTCTTGCCCGATCCGTCGATGCCGATCAGGGCGACGGCGCGCAGTCGGGCCTTGCCGCGCCGTTCCTGTCGTGATCTGGCCACCTCACCCAGGCTACGGGACTCATGCTCACTCTACTCAATTGCCGACTTTCGCCCGGTTTACGCCTTTGCGAGTCACGCTCAGGTGTGAGCGATCGGAATGCCGGGTAGGCAATTCGAATCCGCCTGTCCACCTTACGACCGACGGGAGAACCAGATGGCCGAGCGCGGGGACGAGACCCTGGTGCACACGCTGAAGAAGGTCGCCGCCGTGCTCAAACAGTCCGAGATCCCGTTCGCCCTCGGCGGCAGCTTCGCGGTGTACGCCCACGGCGGGCACTCCAGCGACCACGACGTCGACTTCCTGATCCGGGAGCAGGACGTCGACCGGGCGCTGGAGAACCTGGTCGAGGCGGGCTTCACCGCCGAACGACCGCCGGAGGACTGGTTGGTGAAGGTCTACGACGACGGCCGGATGGTGGACCTGATCCACCGCCCGATCGAGACGCCGGTGACCGAGGAGACCTTTGCCGACACGATCAACCGGCCGGTCGACGCGATCCGTATGCCGGTGCTCTCGGCGAGCCAACTGATGGTGCACAAGTTGCTCAGCTTCTCCCAGCACTACTGCGACTTCGCCCGGGCGCTGCCACTGGCCCGGTCGCTGCGGGAACAGATCGACTGGGAGCGGGTACGGAAGGAGACGCAGCGCTCGCCGTACGCCGAGGCGTTCCTGGTGCTGCTCGACCGGCTGGACGTGGTGCCGCAGTCCGGCACCACCGAGGAGAAGGAGACCGTGTGAGCGAGCAACGCGACAGCGCCGCCGGAACGCCCGCCGTCGCCGCCGGTCCACCCGACGAGTACGTGGAGGCCGAGATCCAACGGCTGCTCGCCGAGGACCCGGACGTGGCCGAGCAGGGGATCACCGTGGTCCGCAGCGAGCGGGGCCTGGTCCTATACGGCGAGGTGGAAAGCCCGCACCGCCGCGAGGAGATCCTGCGCCGGGTGGCCGCGCGCTTCCCCGATGTGCTGGTCACCAGCGACATCGGGGTGATCCGCGCGCAGGCGCCCACGGAAGTCGAACAGTTGCCGTGAGGGAGGTCGAAAGGTGATCCGCATCGCCGCCGTGGGCGACGTACACGTCGACGAGGATGTGGTGGGCCGGTTCCGGCCCGCCCTGGACGAGCTGCCCGACTGCGCCGACGTGCTGCTGCTCGCCGGTGACCTGACCCGGCACGGCACCGAGGCCGAGGCGCGCTGCGTGGCCCGCGAGTTCGGCGGGCTGGGCGTGCCGGTGGTGACGGTCCTCGGCAACCACGACCACCAGTGTGACCAGGTGCCGCAGGTGGTCAAGGTCTTGGAGGAGGTCGGCATCCGGGTGCTGGAGGGCGAGGGGATCGTGCTGGAGCTCCCGGGAGGACGCCTCGGTGTGGCCGGGGTGAAGGGCTTCGGCGGGGGCTTCGCCGGCCGGTGCGCCAGCGACTTCGGCGAGCCGGAGATGAAGTCGTTCGTCCGGACTACGAACGAGAGCGCGGAGGCGCTGGGCGCGGCGCTGCGAGGGCTGGACTGCGACCTGCTGGTCGCGCTCACCCATTACGCCCCCGTGCCGGACACGTTGGCCGGTGAGCCGCTGGAGATCTACCCGTTCCTCGGGTCGTACCAGCTCGGCCAGGCCATCGACTCGGCGCCGACCTCGCTGGCCCTGCACGGGCACGCGCACGCCGGCAGCGAGCGGGGCACCACCCCCGGCGGGGTCCGGGTCCGCAACGTCGCGCACCCCGTGATCAAGCAGGCGTACAGCGTCTTCCACCTCGGAGATCATCCGGAGCCGGCAGAGGTTTCCCGGATCAGCCACTCGGGTACTCAGCAGCCATGGAGCTGATTCTCTGGATTCTCGCAGTCGTACTCGTGGTCGCCGGCATTCTGGCGCTCTTCCGCCGGCAGATCCTCTGGGGTGTAGTCCTCATCGTGGTCGGGCTGTTGGTCGGCCCGGGTGGGGTCAGCATTTTCAGTAATTGACCCTGACTACGTATCCACACCGACCCGCCGGGGTCGTCGTGGCCGGAGCTCCGTCCTCCCAGACAGGAGCACCCGGCCGCGGCGACCCCGGCGTCTTCATGTCCCGGGTCGGAGGGTCTGCCGGCGGCTGGCAGCTGAACTGAGCCCGGGGCTCCGGCACGACGCCTGAACGTCGTACCGGAGCCCGTCGGCGATCGGTGCCCGCCCTCAGCAGCGCGGGACGTTCGGGATGTAGCCGTCGTAGCCGGTGTAGACGTAGGCGTCGGCGATGTACCGGCCGCTGCCGATCCGGTCCCAGATCGAGCTGGTGCCGTACGTGCCGGTGACCGTGGTGCCACTGGTCTGGCACTGGATCGTCACCTTCGTACCGTCGGTGACCGTGCCCACCGAGCCGTATCCCGTGCCGGGACCCGAGCGGACCGTAAGCGGGGTGCCTGCGGTGTCCACCGTGCCGGAGCCCGTGCCGGAGGAGCAGTTGTTGTTGCTGGTGTAGGTCTTGGTGCCCCAGTACAGCGCCAGGGCTCCGTTGAACCGGACCTGGATGTCGCTGCCGTTGAGCCGCTGCTCGTAGTGCAGGTGTGGGCCGGTGGACCCACCGGTGCTGCCCACCCAGCCGATCACCTTGCCGTAGCCGACGCTCTGGCCGACCGAGACGTTGAAGCCGTTGAGGTGGGCGTAGTAGGTGCTGTAGCCGCCACCGTGGTCGATCCGCACGTACTTTCCGTAACTGGTGCCGCCGAGGTCGGTCACCCGGTCGACCGTGCCGGGGGCGCTGGCCACCACCGGGTCGCCGAGGTCGTCGGTGCGGTTGAAGTCCACCGCGTATGCCGGGCTGTGGTCGGACCGGGTCTGGCCGGACCAGGACTGGCCGCACGGGAAGGGCACCTTGAAGGTCGGTGCGGCCATCGCCGGCGCCGCCGGGACCAGGGTCGCCGCGATCAACGCAGTGACCGCCGTGAGGCTCCACCATCGCTTACGCATCCAGCACCTCCGATGTTCATATTCTTCGATAAGTGGCTCTCAGCTTGACACAAACCTTCACTTTCGGGGAAGAGGACCCCACGGCGGACGGAACCCCTACCCGTGGGAGCGCGCCCACTAGGGGTGAGCCGGTTTCGGGATTGTTACTTGTCCGTGTCCGCCCTGGGCTGGACTCCCTCCGATGCAAGCGCTTACATGTGGGTGAAGTCCATCGGACCGGCGCCGCGTCGAGCACGACCGCGCCGGCAAGGAAGGAGAACGGCATGGCGGTTTCTGCCAGACCACGCCAGGCAATCGCGGTCGCTGGCGTACTGGGGCTGGCGCTCAGCGTCACTGCCTGCGGCACCGGCGACGACAAGAAGAGCGGAAACGCGAGCTCTGCGGAGTGCGCGGCTTACGATAAATACAAGGGCAATGACGGCAAGAAGGTCACGATCTACTCCTCCATCCGGGACATTGAGGCCGACCGCCTCAACCAGTCCTGGAAGCAGTTCGAGGACTGCACCGGGATCAAGATCAACCACGAGGGCAGCGCGGAGTTCGAGGCGCAGCTCGGTGTCCGGGTCGACGGCGGCAACGCACCCGACCTGGCCTTCATCCCGCAGCCCGGCCTGGTCAAGCGGTTCGCCGACGGCGGCAAGCTCAAGGCGGCCGGCACCGACACCAAGGCGATGGCCGAGCAGAACTACTCGGCCGACTGGCTGAAGTACAGCACCGTGAACGGCCAGTTCTACGGTGCCCCGCTCGGCTCCAACGTGAAGTCCTTCGTGTGGTACTCGCCGAAGACCTTCAAGGAGAAGGGCTGGACCGTCCCCACCACGTGGGACGAGCTGATGGCCCTGAGCGGCAAGATCGCGGGCAGCGGTACCAAGCCGTGGTGCGCCGGCATCGAGTCCGGTGACGCCACCGGCTGGCCGGCCACCGACTGGATCGAAGACCTGATGCTGCGGACGCAGACCCCCGAGGTCTACGACCAGTGGACGACCCACGCCATCCCGTTCAACGACCCGAAGGTCGCCGAGGCCCTCGACAAGGCCGGCAGCATCCTCAAGAACGAGAAGTACGTCAACGGCGGCTTCGGCGGCGTGAAGAGCATCTCCACCACCGCCTTCGGTGAGGCCGGTCTGCCGATCACCACCGGCAAGTGCGCCCTGCACCGGCAGGC
The DNA here is from genome assembly GCF_033804645.1 of Micromonospora sp. RTGN7. Classification (NCBI taxonomy): domain Bacteria; kingdom Bacillati; phylum Actinomycetota; class Actinomycetes; order Micromonosporales; family Micromonosporaceae; genus Micromonospora; species Micromonospora sp. RTGN7. Next base: position 184,312 of record NZ_JAPZLF010000010.1, on the reverse strand, counting down.
GTCCTTCTACGCCAACCAGTGGCCGAAGGGCACCACCGTGGCCGAGGACGGCGACGTCTTCGCGTTCTACTTCCCGGCCATCGACCCGGCCAAGGGCAAGCCGGTTCTCGGCGGCGGCGAGTTCGTCGCGGCGTTCAACGACCGTGCCGAGGTCCAGGCCGTGCAGACGTACCTGGCCTCCGGCGAGTACGCCAACAGCCGCGCCAAGATCGGCGACTGGGTGTCGGCGAACAACAAGCTCGACCTGGCCAACGTGCCGAACCCGGTCGACAAGCTCTCCGTCCAGATCCTCCAGGACCAGAAGACCGTGTTCCGCTTCGACGGTTCCGACCTGATGCCGGCCGCCGTCGGCGCCGGGACCTTCTGGAAGGGCATGGTCGACTGGATCAACGGCAAGGACACCGCCACGGTGCTCCAGGGCATCGAAAGCAGCTGGCCGAAGTAGTTGTCCCCCGCCGGTGGGCCGATCCGCGATGACGCGGGCCGGCCCACCGGTCGCGTCTAGACCCCAAGGAGGGTTGATGGAGTTCGACTTCGCCGAAGAGCAGCCGAAGCTCCTCATGCTGATGTACGGGCTGATCGCGTTCGTCGCGGTCGTCGGGGGCCTGCTGCTGCTCCTCGACGCCGTGCCGTCCTGGTTCGCCCGACGCCGCGAGGCACAGCTGATCGCCGCCTCGGCGAGCGGGGCGCCCCTGCCCCGACGCCCGAAGCAGCGCGAGGGCATGTTCGCGTTCTTCTTCCTGCTGCCTGCGGTGCTGCTGCTGCTCGTCGGACTGGTCGTCCCGGCCATCCGCACCACGCTGCTGTCGTTCATGGACGGCAGCAGTGACAACTGGGTCGGCCTGGACAACTACATTTGGATGTTCTCCGAGGACTCCATTGTCCGGGTGCTGATCAACACGCTCGTCTGGGTCCTGCTGGTGCCGCTGGTGGCCACGGCGTTCGGGCTGCTCTACGCGGTCATGGTGGACAAGGCCCGGTTCGAGTCGGTGGCCAAGTCGCTGATCTTCATGCCGATGGCGATCTCGTTCGTCGGTGCGGCGATCATCTGGAAGTTCGTCTACGCCTTCCGGGGCGAGGACCAGGACCAGATCGGTCTGCTCAACCAGATCGTGGTGAGCCTCGGCGGCGAGCCGAAGCAGTGGCTGCTGGAATCGCCGCTGAACACCGTGCTGTTGATCGTGATCATGGTCTGGATCCAGGCCGGCTTCGCCATGGTGGTGCTCTCCGCCGCGATCAAGGCCATCCCGGGCGACATCGTCGAGGCCGCCCGCCTGGACGGGGTCAGCCCGTGGCAGATGTTCTGGCAGATCACCATGCCGAACATCCGGCCGGCGCTGATCGTCGTGGTGGTGACGCTGTCGATCGCCACGCTCAAGGTCTTCGACATCGTCCGGACCGCGACCAACGGCAACTACGACACCAGCGTCATCGCGAACGAGATGTACAACCAGTCGTTCCGGTACGGCCAGAACGGGCAGGGCTCGGCACTGGCGGTCTTCCTCTTCGTGCTGGTCATCCCGCTCGTGATCTACCAGATCCGCAACCTGCGTCAACAGCGGGAGGGCTGAGATGACCACAACGACGCCCAAGATCCCCGCCGGGGCCCAGGCAACCAAGAAGGACTCCACCACCGTCGGACGGGTCCGCAAGCGGCTGAACAGCCGTACCGCGACGGTGGTCTCCATCCTCGTCGCGTTGGTCTGGACGATCCCCACCTTCGGCCTGCTCGTCTCCTCGTTCCGGCCTGAGGACCAGATCAAGACCACCGGTTGGTGGAAGTTCTTCGGCGACCCCCAGTTCACCTTCGACAACTACCAGGACGTGCTGTTCGGGGGCTCCTCGTCCTCCGGGCAGCTCGCCAGCTACTTCATCAACTCGCTGGCGATCACCATCCCCTCGGTGCTGTTCCCGCTCGCGCTCGCGTCGCTTGCCGCGTACGCGCTGGCCTGGATCAACTTCAGGGGCCGGGACTGGATGTACATCGGGATCTTCGCGTTGCAGATCGTCCCGCTGCAGATGGCCCTGGTGCCGCTGCTGAAGTTCTTCTCCACCGGAGTCAGCCTGGGCGGGGTCACTCTCATGCCCGCCTGGGACCTGGTCGACGAGCAGAAGTTCGCACAGGTGTGGTTCGCGCACACCTGTTTCGCGCTTCCGTTCGCCGTCTTCCTGCTGCACAACTTCATCTCGCAACTGCCCAAGGATCTGATGGAGGCGGCCCGGGTCGACGGGGCCACCCACCCCAAGATCTTCCGCACCATCGTCCTGCCGCTGATCACCCCGGCCCTCGCGGCCTTCGGCATCTTCCAGTTCCTCTGGGTCTGGAACGACCTGCTGGTCGCGCTGATCTTCGCCGGGGGCGGCAGCGAGACCGCCCCACTCACCGTCCGGCTGGCCGAGATGGCCGGCACCCGGGGCAACGAGTGGCAGCGGCTGACTGCGGGCGCGTTCATCTCGATGGTCGTACCGCTGGTCGTGTTCCTGTCGCTCCAGCGGTACTTCGTCCGCGGCCTTCTCGCCGGCAGCGTCAAGGGCTGACCCTACCGACCGCCGCCGCCCAACGACGGGCGGCGGCGGTCGCGGCGTCGGAGGCGAGATGACAGTGACCACAATCGATGATGTTGCCCGGGTCGCCGGGGTCTCCACGGCCACCGTCTCGCGAGCGCTGCGCGGCCTCCCGGCCGTCTCCGCGGCCACCCGCCGCCGAGTGCTCGCCGCCGCCGAGCAGCTCCAGTACGCGGTGTCGCCGAACGCGTCGCGGCTGGCCGGCGGCCGGACCGCCACCGTGGCGGTGGTGGTGCCCTGGATCACCCGCTGGTTCTTCGGCACCGTCGTCGAGGCGGTCGAGGACGCCCTGCACCAGTCCGGGTACGACCTGCTCCTCTACAACCTCGGCGGCCGTAACCGCATCCGGCAACGGGTGCTGCGCCCCACCAGCCTGCACAAGCGGGTCGACGCCATCATCCTGGTCGCCACCCACCTGCGCCCGGCCGAGCTGACCACCCTCGCCACGCTCGACCTGCCCGGGGTGACCATCAGCTCCGGCAGCGAGGTCCCCGGCTGGCCCTGCGTACGCATCGACGACACCGCCGCCGCGCGGACCGCCACCCGGCACCTGCTCGACCTGGGCCACCGCCGGATCGCGCACCTCTCCGGCGACCCCGACGAACTGGCCTTCACCACCCACCGCAACCGGCGCCGGGGCTACCAGGAGGCGCTGCGGGAGGCCGCCATCGTCCCCGACCCCAGCCTGGACCTGGAGACGCAGTTCACCATCGACGGCGGCAACCGGGCCACCGCCGAGCTGCTGTCCCGGGGGGGCGATCCACCGACGGCGATCTTCGCCGCCTGCGACGAGATGGCGATGGGCGCGATGGGCGCGCTGCGGGACGCCGGCCTGCGGGTGCCGCAGGACGTCAGCGTCATCGGCATCGACGACCACGACCTCTCCGCGGTGCTGGGGCTGAGCACGGTCGCCCAGCCGGCGGCGGAGCTGGGCCGGGTCGCGGCCCGCGTCCTGCTCGACCCGCTCGGCGGCCGGGAACTTACCCCGCCGGTTCGGGGAGTCGACCCCGGCCCGCACGGCAGAAGGCCGTCCGACCCCACGTCCGGGTCGGTGATCCTGCCCACTCGGCTTGTCGTACGGGACTCGACCGGGCCGCCCCGGGCAGACTGATCGGATTCAGCCGCCCGCCGATCGGGAAGATGACCGGGGATGGCGTCGACACACTGGAGAAGGCCCTGAACACCAACGCGACCCAGCAGGAACCGTCCGTCGGCCCGACCACCGGTTGGTGGACCGAGGCCGTCATCTACCAGATCTACCCGCGCTCGTTCGCCGACTCCGACGGCGACGGGATCGGCGACCTGCCGGGCATCACCGCCCGCCTCGACCACCTGGTCGAGCTGGGGGCGGACGCGATCTGGCTCTCGCCGTTCTACCCCTCGCCGCAGGCGGACGCCGGCTACGACGTGGCCGACTACCGGGACGTGGACCCGCTCTTCGGCCGGCTCGCCGACGCCGACCGGCTGATCGCCGAGGCCCACGCCCGGGGCCTGCGGATGATCGTCGACCTGGTGCCCAACCACACCTCGTCGGCGCACCGCTGGTTCGCCGCGGCGCTGCCCGCCGGGCCCGGCAGCCCCGAGCGCTCCCGGTACGTCTTCCGGGACGGCCTCGGCCCGGACGGCGACCGGCCGCCCAACGACTGGCGCAGCGTGTTCGGCGGCCCGGCGTGGACCCGGGTCACCGAACCGGACGGCCGCCCCGGCCAGTGGTACCTGCACCTGTTCGACCCGGGCCAGCCCGACCTCAACTGGGACAACCCGCAGGTCCGGGCCGAGTTCCTGGACGTGCTCCGGTTCTGGCTGGACCGCGGGGTCGACGGCTTCCGGGTCGACGTGGCACACGGCCTGATCAAGCAGGCCGACCTGGCGGACTGGCAGGAGCCGCAGCAGATCCTCTCCGGCAACGAGGTCGACAAGCCCCGCCCGCCGATGTGGGACCAGGACGGTGTGCACGAGATCTACCGGGAGTGGCGCCGGCTGCTCGACGAGTACGACGGCGAACGGGTCCTGGTCGCCGAGGCGTGGGTGGAGCCCGCCGAGCGGTTGGCCCGCTACGTCCGGCCGGACGAGATGCACCAGGCGTTCAACTTCGAGTACCTGCTCGCCTCCTGGACCGCGGCGGCCCAGTACGCCGTGATCACCCGCTCGCTGGAGGCCACCGACACGGTGGGCGCCCCCACCACCTGGGTGCTGTCCAACCACGACGTGGTCCGGCACGCCTCCCGGCTCGGCCTGCCCATCGGCACCCCCAAGCCGAACGGCATCGGCATCGGCGACGCGCAGCCGAACGCCACGCTGGGCCTGCGCCGGGCCCGGGCGGCCAGCCTGCTGATGTTGGCGCTGCCCGGCTCCGCATACCTCTTCCAGGGCGAGGAGTTGGGCCTGCCGGAGCACATGACGCTGGCCGATGAGGCCCGGCAGGACCCGACCTGGGAGCGCAGCGGGCACACCGAGCGGGGCCGGGACGGCTGTCGGGTGCCGATCCCGTGGGAGGCCGACGCCCCGTCGTACGGCTTCGGGCCCACCGACGCGAGCTGGCTGCCGCAACCGGCGATGTGGGCGGAGTACGCCCTGGACCGGCAGCGTGGGGTGCCCGGCTCGACGTACGAGCTGTACCGGACCGCGCTGCGGCTGCGCCACGAGCACGGCCTGGGCCGGGGCAGCCTGTACTGGCTCTCCGCCGGCGACGAGGTGCTCAGCTTCCGCAACGCCGAGGTGAGCGTGCTGACCAACTTCGGCGCCGCGGCGGTGCCGCTGCCGGCCGGGGTGGAGGTGCTGCACGCCAGCGCCCCGCTCGACGACGACGCGGTCCCGTCCGACGTCACGGTCTGGTTCCGCACCGCCTGAGGCACGAGGCAGGGGCCCCTCCCCCGGCATCCCGGGGGCGGGCCCCTGCTCACAGGCGGTCGGCGCGGGTGTGTAACAGGTCATGTACGGCGTCGATGTCCCGGGGCGAGGTGCGGGAGGCAAGCCAGTACATGATCCCGGTGGGGATGAAGAAGAGCTGGAACGCCGCCAACCCGACGGCGTAGTTCAGCGGCGGCGGGAAGACCGCCCGCAGACCGTAGAAGACCACCCCGACCAGGCCGTTGCCGGCCGCCCGGCCGACCCCGTTGACCAGGTTGCCGAGGCTGTAGACCGTGCCCCGGTGCTCGGGCGGGTTGACGTCGGCGATCAGGGCGAACCAGTTGGGCGAGTTCGCCGAGGTGAGCGCCAGCGCGACGACGGCGGTGAGCAGGCTCAGCCCGACCGTCGGCTCGGTGACGACGCTGGCGAGCACCGCGCCGATGATCGCGCCGGCTCCGGCACCGTCGGGCACGTCGATGCGGATCGGCACGAAGAACAGGACCAGGTAGAACGGCAGGGCCGCGAGGATGCCGACCGCCGCGACCAGCGCCCTGCCCCGGGGCGTACGCCGCTGGAGCGCGTCGCCGACCAGGCCGCCGACGATGGAGAACACCCCGCCGAGCTGGAACAGGGTGGCGAAGACGCTGCCCACGACCACGGCGGTGGCCGCCGAGTAGCCCTGCGCCTCGGCCCGCTGGGCGAAGAGCACGGGCAGCCAGACCAGCGAGCCGAACGCGGCCTGGGCGGTCAGGCCCTGGAGGATCAGCCAGCGGTTGGTCCGCCGGGCCAGGATGCGGGGCAGGTCGGCCCGGGTGATCCGGTAGTCGTACTCGGCGCCGCTGGCCAGCACGCCGGCCAGCTCCGGCTCGCTCTGCCCGCGCCGAACGTCATAGGTGAAGAGGTACCCGCAGGTGGCGACCAGCCCGACGACGGCGAGCAGCCCGAACGGGCGTCGCCAGTCGGTGGCGCCGAGCAGGCCGCCGGCCAGCGTCCCGGCCAGGGTGCCGACGCCCTGGGACAACCCCCAGAAGCTCATCACCAGCCCGCGTCGGCGGGGCGAGATCAGGTCGGTGACCACGGAGAAGCCGACCGAGCCGACCGCGCCGAGCCCCACGGCCGCGACGAGTTGGGCCGCCAGGAACGTCGGGTAGTCCTGGGCCAGCGCGCTGCCGCCGGTGCCGGCCGCCCAGAGCAGGGTGCCGACCATCAGCAGCGGCTTGCGGTCGGTCCGGTCGCCGACGTACGCCCAGCCGACCGCCGCGACGGCGCTGACCAGGAAACTGACCGCGGTGACCAGGCCGAGCAGGCGCTGCGGCACGCCGAGCGCCCCGGAGATCGGCCCGTACAGCGGCGGTACGAGGCCGATCGCCACGTTGTCCAGGGAGGCGAGCAGCACGAAGACCACGACGCTGTAGAGCCGGTGCGCCGCCCCGCCGCCCCGGGCCGTCAGGGGCCCTCTCCTGGTCGAGGTCATGTTCAGCAGCCAACCAGGCGTGGAGAACAGCCCGGTGACCGGGCCCGGTCAGCGGGCCCGCCCACCCCGGCCGGTCAGAGGTAGCCGCCGATCTCGGCGGGGACGGAGGGGATGGTCGGAGCGCCGGCGCGCAGCGCGTACAGCTCGGCCAGGGTGGCCCCGGCGGATGGCGCCCCGGCGGCGGTGCCGAGCCAGTCGGTGGCATCCGGGTAGGACAGCGGGCCCACCTCGACCCGGGCCAGGCAGCGGCCGGGACGGACCACCGCCGGATGCAGCCGGGACAGGTCCTCGTTCGTGGTGATCGCGATGAGCACGTCGCGCCCCTGTCCGAGCAGCCCGTCGGTGAGGTTGAGCAGCCGGGACAGCGCCTGCCCGGTGGCCTGCTTCGCCTCGCTGCGGATCAGCTCGTCGCAGTCCTCCAGGATGAGCAGCCGCCACCGCCGGCCGGTGCCGCTCTCCCCGTCCTCCTCCTCACCGACGGCGACCTCGGAGAGGTACGACGTGTCGGCGAAGAGCAGCTCGGGGTCGAGCACGCTGTCGACCTGGCACCACGGCCGCCACTGCCGGCTCAGCGCCCGCAGGGCGGTGGTCTTCCCGGTGCCGGGCGCACCGTGCAGCAGCACCAGCCGACCGGTGATGGTCTCCGGGGTGACCGCCATCAACGCGTCCAGGGCCACCCGCGCGGACGCCGTGTAGTTGCCGCGGATCTGCGGCCACTCGGGGGCGGCGATGGACCGCAGGTCCCGCTGGGCGCCCCGGCGCGGGTTGTGGTGCCAGAAACCGATCCGTCCGGTGTCCGGGTCCTCCGGTTCGGCCGCCCCCTCCACGATCCGGTCGAGGGCCGCCCGACCCACCTCGTCGCTGACGGCGGTGACGGTCACCTCGGCGCCCCGCCCCTTCCAGGTGACCACCCGCGCGGTCCAGCCGTCGCCGCCGAGCAACCGGGACCGCTGCCGGTGCTCGGTGGCGATGCGCAGCAGCTCTCCGTCGGGCGGGGTGAGTGTCGCATCGGGACGGACCCGGGACAGCCGCACGGTGTGTGACCAGGGATGCCGGCCGGTGACGAAGTGCACCAGGGCCAGCGCGTCGATCACGTCGCACGGGGTGTCCGCGTCGTCGTACTGCAGGACCGAGGGCAGGTCGGGTGGGCCGTCACCGGCGGGGATGGAACGCATCGGTCGATCATCGCCACCCGGGACGGCCCGCGTACAGCCCTTTACACCGGGCGTATCGGCCTCTGCGCCGAATCGACGCGGTCGAGCACCCGGTCGCGGGCGGCGGCGTAGCGCTCGCGGACGGCGGGGACGGCGGCGGCGGCGAACTCCTCGGCTCCGGCCGGAGACCACTCGGGCGGGGTGGCCCCGCCCAGGGCCAGCCAGGCGGCCTGGCGGGCGGCGCCGTCGGCGACGTACTCCCCCGGCGGCGGGACGACGACCGGCCGGCCGAAGACCTGCGGCGCGATCCGACGCACCGCCGCCGACCGGGCTCCGCCGCCGATCAGGATCACCCGGTCGACGCGGGCGCCCTGGGCGACCAGCGCGTCGAGGCCATCGGCAAGGGCGCAGAGCATCCCCTCGACGGCCGCCCGGGCCAGGTGGGCGGGGGTCGAGGTGCGCAGGGTGAGCCCGTGCACCGCACCGGTGGCGGCCGGCCGGTCCGGGGTCCGTTCGCCCTCCAGGTAGGGGACGGTGACCAGCCCGTCCGCGCCGGGCGGCGCGGAGAGCGCCAGGTCGGACAGTTCGTCGAGGCCCACCCGGAGCAGGCCGGCGGCGGCGTCGAGCACCCGGGCCGCGTTGAGCGTGCAGACCAACGGCAGGTACCGGCCGGTGGCGTCGGCGAACCCGGCGACCGCGCCGCCGGGGTCGGCGGCCGGGGTGTCGGCGACGCTGAACACGGTGCCGGAGGTGCCGATGGAGACGACCACGTCGCCGGGGCGGGCGCCGACGCCGAGCGCGGCGGCGGCGTTGTCACCGGCACCGGGGCCGAGCGGCACCCCGCCGGCGACAGACGACGGGTCGGACGTGGGCGACGGGCCGGCGAGCGCGGCCGGGTCCACGACCCCGGCGGCCTCCGTCGGGCCGAGCACGACCGGGACCGCCAACCGGCGGCCGAAGGCGCGCTCCAGCAGGTCGAGGCGGTACCGGCCGGTGGCCGGGGACCAGTAGCCGGTGCCACTGGCGTCGCTGCGGTCGGTGCGCAGGGCGCCCAGTCCCGGTGCGCCGGCCAGCCGCCAGGTCAGCCAGTCGTGCGGCAGGCAGACGGCGGCCACCCGCTCGGCGTCGGTCGGTTCGTGCCGGGCCAGCCAGCGCAGCTTGGTGACGGTGAAGCTGGCCACCGGGACCGAGCCGACCGCGTCGGCCCAGAACCGCCGGCCGGCCGCGCCGCCGCCGGCCTCCTCGATCAGCTCGGCGGCGGCCCCGGCGGAGCGGGTGTCGTTCCACAGCAGGGCCGGGCGCACCACCCGGCCCGCCTCGTCGAGGCAGACCATGCCGTGCTGCTGGCCGGCGACCGAGATCGCGGCCACGTCGGCCAGCCCGCCGGCCGCCCCGACGGCCGCCTCCAGGGCCCGCCACCAGGCCGCCGGGTCGACCTCGGTGCCATCGGGGTGCCGGGCGCGGCCGGAGCGGACCAGCGCGCCGGTCTCCGCGTCGCGGATCACCAGCTTGCACGACTGGGTGGACGAGTCGAACCCGGCGACCAGCGGCATGGCGGCGGCCTCAGCGGGCGCCGAGCAGGTGCTCGACGGCGAGCTGGTTGAGCCGGACGAAGCCGAAGCCCCGCGCGGCGGCGGCGTCGACGTCGTACTCCTCGAACGCGGAGCGGTCGGCCAGCAGGTCGGCGTGGCTCTCGCCGGGGCCGAGGGTGGGGGTGGACAGGTCGGCGACCCGGCTCGCGGTGAGGGCCTCGGCCACCTCCGGGTCGGCCCGGAACGCCACGGCCCGCTCCTTGAGCAGCAGGTAGGTGCTCATGTTCGCCTCGGCCGAGGCCCACACCCCGGTGAAGTCCTCGGTGCGGGAGGGCTTGTAGTCGAAGTGGCGGGGGCCGTCGTACGCCGGGCCGCCGTCGGGGCCGCCGTGTTCGAGCAGGTCCACCAGGGCGAACGCGTTGAGCAGGTCGCCGTGGCCGAAGACCAGGTCCTGGTCGTACTTGATGCCGCGCTGGCCGTTGAGGTCGATGTGGAACAGCTTGCCCTGCCAGAGCGCCTGGGCGATGCCGTGGACGAAGTTGAGGCCGGCCATCTGCTCGTGGCCGACCTCGGGGTTGAGGCCGACCAGCTCCGGGCGGGACAGGGTGGAGATGAACGCCAGCGCGTGCCCGACGGTGGGCAGCAGGATGTCGCCGCGCGGCTCGTTCGGCTTCGGCTCCAGGGCGAAGCGCAGGTCGTAGCCGCGGTCGACGACGTACTGGCAGAGCAGGTCGACGGCCTCGCGGTAGCGCTCCAGCGCGGCGCGCACGTCCTTGGCCAGGTCGTACTCGGCGCCCTCCCGGCCACCCCACATGACGAAGGTGCGCGCGCCCAGCTCGGCGGCGAGGTCGATGTTGCGCAGCACCTTGCGCAGCGCGTACCGCCGCACGTCGCGGTCGTTGCTGGTGAAGCCGCCGTCCTTGAACACCGGGTGGGTGAAGAGGTTGGTGGTGACCATGGGGACGATCAGGCCGGTCTCGTCGAGCGCCGCGCGGAACCGGGCGATGCGGGCGTCGCGGGTGGCGGCGTCCGCGCCGAAGGGGATCAGGTCGTCGTCGTGCAGGGTGATGCCGTACGCGCCCAGCTCGGCGAGCCGGTGCACGGCCTCGACGGCGTCCAGCTCGGGTCGGGTGGCGTCGCCGAACGGGTCGCGGGCCTGCCAGCCCACCGTCCAGAGGCCGAAGGAGAACTTGTCGCCGGGGGTGGGGCGGGGCGCCATGGCAGACCTCCGTCAGCTATTTGTTCAGTGATTGAATTATTTGGCGGACGTGTGGCAGTGTCAAGGGGTGAACCGCCCCGCCGCCGCGTCCGCGGCGGTCCGCCAGGGCAGCCTGCGCGAGCTGAACCTCGCCGTGGTGCTCGGCCGGATCGCCGCCGCGCCCCGCCCCCCGTCGCGGGCCGACATCGCCGCCGCGACCGGCCTGACCCGGGCCACCGTCTCGGCCGTCGTCGACGACCTCATCGCCGGCCGGCTGGTCGGCGAGTCGGAGCCGGCCCCCCGCACCGGGGCCGGGCGCCCCGCCCGAGGGCTGGTGCTGGCCGGCGACGGCCCGGCCGGGCTGGGCCTGGAGATCAACGTTGACTACCTGGCCGCCTGCGTGACCGACCTGGCCGGCCGGGTCCGGCACCACACCGTGCGCCGGGCCGACCTGCGCCCGGTCTCCCCCGCCGACGCGCTCGCCCGGCTCGTGCGGCTGGCCGACGACGCCCGGGCCGACGCCGAACGGCAGGGGCTCACCCTGGCCGGTGCCGCCCTCGCGGTGCCCGGGCTGGTCGACGCCGCCGGGCTGGTCCGGCTGGCCCCGAACCTCGGCTGGCGGGACGTGCCCGTCCCCGCGCTGCTGGCCGCCCACCCGCCGCTGGCCGAGCCGGTTCCCGGCATCCCGCCGCTGGTGGTGGAGAACGAGGCCAACCTGGCCGCGCTGGGCGAGCTGCACGCCGACCCGAACGGGCCGACGAGCTTCCTGCACGTCTCCGGCGAGGTCGGCATCGGCGCCGGGATCGTCCTGGACGGCGCCCTCTTCCGAGGCGTGCGCGGCTTCAGCGGCGAGATCGGCCACCTCCCCGTTCAGCTTCAGGGGCGGCCCTGCGGCTGCGGTGGCCGGGGCTGCCTCGAACGGTACGCCGGCCAGGAGGCCATCCTCGCCGCCGCCGGGCTGGACCGGGCGGACCTGCCCGCGGACACCGCCGCGGCCCGGCTGGCAGACCTCGCCGCCGCCGGTCACCCTGCCACCCTGGCGGCCCTGGCCGAGGCCGGTGCGGCGCTCGGGGTCGCGGTGGCCGGCGTGGTGAACCTGCTGGACCTGGACACCGTGGTCCTCGGGGGCGGGTACGCCCTGCTCACTCCCTGGCTGCAACCGCCGGTGCTGGCCGAGGTCTCCCGGCGGGTGCTCACCGCCGCCTGGTCACCGGTGACCGTGCGCCCGTCGGCCCTCGGCCCGGAGGCGGCCGTGGTCGGCGCGGCCGGCTCCGTCGTCCGACGGATCGTCGCCGCCCCGGTGGGGTGGCTGAACCGCGCCGACTGACCGCCCTCCTCGATGGGCGGTCGCCGGTCCGCCTCGGTACGCTTGTCCGGAGGCAATGGGTTCCCGAGGCGGAGGAGCGCACTACCAGCATGCACACAGGTCGACAGACCGGTGCGCCCGGCGTCCGGCGGTGACGACAACCCGACGGGGTGGGGTCGCCGGTCCGGCCGGCGGCGGCGCACAGGTATTGCGCCCACTGACCCCGCAGCCCCCCGACAGCCCACTGCCGGCCGACTCCCGACTGGCCCGCGAGCTGCTGGACGGGCTCGCCGAGGCCGTCGTCACCACCGACCACGCCAACGTGGTGACCCTGGTCAACGCGATGGCCGGCAAGCTGCTGCCGGAGCTGACCCCCGGCACCGAACTGGCCGGCTGCCCGGTGCCCGCGCTGGCCCGGGCCACCAGCGCCGGAGCCGACAGTTTCGACGCCGAGCACCACGGCCGGCGGCTGCACGGCGTCCGCCGGCGGCTGCGCGGCGACCGGTACGCCTGGTACGTGCGGGACGTGACCGAGGAGCAGGCCCGCACCGACGCCCTACTCGCCGAGCGGTCGCGCACCGCGTTCCTGGCCCGGGCCGGCAGCCGACTCGGGCTCTGCCTGCACCGCGACCAGACGCTGCGCGCCGCGGCCACCCTGCCGGTGCCGTACCTGGCCGATGCCGCGCTGGTCGTCCACCACCCGCCGCTCCCGGCCGAGCACGCCCCACACTGCATCTGGTACGCCGAGGGCGATCCTGCCCCGACGGCCGGGGTCGCCTCCCGGGAACTGCCCGCTGCGGTCCCCGGCCTCGCCGAGGCGCTCGGCGGCGACGTCCCGGAGCCCGGCCCCTGGCCGAACGCCGAGCTCGCCGAACTCGCGGCTCTCCCGGCTCTCGCCGAGGTGCTGCCGGCGGGCCAGCACCGGCCCGGGACCGTGCTGGCGAGCCCGATCCCGGGTGCGGGGGGCCCAGCGTGCGCATTGGTGCTGATCCGGTGGGCCGAACGCGCCGACTTCGACCAGCGGGACATCGACCTGGCCCGGGAGTTCGCCGCCCGGGTCGGTGCCGCCCTGGCCACCGCCGACCTCTACGGCGAGCAGGCCCACCTGGCCCGGGTGCTGCAGAACAGCCTCCTCCCGCCCGACCTGCCCGCCGTGACAGGCGTCGCCCTGGCCGGCGGCTACCGGGCCGCCGGGGACAGCCTGCGCATCGGCGGCGACTTCTACGAGGTCTTCCCGACCGCCGGCGGCGCCCTGTTCGCCCTCGGCGACGTCTGCGGCAGGGGCGTCGGGGCGGCGGTGCTCACCGGCCGGGTCCGCCAGTGCCTACAGACGCTGCGCCTGGTCGAGCAGCGACCGCTGGAGCTGATCGGGCTGCTCAACCGGGCCCTGTTCGACGCGCCGGAGAGCGCCCGCCGCAGCCAGTTGACCACCCTGCTGCTCGGCACGCTGACGCCCCACCCCGACGGCGGGGTCCGGGCCCGGGTCGCCGGCGGTGGCCACCCGGCGCCGCTGGTCGTCCGGACGGACGGCGGCGTCGACGCCGTCCAGGTCGGCGGCATGCCCATCGGCGCGCTCACCGCGCCCCGGTTCGCCGAGGCGGAGGTCCACCTCGCCCCCGGCGAACTGTTGCTCGCCTACACCAACGGAGTGACCGGGGCCCAGGGCGGGGCGGGCGGGACGGAGGTGTTCGGCGACGACCGGCTACGGCAGGCCGTGGCGTCGGGGGCCGGGCTACCCCCCGCCGCCCTGATCGACCGGGTGCTCCAGTTCGTCGACGAGTGGCTCGACGGGCAGGGCCACGACGACATCGCGATGCTGGCCGTCGCCGCGGACGCCCGGTGACCACGAACGCCCGGTGACCGCGGCCGGCCCTGGGTCGGGCCACCGCAGGCCCGGGGCCGGCCGTCCGGGGCCTGACCAGTCGTCGCCCGGTCAGGCCGTACGCGGCCAGCCGTCGCCCGGGGCGGCGGCTGGCCATCCGCCCGCCCCAGCGTCCGCGTCGGTCGGCCGGCCGTGCGGCACGCCGCCGCCGGGGCGGTTCCCGCCCGACCAGCCGACCGGAGGCGTCGCCGTCGGCCGGGCACCCGGCCCGGTCGGCGTCGCCCTGACACCTGACGGGGCCTCGACGGACGATTCGGCCGCCGGTGGCTCCGGCGGGTGCCGACGTCGGGCTACCTCGTCGAACTCCTCGATGCCGGCGAGCAGCGCCCGCCGCCCCTCGGGGGTCATGGCGGCCAGGACCTCCCCGAGCCGCTGCCGGCGGTCGGCGCGCAGTTCGGTGAGGAGTCGTTCGGCCTCCGGGGTGAGGTGCAGGGAGATCACCCGCCGATCGGACCGGCCCGGCTCGCGCTCCAGCATTCCTGCGGCCACCAGCCGGTCGCAGAGCCGGGAGGCCGACGAGAGCAACATGTCGAGCAGCGTGGCCAGCCGACGCAGGTTGATCCCGTCGTGCTGCTCCACCGCCATCACCGCGCGCAGTTGCGCACCGGAGAGCCGGCTGGTGGTCCGCTCGCGCGCCGCCTCGAAGACCGTGAGCAGGGTGCCGGCCGCCGCGTCGAGGGCTGCGACCATACTCGCGTCTGGTCCGCGTGGACCGTGTTCTTCGGCCATGGTGGGCCCGAGACTACCCGGCGTCCCTGGTCGTCGGCCCCTCCGAACAGATGGAGTGACAATGATCGGTGCGGAGGACCGGGCCCGGCGGACGCTGACCGAGGCCCCCGCCGACCTGCTGGTCGACCGACTCGCCGCGGAATTGGAACGGTCGTACGGGATCACCGACGTCGAACTGTTCCAGGTCGACTACCGGCTCTCGGGGCTCCTGCCGCTCACCGAAGGCGAGGCGCTGACCGGTGCCGGGCACCCGGCCTGGCGGTGCTTCGACCACCAGGAGCCGGTTCTCGCCGGCCGGGTCGGCTACGTTCCGGTCAGCATGCGGGGGGAGCGGCGTGGGGTGCTCCGGCTGGCACCGGTCTCCGACGACCGGGCCGTCCTCGACGAACTGCTCGGCCTCGCCACCGCCCTGGGTCACGAGCTGGTCGCGGTGAACGACGGCACCGACGTGTACCGGATCGCCCGCCGCAGCCGTCGACTCACCCTGGCCGCCGAGATGCAGTGGGAGCTGCTGCCCGGACGGAGCCGGATCCGCCCCTCGTTCAGCCTGGCCGGGCAGCTCGAACCGGCGTACGCGGTGCGTGGCGACAGCTTCGACTGGTCCGACGACGGCAGCCGGCTGTGGTTGTCCACGATCAACGGGATGGGTGAGGGCGTCACCGCGTCCGCACTGACCGCGCTGGCCACCCACGCCCTGCGCAACGCCCGACGGAGCGGGATCGGCCTGGCCGATCAGGCCGCGCTGGCCGACCAGGCGTTGTACGCCCTGCACCGGGGCGAGCAGCACGTCTCGGTGCTGCTGCTGGAGCTGGACCTGGCCGGCGGGGCGATGACGGTGGTCGACGCCGGCTCGCCCCGGCTGGTGCTGCTGCGCGACGGCGAGGTGGTCGAGCAGCCGCTGGAGGCGCAGTTCCCGCTGGGCATGTTCGACGGCACCGACTACCGGGAGCAGCACTTCACGTTGCACCGCGGGGACCGGCTCTTCGTCCTCAGCGACGGCGTCCTCGACGCGACCGGGCGGGACGTCCGGTACGGCGAGACGGCGCTGGACCGGTTCCTGCGCCGGACCGGCCCGCTGGAGCCGTTGGACGCGGTCCGGTCCCTGTTGGGCGACCTACGGGCGTTCGTCGCCGGCGACCTGATCGACGACGCGGTGGTCGTCTGCCTCGACTGGATGGGCCCTCAGCAGTGACGGAGGTCCCAGCCCGACGGCTGCGCCGGGAGGCGGTCAGTAGGCGCCCCGGCTGCGCACCACCGCGCCGAACGTCTTCCACATGATGGCCAGGTCGGCGGCCAACGACCAGTTCTCCACGTAGTAGAGGTCGAGCCGGATGCCGTCCTCCCAGCTCAGGTCGGACCGGCCGCTGACCTGCCAGAGGCCGGTCATGCCGGGCTTGACCAGCAGCCGCCGGGCCACGTCGCCGTCGTAGCGGGCCACCTCGGAGGGCAGCGGCGGGCGCGGGCCGACCAGGCTCATCTGGCCGAGCAGCACGTTCGCCAGCTGGGGCAGCTCGTCGAGCGACCACTTGCGCAGCACCCGGCCGACCCGGGTGACCCGAGGGTCGTCGCGCATCTTGAACATCAGGCCGTTGGTCTCGTTGCGGGCGGCCAGCTCGGCGAGCAGGGCGTCGGCGTTGAGCACCATGGTGCGGAACTTGAACACCCCGAACTCCTCGCCGCCCTGGCCGACCCGGATCTGCCGGAACAGCACCGGCCCCCGGCTGTCGAGCTTGATGGCCAGCGCGATCACCGCCAGCAGCGGCAGCAGGAACCCCAGCGCCACCGAGGCGGCGGCCCGATCGACGAAGCCCTTGACCAGCTTGCGGGCTCCCCGGAACTCGGGGGCCTCGACGTGGATGAGGGGCAGGCCGGCGACCGGCCGGGTGTGGATGCGGGGGCCGGCCACGTCGGTCAGCGCGGGCGCGAGGACCAGGTCCACCCCGGTCCCCTCCAGTTGCCAGCCGAGTCGCCGCAGCCGGCTCGCGGTCAGCTCGCCGGAGGCGGTGACCGCCACGGTGTCCGCGCCGATCGCGGTGGCCGCCTCCGGGATGCCCCGGAACGAGCCCACCACCGGGACGTCACCGAGCCGCTGCGGCACCGGCGCCAGCAGGGCGTCCGGGATGCACGCGCCCACCACGTGGTAGCCGGCGTACGGCTCCCGGCGCAGTTGGTGAACCAGCTCCAGCACGTGCGCGGTGTCGCCGACCACCAGCACCTTGCGGGACCATCCCCGGCCCCGGGACCGGGCCCGGTGCAGCCGCTTGCGGGCGGCGAACCGGGCCATCTCCAGGCCCAGCATGCCGGCCGCGAACGAGATGGCCAGGAACCCCCGGGAGACGCCGACGTCGGCGATGTAGCCGGCGATCGCGGTGCCGCCGGCGAGCCGCAGGCTGGCCGCGCTAACCCGGCGGTACTCGTCCGCGCCGTAGCCGAGCACCCGGTCGTCGTAGCAGCGCAGCACCTTGAGCGAGAGCAACCAGGTGAGCACGAGCGCCGGGGCGACCACCACGTAGGGAATCTTCGAACCCACCGGCTCCTCGTCGCCGAAGCGGGCGAGATAGCCGACGAGCACCGCGAGGGCCAGCACGGCGGTGTCCAGCACCACCAGCAGGCGTATATACGCCCGCTGGTCCGCTCGGGCCACCAGCCCGGCCCGGTCCGTACCAGGACGGCGTGGCGTCCTGGTGGGGGTCAACAGCGTCGACGATGTCACCGGCCATCCCCCATTCTGCTGAGAACGGCCCCGGGCTGCCGGGGTCCCCCACGGGACCGGCGGCACCAGAGCACGCCGACATCCTGCCTCAAAGCCATCGCCACCGATTGTTTGGGACGGGTTCCCGTCAGTCTTCCCGAGGGGCGAACCCAGCGGAAGACGTTTCGCCGCACCGCGTTCACCGACAGTCCAGTCTGCACTGGTCGATGGATCAGCGAGCGGTGCTCGGGCGGAGCACGATCGCCTTCAGGAAGAGGTCACCGCTCCTGGTCGGGTCCTCGGTGACGAAGCTGCCGCCGCCCGTGACCTTGGTGATCGGCTCCAGATCGGCCAGGCTGACGTCCCGGCCGACGCCGATGATGACGACCGGGACGGGCCGCTCGAAATCGACGATCCGCTTCAGCTCGGTGAGCAGCTTCTGCTGGGAGATGCCGTCGTCGTCGTCGTTCCCGCCGGCGGTGAACACCACCACCGCGTTGAGCCGACCCGGCGACCAGCCGTTCTGGGCCTCCCGGTAGGCGGCGAGCATCGTGTCGTACAGGCCGAGGCCGCCCTTGCCGGGCCGGATCGTGGTCAGCTCCTGCTCGATCCGGGCGCGGTTGACCGACAGTGGGTTGATCGGCGCCAGCTCACGATGGTCCTGGTTGCCCACCAGGCGGGTGGAGAAGGTCCAGAGCCCGACCGGCGAGGAGTCGTTGAACAGGTCCAGGCCCCGGCGGGCCGCCGCCAGCGTGGCCTGTCCCCGGGTGATGCCGTCGCCGGTGGGCGCCAGCCGCTTCATGGAGCCGGAGACGTCGATCAGGCAGAGCACCCGGACCGACTGGGTGGCGATCGACCAGCTGGAGGTGGCGCGCTCCAGCGCGGTCGGGGCCGGTCCGTTGGCCCCGTCGCCGCCCCGCCCGGGCTTGGTGGCGCCCGGGGCACCCTGCGGCGTCTTGAAGCCGTCGCCCCAGCTGCCGTCCGGCGCGCGTAGCGACCGCTCGGCCAGTCGGTCGCGGAAGCCGGGCCCGGTGAGCACCTCGAACAGGGCCTTGGCCGCGGCCTGCTTCGCCGGCGTGGCGCCCGGAAGCACCGCATAGGGGTAGTCCAGTGGCATCGGCGGCGGGTCGAGGTAGACCGCCGCCAACGGGATCGGTGGCTTCCGCTCGTTGTACGCCATCACGTCCTCCTCCGACAGCACGGCGGCGTCCAGGCCGCCGACGATCGCCGTCGGATCCGAGGAGCCCGGGAACCGGGCGAGCAGGTCATCGCGCAGCGCGGACCTGCCGGTGGCCAGCGCCCGCAACATGCCGGGGTTGGCCGTCGGCGCGGCGTTGCCGGAGGCCTCGTCCGTCGCGGTCAGCGACAGCGCCGTGGAGAAGCCGACCGCGTCCTGGCTCGGGTCCACGATCCCGGCCCGCAGCGGCTTGCTGCCGCTCACCTGCAGCAACAGTTCGGGCCAGGTCAGCGTCTTGTTCGGCCAGCCGAGCCGGGAGGAGGCCACCGGTTCGGGCACCGCCACCAATACCGGGCTGCGGGCGATGGACGCGCCGTTACCCGGGGTGAACGCGGAAGCTCCGGCGTTCTTGATCCGCAGCAGCCAGGTCGAGGAGTCCGGCACCCACACGTCCGGGTTGGCCGCGCCACCCTCGGCCCGGCCCACGCCGGGGAGCTGCACGCCGTGTTCGGCGGCCGCGGTGGCCGCGACGTCCACCGGCTCGGCGGCCGAGACGTCAACCGCGACGCAGGTGCCGCCGACCGCCGCCCCGTCGGCCATCCACTGGGCGGCTGCGGCCCCGACGGCGGGCGCGAGCTCGGGTGACGCCCCGACCGTCAGCTGAACCTGCCCCGAGCATGCCGGCTGCGCCAGTTGGCGGTAGCCGAACCAGCCGCCCGCGACAACGACGACGAGCGCGGTCGCCGAGGCGACGGCACCCGTTCCATGAAGATTTATGCGCATGCGATGGCGGCCTGACACGATGCCCATCTTGCGTATCCGATCGTGGCAATGCCATGGCCGTTCGAACTAAGTTGCCCAGGTGAGACAATTGGAGGACGTTTCACGACACCGGGTGAGGAGCCCGTCTCCCAAGGTCATCTACTCGACGCCGGGAGGGTCGGAACGCCGCGCCCGGTCAGGGCAGGACGCAGGTCGGGCTGGGCACCGGCACGGGCTCGCCGACCGGCGTCGGGATACCCGTCGAGGCGTCCACCCGGAACACCCGGACCATGTCGGCGCGCTCGTCGGCGACGTAGAGGTGCTCGCCGGCCAGGACGACGTGCCGGGGCCACTCCCCGCCGGTCTTCACCTCGGCGACCAACTCCGGCAGTTCGCCGGCGACGGCGAAGACCGACACCGTGCCGACGCCCCGGTTGCCGACGTAGAGGAAACGGCCGTCCGGCCCGACGGTGATCTCGGAGGGCTGGACGTGGCCGGCACGGGCGCTCGCGTCGACCCGGCCGCGCAGGTGCAGCGCCCCGTCCGGGGACAGCTCGTACGCGGTCACCGTGCCGTCCAGCTCCCCCACCAGCCAGCAACGCCGGCCGTCCGGGTGCCGGGCCAGGTGCCGGGGGCCGGTGCCGGCAGCCATGCGGACCTGAGGCCCCCGGGGCACCAGCCGGCCGGAGGCGGCGTCCAGGTCGTACCGGTACACCGAGTCGGTGCCGAGGTCCACGGCGAGCAGCGGCCCGCCGTGCGGCGCCGGGGAGACCATGTGGCAGTGCGCCATCTCCTGGCGCTCCGGATCCGGGCCGTGGCCGGCGTGCACCACCAGGTCGCTGCGCTCGCCGGGAACGCCGGCCGGGTCGAGCGGGAAGACGGCGACGCTACCGCCGCCGTAGTTGGCGACGACGAGGTGCCCGCCGTCGGGGGTGACCGCCAGGTGACAGGGCTCCGCGCCGCCGGTGCCCCGCACACCGAGCGGCGTCAGGTCGCCGTCCGGGCCGACCCGGAAGGCGCTGACCTCGCCCTCGGGCAGCTCGTTCACGGCGTAGAGCACCGGCAGGGCGGGATGCCGGACGAGGAAGGACGGCGACGGGGTGACCGCCACGGTGCCGAGTGGGGTCAGCCCGCCGGTCGCCGGGTCGCGCCGGGCGGCGACGATCCCGTCGCCCCGGCCGCCGCCGCTGGCCGCCGTGTAGCCCCCGATGTGGACGATCGTCTGCTGCCTGGTCACCCGATCCGCCTTCCGCCGCTGTCCGTGTGGATCCCACCAGAGCTTTCCCCGCGACCCGCCCCGTCAGCCCTGTTTCCCGCGAATCGTCCTCGCGGGGCGCGCGGGCTCAGGACACCGGCACCGGCTCGCCGCGTTGCCGGGCGACGTGCTCGACGAGGGAGATGAGCACCAGCTTGCCCGACTGGCGGTCCCGGGCGTCGCAGAACACCAGCGGCACGTTCGGGTCCAGGTCCAGCGCCTGGCGTACGGCGTCCAGGCTGAACCGGCGGCCGTCGTCGAAGCAGTTCACCCCGACCACGAACGGGATGCCCCGCTGCTCGAAGTAGTCGATCGACGGGAAGCAGTCGGCCAGCCTGCGGGTGTCGGCGAGCACCACCGCGCCGAGCGCCCCGAAGGCCAGCTCGTCCCAGAGGAACCAGAACCGGTCCTGGCCGGGGGTGCCGAAGAGATAGACCTGAAGGTCTTCGTTGATGGTGATCCGGCCGAAGTCCATCGCGACCGTGGTGGTCGACTTCGTCTCCACGCCGGCGAGGTCGTCGACGCCGATCCCGGCCCCGGTGAGCACCTCCTCGGTCTGCAACGGCCGGACCTCGCTCAACGCGCTCACCAGCGTCGTCTTGCCGGCGCCGAAGCCGCCGGCGATGAGGATCTTCAGTGCCAGCGGAATCCGCAGCCCGGATCCGTCACGGTCATAGTGCACGGAGTCCACTGACCACCGCCTTGAGGATGTTGTCGTCGGGTAGGAACGTGGCCCCGGCCGGTGCGTGCACGGAGACCAGACCGCGGGCGAGCAGATCGCCGACCAGCACCCGGACCACGCACAAGGCGAGGTCCAGCTCGGCGGCGAGTTCGGCGACCGGCATGGGCCGTCGGGCCAGCTCGACCAGGCGCCGCTGCTCCGGGTGCAGCCGCGGCTGGTCGGCCGGGTTGACGGCCCGGTCGGCGAGCACGAACGCGACCACGTCGAGACCCACCGGCGGCCGGACCCGACCTCCGGTCAGGGTGTACGGGCGGACCACCGGCCCGGCGTCGGCGTCCAGCCACTCGTGCTGCGGCCCGGGTGACTCAGCCCGCATCGGCGGTCCCCGACCCGTTCCGGGCCGGCGCGGTCAGGTTCTCGCCCACCCGGATCACCAGCATCGCCATCTCGTACGCCACCAGGCCGATGTCCGCGTCGGCCTCGGCGACCACCGCCAGGCACGCGCCCTGGCCGGCCGCGGTGACGAAGAGGTACGCCGACTCCATCTCCACCACGGTCTGCCGGACTCCCCCGGCGTCGAGATGTCGGCTGGCGCCCTTGGCCAGGCTGGAGAAGCCGGAGGCCAGGGCGCAGAGGTGCTCAGCGTCGCTGCGGTCGGAGTCGACCGAGGCGCCGAGCAGGAGCCCGTCCGCCGACAGCACCACCACCTGACGGGCGGACGGTACCCGTTCCACCAAGTCGTCGAGCAACCAGTCGAGATCGACGTTCGACTTCGTCGTGTGCACCACTAGGCGTCCCTCTCAGTTGCGGTGGAAGGTTGCGGAAGCCCCGCGGGGGCACCCTGATCCGGTGCCGCGGCGAAACCGGAAGCGGAGGCGGACGGGGTCACCGCGGAGGCAGGGGCAGGGGTGCCGGATACGCCGTCCCGGCGGCCTCGGGCGGTGCCGGCCTGGAGTGCGGACATCAGCCGGCGGGCCTCCTCCGGGGCGCGCGGGGCCGGGGCGTCCTCGCCGGCCGGCCGGGGACGGACGACGGGACCGCGCCGGCGTACCCGGCGGGGCAGCCCATCGCCCTCGGTGCCTGGATCGGCCGGCACCGCGCGACTGGGCACCAGCGGCACCACGGCGGTCGGCGATTCGACGCGTTCCCGGGTGACCCGGGCGCTGCGGGGCCGGGGCAGGGTGCCGATCCGGGTGACCTTGGCCATCCGGCGGTCGTCGGCCGAGCCGTCCGACGTGGTGGCGAACAGACCGGGCGGCTCGGTGGTGACCAGGTCGGGCGGGATCAGCACCACGGCGATGACCCCGCCCTGGGCGGCCGGCCGCAGCCGCACCCGGACCCCGTGCCGGGCAGCGAGCCGGGCCACCACGAACAGCCCGAGCCGGGCGCTGTCGGACGGGTCGAACTCCGGTGGCGTGGCCAGCCGCCTGTTCGCCTCCTCCATCGCCTCGTCGGACATGCCCAGCCCCTGGTCGATGATCTCCAGGGCGTACCCGTTGGGCAGGCTCTGCCCGCGCACCACGACGCGGGTGCCGGGCGGGGAGTAGGCGGTGGCGTTCTCGAGCAGCTCGGCGAGCAGGTGGATGACGTCGCCGACCGCCCGACCGACGGTGGCGGCGGGCTGCGTGTCGGCGAGGTCGACCCGCTCGTACGACTCGACCTCGGAGATGGCACCCCGGACCAGGTCGACCATCGCGACCGGGTTGCGCCAGCCCCGGCCCGGCGCGGCGCCGGCCAGGATGACCAGGTCCTCGGCGTGCCGGCGGAGCCGGGTGGCGAGGTGGTCCACCCGGAACAGCTCGGCCAGCTCGTCCGGGTCCTCGACGCGGCGCTCCATCCGGTCCAGCAGGGCCAGTTGCCGGTGCACCAGGCCCTGGCTGCGCCGGGCGATGTTGAGGAAGACCTCGTTGAGGCCGCGCCGCAGGGCGACCTCGTCGACGGCGGCCCGTACGGCCGTCCGACTCACCTCGTTGAAGGCCGCGCCGACCTGGCCGATCTCGTCGCGGCCGAACTCCAGCAGGGGCGCCTCCCGGGCGACGTCGACGTCCTCGCCGCGGCGTAGCCGGGTCACCAGGTCCGGCAGCCGCTGTTCGGCCATCTCCAGTGCGGCGGTGCGCACCCCGGAGAGCCGCTGCGCCAGGGCTCGGCCCACCCGCAGGGCCACCACCACCGACACCACCACGGCGGCGAGGCCGAGCAGGCCGGCGGCGCCGAGCCGGACCAGGACGCCGACGGCCACCGGGACCGTCCGCTCGGCCAGCCCGTCGGCCTGGGCCAGCTCGAAGTCACGCAGGCGCTGCTGAACGGTCTCCTGGCTGGTCTGCCAGGCCTGCACGTCGATGGCGGGTGCCCGGACCGGCTTGGCCCGGATCAGCGTGTCCTGGAGGGCGCGGAGCTGAACGAAGGCGTCGCTCTCGGCAAGTCGCTGGTAGGCGGCCCGGTCGTCGGCCGGCAGGTCGGCCACCGCCGACTCGACGAGGAACCGCTGGTTGCCGATGGTCTGCACGAGCTGGGCGTGCTCGCCCTCGCCGAACCGGCCGGTGGCCAGCACCCCGGCGAGCAGCGCGTCGACCTGTCCGAGCAGCTCCCGGGAGTGCCCGAGCGCGGTCAGCGCCCGGGCCTGCCGGTTGTGGTTGTCGTTGGGCAGCGTGGCCAGCGCCGAGAACGCCTGGAACGCCGCGCCCACCATGCCGCTGTAGAGCCCGATCGCGCCCGTGCGGTCCAGCTCGCGGCGGTCGATGAAGCCCCGGCCGGCGGGCAGCGCGTCGAGCGCGCCGAGCAGTTGGTCGACGCGGGCGTCGAGCAGGTCGTCGGTGGCGGCGCGCAGTCGTCCGCCGGCGGCCCGGCCGCGCAGATCGGCGACCACGGAGTCGGTACGCCCTCGCTGTTCGGCCAGCGCCGGCAGCGCGGTGTCGCCGGCGAGTTGCAGCACGGTCAGCCGGCGTTCCCGTTGCAGCTCGGCGACGACCTTCTCGCCCGGCCGGCCCAGTTCGGACAGGAGGGTGCCGGTGGAGAGCAGGTCCAGGGCCGGGCCCAGGGTAAGGGTGGTCGCGAAGATCCAGAGCGCCAGCAGCGCGGTCACCGGCACGATGACCAGTGCCGTCAGCTTCGAGCGGATCGACCAGTCGCGGGTATTCATCAGACCTCGCCCGAGGGATGTAGCAATGGGTGGCGCCGGTGCCGACCGAGCTTCGCCCGCCGTGGCACCGGGGCACCGGCACGGGTGCCCTGGGCAGGATACGTAATCGTCGGCGGTTGCGATACCGGCCTCTCGCCCCATGCTTTTACCCCGGCACGCTCCGCTGTGGTCGGTGCACACGTAAGCGCCCCGCCCGATTCCATGGGCGGGGCGCTTACGTCGGGTGCTCGCGCAGCCGGTGGGGGCGCGGGTCAGGCGTTGACGGAGATGCCGAGACCCTCGGCGATCCGCCGGCCGTAGTTCTCGTCGCACTGGCTGAAGTGCCACACCATCTTCTCCTGGATGTGCTTGTCGCACTGGGCCAGCAGGTTGGTGAGGTTGAGGACCAGGTCGTCGCGCTCCCAGTCGGCCATTTCGCGGAAGCGCCGGCCGGCCTGGGAGTAGTTGTTCTGCCGCTCGATCGGGGCCCGCATGATCTGGCCCGAGACGAACGGGCGGTATTCCCGGTAGGACTCGTCGGCCTCGTCGAGGCCCGCCACCGAGGACGGCTCGAAGTTGATGTGCGGGTTGCCGCCCCGGTTGTCCACCCCGTACGACATCTGGCCGCCACCCTGGTTGGTGCTGACCTGGACGTCCTCGCGCGGCCGGTTGATCGGCAGCTGGAGGTAGTTCGGGCCGACCCGGTAGCGCTGAGTGTCCGAATAGGAGAACGTCCGGCCGATCAGCATCTTGTCGTCGGAGAAGTCGATCCCGTCGACCAGCACGCCGGTGCCGAAGGCGATCTGCTCGTTCTCGTTGTGGTGGTCGGTGATGTTGCGGTTGAGCGTCATCATGCCGACCGGGAGGTACGGGAAGTCCTCCTCCGGCCAGATCTTGGTGTCGTCCAGCGGGTCGAAGTCCAGCTCGGGGTGCTCGTCGTCGCTCATGATCTGAACGTTGAGCTCCCACTGCGGGTACTCGCCGCGCTCGATGGCCTCGTAGAGGTCCTTCGAGGCGTGGCCCAGCTCGCCGGCCTGAATCTCGGCGGCCTGCGCCTCGGTCAGGTTGTGTTCGCCCTGCTGGGTCATCCAGTGGAACTTGACCAGCACGCCCTCGCCCTCGGCGTTGACGAGGCGGTACGTGTTGACCCCGGAGCCGCGCATGGTCCGGAAGTTCTTCGGGATGCCGAACGGCGAGAAGAGCCAGGTCAGCATGTGCATCGACTCGGGCGTGTTGGACATGAAGTCGAAGATCCGGTTCGGCTCCTGGCGGAAGGTCACCGGGTCCGGCTTCAGCGAGTGGATCACGTCGGGGAACTTGATCGCGTCACGGATGAAGAAGACCTGGAGATTGTTGCCCACCATGTCCCAGTTGCCGTCCTCGGTGCGGAACTTCACCGCGAAGCCGCGCGGGTCGCGGGCCGCCTCGGAGGAGTCCCGGCCGCCGATGACCGTGGAGAACCGGATGGTGAGCGGGGTCTTCTTGCCCTCGGTCTGGAACAGCTTGGCCCGGGTGTACGTCGACGCTGGTTTGTCGCCGATCGTCCCGTACGCCGCGAACTCGCCGTGTGCGACGAAACCGCGGGCGTGTACCACCCGCTCCGGGATGCGCTCCCGGTCGAAGTGGCTGATCTTCTCCAGGAAGTGGTAGTTCTCCAGCGTCGCCGGGCCACGCGAGCCAACTGTCCGCTGCTGCTGGTTGTTGTGCACGGGGTGACCCTGGCGGGTCGTCAGGATCGGCTTGCTGGCCTGCGGGTCGCTCATCGCTCTCCTCCAGATGTGGGTCTCTGCTGGCAGTCGGGGCAGCGCCCCCGGTACGTGACCGTGGCCGCCGGGAGGCGTTCGACGTCTGACTCGACCGGCATCACCCAACCCTGACCCGCTTTCTGGAACCAGTCAAGTTTTGGTGGGGGTCGGTTCTGTGCCCCCGGTCATCCCGGCCCGGCGGGCGGGCGAAAGCGGACGCCGGAGCAAAGCGCGGCCGGAACCGCCCACGACGCATGGCGGGTAACGAGGATCGCAGAGGAAAGTCCGCGAATCGGGATTGGCGATCAGTCACCGGAGGGAATACCGAGGGGACGAAGGAGGAACCATGTCGCCCACGCAGGTAATCGTCATAGTCCTGGTCGTGCTGGTGGTCGTCGCGGCGCTGGCCGTGGTGCTCCGCCGGGCCGCCCGCCGACGCGCGCTGCAGTCCCGGTTCGGGCCCGAGTACGACCGGGTGGTCGCGGAGCAGGACAGCCGGTCGGCCGCCGAGCAGGAGCTGCGGGGCCGGGAACGCCGGCACGCCGAGCTGACCCTCACCCCGCTCACGCCCGAGTCCCAGGCCCGGTACGCCGCCGCGTGGGAGGAGCTTCAGATCCGCTTCGTCGACTCCCCCGCCGAGACGGTGAGCGACGCGGACGAGCTGGTCGGCCGGCTCATCGCCGAGCGCGGGTACCCGACCGGCGAGTTCGACGACCAGGCCGCCCACCTCTCGGTCGAGCACGCCCAGACGCTGTCGCACTACCGCGACGCGCACGAGATCCGGCTGCGCAACGAGCGCGGCGAGGCCGAGACCGAGGAGCTGCGGCAGGCCGTCGTCCACTACCGGGCACTCTTCGCCGAGCTGCTCGGCGAGGACCCGGTGAGCAGCCACACGCCGGAGCAGCACCACTCCGACACCCCGCCCGGGGACCGGCCGGACGCCACCCCCACCGACCGTCCGCACGACGCCACGAGCCGTTGAGGAGAGCCACCATGCGCCAGGATCAGCAGACGAACAGCGACCACCCCGAGGCCGTCCGATCCACTCCGGTGCCGGTTCCGCCCTCCGGTGACCAGCACGCCGAGGCCGGCCACCAGCGTGACGACGCCACCGACGGCCGGGCCGACCTGCCCGAGGACGTGCTGGACGACCGGGGAACCTTCGACGACCCGGCCATGGCCGGGGAACAGACCGGCGACGACGACGCGGAGCGGCGGGCCGACCGCCGCCGCGACGGCGACGACCTTGACGACACCCGCCCGTACGACACGCGGAACGCCGATTCCGACGACGCGACCGAGTTCCACGAGCCGGCACCCCTGCCGACCGCGTTCGGGGCCACCAGCGTGGGCGACGCCGTGGCAGCCTCGGCGATGGCCAGCGGCCGGCCGGCCGACGAGCGGGACCCGCGTGGCGAGGACACCGCCCAGCCCGGCGACGGCGCACCGGGGCGCACCGACGCGTTCGACGACGAGCGGGCCGACCCGACCGCCGGGGACCGGCTGCACGACCGGGACCGCTGGACGGCGGCCGAGACGGCCGATGAGCACGACGACGCGCGGCACCTGGACAACCGGCACACGGACGACGCCGAGGCCGATCGGGCCGACGAGCACCACGGGACGGACCACAGCCGCGAGGACGCGGTGGTCGCCGGTGCGGCCGGGTACGGCCGGCCCGAGCCGGGCATGACCGACCCGGACACCGCCACCGGCGCGGCCACGACCCGGCCGACGACCGGCGCGGTGCACGAGGACGCCACCGCCCTCTTCGAGCCGGAGGCCGCCCAGGCCTTCCGGGACCGCTGGCGCGACGTCCAGCTCCGCTTCGTCGACGACCCGAAGGCCGCCGCCGGGCAGGCCCAGTCGCTGGTGGACGAGGCCATCCAGGCGCTCGCCGCCGCGCTCGCGGAGCAGAAGACCAAGATGGGCGACTGGCAGCAGACCGGCGACGACACCGAGCAGCTGCGGATCGCGGTACGTCGGTACCGCGACTTCCTCGACCGGGTGCTCGGCCGCTGACCGCCCTTTCGACGCCATCCCTGCGCACGCCCCGGCCACGACGGCCGGGGCGTGCGGCACGTTCGGGACCCGGCCCGAACTGCCCTCGGCTCACAAACCGGGGCTCACGGGGTCCGTTGGGTTCCGGTCCACTCGGCGATCACGCCGTGGGGCGCATCGTCAGCGAACATCAGCCAATAGTCGGCGCCTTCTGCGGCTGCGACGGCGGCGCGCGGGAACATGGCCCGCTCGTACTCAGCGAGCGCGGTCTCGAGGTCGCCGGGGTGCGCGGCGATGGCCCGGCCGAGTTCGGCACCGTCGTGCATCGCCACGTTGGCGCCTTCGCCGTTGGGGGGCGCGAGGTGGGCGGCGTCGCCGAGCAGGGTCACCCCCGGCACCCGGTCCCAGCGGTGCTCGCCGGGCAGGGTGTGGATGGGCCGCGGGACCAGTGGGGTGTCACCGTCGGTGATCAGGGCAGTGAGTTCGGGGGCCCAGCCGCCGAACTCCTCGGCGACCCGTGCCGTTGCGGCCGAGGGATCGGCAAAGTCGATACCGGCGAGCCAGCCCTCCGGTTTGCGGAGCTGGCCGTAGACGTGCAGGGTCCCGCCGCTCTCCCGGTGCGCCAGGATCCCCCTGCCGGGCGCGAGCGCGATCAGTGAACCGCCGCCCACCAGCTCGGCCGCCGCCGGGTGGCGGGTGTCGACGTCGAGCAGGAAGGTCTCGACCGTCGAGACGCCGGCGTATTCGGGGATGGCGCCGGAGAGTAGCGGACGGACCCGCGACCACGCGCCGTCCGCGCCGACCAGCAGGCTCGCGGCGACGGCGGTGCCGTCCGCGAAGACAACCTCGTGGCGGCCTTCGCCGAGGGCCCGCACGTCGATGACCTTGTGCCCCCATCGCACGGTGCCGGCCGGAAGCGAGTCGAGCAGGAGCTGGCGCAAGGCGGCGCGCTGCACCTCGGGTCGATCGCCGGTTCCCTCGTCGGGGTGGTCGAGCCACCCGGTCCCCTCCCGGTCGAGGACCCGGTAGGACTCGCGGCCCGGTAGGACGAGGCCGCGAAACTCCTCGATCAGGCCGGCCGCCTCGAGCGCCAGCTGGCCGTTCCAGGGATGGATGTCAAGCAGCCCGCCCTGGGCGCGTGCGGTCGGCGAAGGCTCCGCCTCGTAGACCGTGACCGGGATGCCCTGGACGTGCAGGACCCGAGCCAGAACCAGACCACCGAGGCCGGCACCGACAACCGTGACTGATGTCGCCATAACCATGCTCTCCCCCACTCGATTGGATTGCCGCTCCAACAAGCTAACACGGCGTTGGAGTGGCAATCCAATCGAGTACGCCGGACCCCACGGCGGCTCGTGTAAGACTGGAGCTCATGGCGACCAAGACTCGGCGGGCCGCGCGGCGCACCGACGCTCTGTCCAGGGAGCTGATCGTCGAGGCCGCGACGCAGATCCTCGACACCGAGGGCGAGGATGCGCTGACCTTGCGCGCGCTCACCATTCGCCTGAGCACCGGATACGGGGCGCTCTACCACCACGTCGCGAACAAGAGCGACCTGCTCGCGGCGGCCACCGACGACGTCATCGCCCAAGTCATGACAGACGTGGCCGCAGATGTGGAGCCGCGAGAGACGCTGCGTGCGGTCGCCCTGAGCCTGTTCGACGCGATCGACGCTCGCCCCTGGATCGGCGCTCAGCTCAGCCGGGAGCCGTGGCGGCCCGCACTGCTGGAGATCTACGAGAGCGTCGGCGAGCAACTCCAGGCGCTCAACGTTCCCGAGCACGCGCTGTTCGACTCGGCGGGCGCACTCGTGAACTACATCCTCGGCGTAGCCGGCCAGAACGCCGCGAACGCTCGGGTCCACGCCTCCAACGAGGCAGACCGGACAGCTTCCCTCGCGGCCGTCGCCGCACAGTGGGCGAAGCTTGACCCCGCCAAGTACCCGCGCTTACACAAGGCCGCAGCGCAGCTGGGCGAGCACGACGACCGCCAGCAGTTCCTGGCCGGCGTCGACCTCTTCCTCGCCGGCATCGAGACCGTCTACCGTCAGAGCGAAGACGACTGAGCTCGCCCAGTGCAGCCGCCGCAGGACGACGGCCGGGCGGTCGGCAACCGCTACGCCTACGCGGCCAGCAGTGGAGCCGTTTCGCCACCTGCCCGGCTTCCATCGTGGACTGCGGAGGCGGTCTCGTGGCACTTGGTTATGGCGTTCAGAAGACTAATGAGTTTGTGGAGGCGTATAACGAATGACGGGACAGGCACCAACGCACCGTAAGCAAGTTCAGCGCATAATAGCCATGCTTTTGGTGTTTGTAGCAGTCGCAGTGGCTTCCTTCCTGTGGCCGGATTCGTCACCGCTGATCCGCACCATCGGCACTGTGCTTATCGTCGGAGGCGCGCTTCTACTGGCGATAGGATTGGCTGCATGGCTTCGGCGGCGGCGGCGCAACCACTAACCCTTTTTCTCGGTGATCCATGAGCCGGGGCAAGGATTGAGTGACAATCCGCGTCTCGGTTTTTTCGGGCCTGTAGGGAGTCTATGTAACGGATTGGCTCGAAATTCCGTTTCGGCGCGCAGTTCGGTCTGGAACCGCACCGGTCAGAAGCTGACGATTTTCGACAACGCCAACTACACCGGCACGCGAGTCTGCCTGAACGCTGGCGGATATGTCGCGGAACTGGGGCCGGAGCGCAGCTTCGACAATGAGGCGGAGAGCTACAAGCTCGCCGGAAACTGTCTCTGATCGATCATAGCGACGCGCGGCGGGGGTGCTGGCCATAGATTCGTATGGCTGGCATCCTCGGCGTCGTGAGTAACTTCGGGGGTGGTCTTCAGGATGGGCATCGGTGTGGGCGCTGACGCTGTCTCCAGTGATGGCCTGACCTACACGGTCGGCCAGACGGTTGCCGTGCGCGAGGCCATGCAGTCCTGAGCGCGTCTACCGGCTGCACATCAACTCGCCCGACTTCGCCGGCGAGCCGCAACTGCCGGCGGGCACCACCCTGCGCCTGACGCCGGCCGCAGAAACCAACTGTCCCGTGGCGCGGACCCTCGTGGCTCCCGCAGACAAGCTTGAGTTGACCCCGAAGTTGTACGCCGACCGGCCGTACCAACTGCTCATCACCACCGCTGAGAACTGCACCGCAGCGCAGACCACCACCGTTCTCCTGCGCAACGAACCACCCGTCCTGGAACGGGCCCGCCAGATCCTCGCCACACAAGCTCCCGCATCCAACGTTCAGGGCTTCCTCGGCACCACCCAGGGTCTCGGAGGCGCCACCGTCACGGTGATCATCGGCGCGCTGATGGCCATCACCCTCCTGCTGTGCCTCGCCGCACTCGTCGTCATCGCCGTCGACCGGCTGATCGAACGCCGCCGGCTCACCGCGGCCCTACGGATCGTCGGAGTGCCCCGCCGAACAGAAGCCGCAGCCGACCTGGCAGAAGTGGCCCTCCCGCTGGTCATCTCGGCGGCATTGGCAATGGCGGCGACCGCAGGTGCCGTCCACGTCGCCATCAAGATCACCGGGTCACCACGCGCCGGTTCGGGCAGATCCTGCTCACACAAGTTGGCCTCACCGCAACCGCCGTGGTGCTGCTCACCGCAGCCGTCTACGTCGGCACCCTGTTAAGAACCAGCAGCGAAGACCTCCGGCGCGAGTAACCCCCGGGAAGCTGGTCGAGCAGGCTGTGGTAGCCGAAACCTGAGCCGGCTTCCCCCGTGGACCACCACGCACGGACGCAGGAGGCCGAAACAAAAGTGGCCTGTCCACAGTGTTGCTTTGTCGGCACCCTGCCCGCGAGGGGTCACGAGATGACTTGTCGCCGTGTGGTCAGCTCAGGGCGTCCTGCCGCACGCTCTGCACGAACGCCGACCAGGATGCCGGGGCGAAGACGAGGGCAGGCCCCGCCACGTCTTTGCTGTCCCGCACGCCGACCACGCCGGGCAGGCTGTCGGCCACCTCCACGCATTCACCCTCGCCACTGCGGCTGCTCTTGCGCCAGGAAGCGCCGGCCAGGTCAGTCATCGTAGCTCTCCTTGATCACCGTGCTCACCAGATCCTCGGAGGCGCGCTCGTCAAGGGCGAGCCCTTGCAAGGTCTGCCACACATCCGAGTATGCCTCGATTTCGTTGGGACGGTCCAGATAGAGGCTGCCCGTATAAGACTCGCAGTAGATCGTGGAGGGTTCTGCGGGGCGAGTCCCGACAGCGGGGAAATTCAGCACGATGAACGCCCCGGCCAGGGACCCCTTGTGCGGACCAGCAGCCAGGGGCAGCAGCCGGAAGCTCACGTTAGGCGCCTGCGCGGCGTTCACCACGTGGGCAAGCTGTCGTCGCCACGCTTCAGGATCCCCGATGGGCCGGCGGATGACCGCCTCATCAATGATCACCTCGAAGCGGGGCGCGGCAGGGCTCCGGCGGCTGAGGAGCTTCTGCCGCTCCATTCGCAGAGCCACCTTCTGGGCAACCTCCTGAGGCGTCCGACCCTGCTTGAGGGCGAACACCGTCGCCATGTACTCCGGCGACTGCAACAGGCCGGGAATCAGGTTCGGCTCGTATTGCCGAACGTGGCAGGCAGCGGCTTCGAGTCCTACGTACAACTCGAACCATGCGGGAATGGCATCTCCGTATACATGCCACCAGCCCTTGCTTTTGCTCTCCTTGGAGAGGCTCACGAGGACCTCGGTCAGCTCAGCCGGCGTGCCGTAGTGCTGGCACATGAGGGTCACGTCGTGGGTCCGTAATGGAGTCCGTCCGCTTTCCAGTCGGTACATCTTGGCGCGGGACCATTCCAGCGTCTGAGCCGCAGCCTCCAGATTGACGCCAGCTTCCTCGCGCGCCTGTCGCAGCAGCCTGCCGAGCTGCCGGCGGGGCACCGAAGAACCAACAACATCGTTCACGTTTCTGCCTCCGTCTTGGTTCGCCGCACTTACCCGTCTCATCTGGCACAGACTGCGCAGAGAAATGACGCGCTGTCAATATATTCCTGCGAAATGCGGCTTCGCCTGTTGCAGCGGGTGTCATCAGCCCTTGAACGTGAGCAGTAGCGAAGTCGGCGACTGGTTCTGGGAGGCAGCAGGTGGCAAAGATCAAATGGTTTCAGCGGCAAGACGAACCGATGGACGTGGTCGAACGATCGGCCTACTCCAGGCGGACCGGCGCACACCGCGAACCAGATTCTTCCTCGCAACAGAGTAAGCCCGCTGCCGACGTCGTGTGTGCCCGCCAAGCCGCCAAGGGCGATTTCCCGGACGAGAGCCGGCATGGTTAGCCGAAGCCGGTCCGGGATGCCCTTCGCCGTCGTCCTGGCGAGGTACGCGATCGACTTTCATCATCGCAACGTCTGTTCCAAATGCGGTGACAACGGGTGCCCGAGGCTCGTCCAGGCGCGCAAGACGCTTGAGGCTTGGCGGAATCGGAGGCAGGGATGAGCGACGACGCTCCCGTCAAGGACCACAAGGGCGATCAGATCCAGCAGGCGGAGCGGGAGGCGGCCCGGCGGCGCATTCTCGCGCAGGCCGAGGCGGATCGGATACCGGTCGAGGAGACCACCCGGGCGGTGCCGGATCGGCGGTGGCGTCGTGGAGAGCGGTGACCGGCTGCCGGTCGGTCGGCGGGTGGCGTACTGGCGGGTCCGGCGGAAGTTGTCCCAGCAGGTCTTCGCCGACCGGCTCGGCAAGTCGAAGAGCTGGGTGGACAAGGTCGAGCGTGGTGTCCGCGCCCTCGACAAGCTCTCGACCCTCCGGGCCATCGCCGCGGTGTTGCGGATCGACACGGCGATGCTGCTCGGCCGGGACGCCCGGCCCACCGACGTGACCCGGTGCACCGAGGGCGTGGACCGGATCCGGGCGGCCCTGTCGACGTACGACATCGCCCTGGGCCGGTCGGCGGCGCGCGGCCCCGGCTGGCCGGCCGATCGGGTGGCGGGGGACATCGCGCACGCGTGGACCACGTTCCAGCACGCCCGGTATCCGCAGGTGATCGCGCTGGTGCCGGGCGTGTTGGCCGGTGCGCAGCGCTGCCACGCCGACGACCCGGGAGCGGGCCGCGCGTTGCTGGTCGAGGCGTACCGGGTGACCGCGTCGCTGCTGGTGAAGCTCGGCGAGGCCGATCTGGCATGGTTGGCCGCCGACCGGGCCTTGGCCGTGGCGACCGGCGAGCCGGTGCTGGTGGCCGCCGCCGCCGTGCAGCTCGGCCAGGTGCTGCGCGCCTCCGGGCGGGCGCGGGCGGCGATGTCGACGGCGCTCGCCGCCGCGTACCGGATCGCCCCTCCCGACCCGGACGATGCCCGACCGGCGGAGCTGTCGTTGTGCGGAACGCTGCTCGTGCAGGCCGCCCTGGCGGCGGCCCGGCACGGGGACGACCGGGCCGCCACGGAGCTGTTCGGCGAGGCCGCCGAGCTGGCGCTGCGGGTGGGCGAGGGCCACGACCATCACCGGACCGGATTCGGGCCGACCGCGGTCGAGCTGGCCCGGGTCGCCGCCGCCGTCGAGTTGGGCGCGGCCCGTGAGGCGGTCGCCTGGCACGAGCGGGCCATCGGACGGGACGGCTGGCGGTGGCTGCCCGCCGAGCACCGGGCCGCGCACCTGCTCGACGCCGCCCGCGCCTATCTTCAGGCCGACGATCCGGCCAACGCCGGCCGGGCGCTGGTCGACGCCGACCGTACCGCGCCGGCTGAGCTGCGTCACCGCCCGGCCGCGCGGGAGGTGGTCGCCCGGGTGGCGCGCGACCCGCACGCCCCGGCCATGATCATCGCACTCGCCGCCGCCCTCCGGGTGACCTGAGGAACAACTGCCCCCCGCCCCGCCCCGCCCCGCCCCGCCCCGCCCCCGCGATCTTGCAGTTGGGGCCCCGGCAAAGTCGACAAAACACCCTTGATGGGGGCCCTAAGTGCAAGATCGGCGCGGTGGAGGGGCGGGGACAGTGCGGGCGCGGTGGAACGGCGGGGGCCGGGGCGGGGGCGGGGAGAAGGGGGGGGCCGGGGCGGGGCGGGGAGAAGGGGGGCCGGGGCGCGGGCAGGGCGGGAGGGGGGCCGGGGCGCGGGCGGGGCGGGAGGGCATGTCAGGGGCGCTGCGGGGTACGCCGGGGGGATCAGGCAGGCACTCGGGGACAACGGGAGGGCAGCAGGATGACGGATCGCGAGCCGAGCGCCGGGCGACCGCTGGAGGAGAGCCCCGAGGTGGCCGCGGCGGTGGACGACGAGAGTACGGTGCCGCAGCTGGTGACCGGTGGCGGAGCCGACCGGGACACCCCGTCCTTCGCCGGGCCGGGCGACGTCCCGGAGGGTGCCGGCTCGACCGATGACCTGCTCGGCGACCCGCACGGCGGGGGCACGGGGGCCGGCGGGGACAACATCCGCACCGGCGCGGAGCAGGAGTGGGAGCCGGAGGACCTGGTGCGGGCCCGGGGCCAGGACCTGACGCCGAAGAACGTCGAACGGGCCCGCCGCGACCTGGCCGAGCAGGGCCCGGCGGCGGTGGAGAAGACCGTCCCCTGACCGGCGGGGGCCCCTGGCCCGACCGGTGAACGGTCGGACCAGGGGCCGGGGAACCTGCCGCTGGGAGTGCCTCACTCCTCGCCTGCGGCGGGTAGGCGTGCCGGGTGGTGCGTCAGAGCGCCGGGTAGGCGTTCTGCATGAGCTGGGAGAACTGCGCCGCGAACCAGGCACCCGAGATCGGGGCGTCCGGCAGGGCACCGCTCATGCTGTTGCCGTTGCGGGCGTTACCGGTGTAGGTCGGGTCGCACATCCGGTCGAAGCCCTTGCCCTCGTTGTTCGGGATCTCCTTGCTGGAGCCGTCCGACTCACCCGGGGGCTTCACCCAGACGTAGGCGTCGATGCCCGCCTCGGGAGCGGCCTGGGGACGCTCGCCGAGGCCAGCGCCGGCCTGGTTGCACCAGTTGCCGAGGTGGATCCGACGGTCGACCCGGCCGCCGTTGACGTAGGTGTCCACGCTGGTCGTCGCGCCCGGGCCGGTGGGCCGAGCGGTGCCGCCCCAGCCGTTGCGGGAGGTGTCGATCAGCATGCCGATGTTGCTGTTGAAGCCGACCGAGACCAGCTTGGTGCGGAACGCCTGGGCGAACGAGAGCTCGTCGACGTAGAAGTTCCAGTCGACCCACTTCGACTGGCGAACGGAGGTGCCGTTCACGTTGTCGGTGATCTTGATGTACGGCTCACGCAGCGCCGAGTAGTTGGCGGTGTTGACGATGAAGCCGTGCACGTTGTTCACGGTGCTGCCGGAGGCGACGGCGGCGGCCTTGAGCTGGTCGGCGGTCGGGCCGAAGTTGCTGTCCCAGCCGATCCAGCCGTGGTGCGCGGCGTCGATGTAGTTGTAGACGTTGCCGAGCGCACCCAGCTTCGCCAGGGCGTACCCGACGCCGTTGACGTAGGCGCCGTTGGCCTTGACCGTGTCGCACATCGCGGTGCCGCCGGGCTGGCCGGAGGTGTTGGTCACCAGGTTCGGCAGCGAGTCGATCTCGATGATGTTGACGATCCGCAGACTGGCGTACTTCGCGTCGCCCTGGATCGCGGCGATCGGGTCGATGTACTCGGCCTTGTACCGGGGCAGGTCGTTCGGGCCCAGCTCACCGTTGGAGGCGAGCGCGGCGCAGTCCCGGCCGGGCAGGTTGTAGACCACGAACTGGATGTACTTGGCACCCTGCCGCAGCGCCTCGTCCAGGTGGGCCCGGACGCCCATCGCCCCGTTGGAGCTGCTGCCCGACGTGCCGTTGATCGCGGCGATCCGGTCGATCCAGACGGCGGTCGGGTTGTTCGACACCCGGCTACCGCCGGTCACCGCTTCGGCCTTGGCCTTCCACTCGGGGTTCACGTACCCCTTGGCGTTCAGGTAGGGGTTGTCCACCTTCTGCCCCGGCGGCGGCGTGGTGGGCGGCGGCGTCGTCGGAGGCGGCGTGGTGGGCGGCGGGGTGGTGGGCGGCGGGGTCGTCGGCGGGGGCGTGGTGGGGGTGCTGCCGTTGCAGGTCACGCCGTTCAGGGTGAACGAGGTGGGCTTCGGGTTGCTGCCGCTCCACGCGCCGTTGAAGCCGAGGCTCACGCTGCCGCCGCTGCCGATCGAGCCGTTGTACGACTCGTTCGCGGCGGTCACGTTCTGCCCGCTCTGGCTCCACTTCGCCGACCAGCCCTGCTGCACGCGCTGGCTGCTGTTCGGGAAGGTGAAACCGAGGTTCCAGGAGCTGACCGCGTCACCAAGGTTCCTGATGGTGACGCTGGCGGTGAATCCGCCGGCCCAGTCGTTGGTGGTGTAGTCGACGCTGCACGCGGTCGCGGCTTGGGCCGCGGTGACCGGGATGGTCACCAGGACGCCGGCGGCCAGGACACCCACACCGGACAGTGCGAGCGCCCGGCGACGGCCGGACAGTCTCTTCCTCATACTCATGGCACAGATCTCCTTGGACGAGACCGGACTCGCGGCCCGGCGGATCGGCGCGTGACGTCCTGGGTGGACGGTCGACGACGCCACGGGGGGTTTTCGGGGTGCCCGACCCGGACGGGCTGTTTTTGGTGGTGGTACACGACCGGCACGAACGGCCGGGCGGGCGGCGGACGTCGTCCGGTGGACACCGGTGCCCTCGACATCTGCCTGGCGCGGTGTGGCTCCCCGTACCGCTGGGGGAATTCTTGCATGGGAGCGCTTCCATGGCAATGGTTCGATGCGTTGCCGGCCGGCGCAAACCTGGACGGCCGCGCCCGAGCGGTGCCTGGAGGCGCGATTCGGTTCAGGCGGGACGACGCGGCCCGAGCGCACCGGCTCACTCGAAAGAGTGCGCGACAACCCGGCCGGTCGGCAACCCGGAGGGCCGACCCAGATCATCCGACACAAGCGGCGAACCACCGCTAACACTCCTTCCACCCGAGTGGTTGCAAACTGGAAAACGTGAATCTTTCCTCTGATAGCTCGCAAACCCGTCTAGCGTCGTTCGTAGCTCGACCAACGTCGGGCTCAGGACGAAGAGGGATGGAGTGACGCAGGTCATGGCAAACAAGATGCTTGCGAAGGTCGTTGCGGGTGCCGCTCTCGGTGGCGCGTCCCTGCTGGTGTTCGCGCCCGGGATCGCGTTCGCAGACGGTCACCAGGGCGGTGAGGCCAACGAGGGCAAGATCATCGTGAAGCCGCACGTCGTTAAGCCCGGCCATGAGGTCACCCTCGTGGAGATCTGCACGGAGCGTCAGGAGCAGGCATTCGTCTGGTCCAAGGTCACCGGCACGGTCAAGCTGCGCCCGGCCGAGGGGCACGAATTCCCCGGGGACAAGGGCGGCAAGCCTGGCGAGCACGGCGACGAGCAGGGCGAGGACGGCAAGGGCGAGCACGGCGACGAGCAGGGCGAGCACGGCAAGGGCAAGCCCGGCGGCGAGCAGGGCGAGGACGGCAAGGGTAAGCCCGGCGGCGAGCACGGTAAGCCCGGCGGCGAGCAGGGCGAAGACGGCAAGGGCAAGCCCGGCGGCGAGCACGGTAAGCCCGGCGGAGAGCAGGGCGAAGACGGCAAGGGCAAGCCCGGCGGCGAGCAGGGCAAGCCCGGCGAGGACGGCAAGCCCGGCGACGAGCAGGGCGAAGACGGCAAGGGCAAGCCGGGCGAGGACGGGAAGGGCAAGCCCGGCGAGGAGCAGGGCAAGCAGGACGGCAAGGGTGGCGGCGCCGCCGACAACTCCTACGGTTCGGAGGAGGGAAGCGACTACGCGCACGCCCGGCAGTCCGAGGAGGAGCGCGGCAACAAGCACGAGAAGGACTGGCGGGGCGAGGGCTCCGACCAGGGCCGCGACGAGAAGCCCGGCTGGGGCAAGGACGAAGAGTCCGGCAGGGACCGCGACGACAAGCCCGGCTGGAGCAAGGACGAAGAGTCCGGCAGGGACCGCGACGACAAGCCCGGCTGGGGCAAGGACGAAGAGTCCTGGGAGCACAAGAAGGACTTCGTCTACTTCGGCGAGGCCAGGGTCTCCGAGGACGCCGAGCCGGGCCGGCACAAGATCAACGGCCGCTGCGGCGAAGGCGAACTGATCGTCCTCCCGCGGGGGCACGTCGAGGGTGGTGACGGTGGCGCGAGCACCGGCACCGACCGCGGCCTGGCCACCACCGGGGCGGGCATGCTGGGCGCCGCGGCGCTCGGCGGGATCGTCCTGATTCGGCGTCGGGCCAATGGGTCCTTCGTCTGACATGACGGCGACACCGGCCGGCGGCCGCCACGGGAAACCGTGGCGCGCCGCCGGCGCGGCCGTCGTCGTCATCCTCGCCCTGGTGGGCGCCGGCATGGTCGGCGTCTCGATGCGCACCACCCCCGAACCCCGTCCGCCCCAGCCACTGGCCCAGGCCGGGCCCGCCGCCGACGCGATCGACCCCGACACGGGGTTGACGGGGCACGGGCTGCCGGTGGCCGGCCTGGACCGGGCCACGCCGACCACCATCGCGATCCCCCGGATCGAGGTCGACGCCCCGATCATGACCCTGGGCACCAACCCGGACGGCACCGTCCAGGTACCACCGCTGGAGCAAGCCCTCAACGCGGGCTGGTACTCCCCCGGGCCGAGCCCCGGCGAGATCGGCAACGCGGTGATCGTCGGGCACGTCGACTCGGCGAAGGTCGGCGGCCCCGCCGTCTTCTTCGAACTCGGAGCGCTGCGGCCGGGCGACACGGTCACGGTGTCCCGGGCCGACGGCAGCCGAGCCACGTTCACCGTCGAGGAGGTCAAGTCGTACCCGAAGGCCGACTTCCCGACCGAGCTGGTGTACGGCCCGAACGACCGGGCCGGCCTGCGCGTCGTCACCTGCGGCGGGCAGTTCGACCAGGACGCGAAGAGCTACGTGGAGAACGTCATCGTCTTCGCCACGATGACGGGCTGACCCGCCGGGACGGGCAGCCCGCGTGACGCGTCACGGCCGGTCGGTGTTCCCGACCGGCCGTGGCGCGTGTGAAACCGTCAGGCCCCCGAGGTCCGCACCAGGGTACGGATCTGGCGCAGCAGCACCGAGAGGGCCGCGAGATCCGACCGGGACTCGTCGAACTCCCCCATCGCCCGGTAGGCGCGGTGGATCGAGGTGGCGTTCGACTGTTCCCACTGCTGCACCCGCTCCTGCGGGGGCAGGCCGTCCGGGGTGGAGCCGAAGACCTCGGCGGTGAGCGCGGCCAGGGCGGCGTACAGGTCGTAGCGCAGCGCCATCCGGGCCAGCGTCTGCCAGCGGTCCTCCCGCGGCAGCAGGGAGATCTTCGACAGCAGGGAGTCGACCCGGAACCGGTCGGAGAGCATGAAGTAGACCGCGGCCACCTGGTCGACGTCCCGCCCGGTGCTCGCGGCAGTCTCCACCACGTCGAGCAGGCCGAAGCTGTACATCAGCCGGGTCGCCCGCTCGGCCAACTCGCGGGGCAACCCCTTCGACGTCATCGAGTCCATGTGGGTCGCGATGCCCTGCCGCTCACTGCCGTAGAAGAGGTTCTCCAGGCCCGGCAGCAACCGGGCCACCCCGTCGCGCAGCCGGGCGATCTCCGCCGGCACGTCGATCGGGGACCGCCGGTTGGTCACCAGCCAGCGCACCGCCCGGTCGAGCAGCCGCCGGGTGTCCAGGTAGGCGGCGGTCTGCAACTCCGGGTCGACCTTGTTGTCGAGAGCCTCGACCTCGGCCCAGAGCTCTCGCAGCCCGAACACCTCGCGGACCACCACATACGCCCGGATCACGTCGGCCGCCGACGCCGCGGTCTCCTCGACCACCCGGAAGACGAACGTGATGCCGCCCCGGTTGATCGCCTCGTTCACCAGCACGGTGGTGACGATTTCCCGGCGCAGCCGGTGCTGGCCCATCCGGTCGGCGAACCGCTTGCGCATCGGGGTCGGGAAGTAGTTGACCAGGACGTCGGTCGTCCACTCCTCGTCCGCGAGCCCCTCGGTGAGGATCTCCCGCTCCAACACGATCTTCACGTACGCGAGCAGCACCGCGAACTCCGGCGCGGTCATCCCGGCCTCGGTGCGGCCCGCCAACTCCTCGTCCGACGGCAGCGCCTCCAAGGCCCGGTCCAGCGCCCCCGAGCGCTCCAGCTCGCTGATCATCCGCCGGTGCACCGGGAGCAGCGAGGCAGCCTGGGCCTGGGAGTTGTTGACCGCCCTGGCCTGGTCGTAGTTGTCCCGCAACACCAGCTCGCCGACCTCTTCGGTCATCCCGGCCAGCAGCTCGTCGCGCTCCGGCCGGGTCAGCGCCTCGTCCGCGACCGCCGTGTTGAGCAGGATCTTGATGTTCACCTCGTGGTCGGAGCAGTCCACCCCGGCCGCGTTGTCGATGAAGTCGGTGTAGATCCGCCCGCCCGCGCGGGCGTACTCGATCCGCCCGAGCTGGGTGCAGCCCAGGTTGCCGCCCTCGCCGACCACCCGGCAGCGCAGCGCCTTGCCGTCCACCCGGATCGCGTCGTTGGACTTGTCGCCCACCTCCGCGTTGGTCTGGCTGGACGCCTTGATGTACGTGCCGATGCCGCCGTTCCAGAACAGGTCGACCGGAGCGGTCAGGATCGCCTTCATCAGCTCCTGCGGCGACAGCTGACTGACATCGTCGTCCAGCCCGAGCACCGCCCGGACCTGCGGCGACACCGGCACCGACTTCGCCGTACGCGGGTAGATCCCGCCGCCGTCGGAGATCAGCCCCGGGTCGTAGTCCTCCCAGGACGACCGGGGCACGTCGAACAGCCGCCTCCGCTCGGCGTACGAGGCGGCGGCGTCCGGCTCCGGGTCGAGGAAGATGTGCCGGTGGTCGAACGCGGCCACCAACCGGATGTGCTCGGAGAGCAGCATCCCGTTGCCGAACACGTCGCCGGACATGTCACCGACGCCGACCACGGTGAAGTCCTGGGTCTGGGTGTCGTGCCCCAGCTCCCGGAAGTGCCGCTTCACCGACTCCCAGGCACCCCGGGCGGTGATGCCCATCTTCTTGTGGTCGTAGCCCGCCGAGCCGCCGGAGGCGAACGCGTCGCCGAGCCAGAAGTCGTGCGCCTCGGAGATCTCGTTGGCGATGTCGGAGAACGTGGCAGTGCCCTTGTCGGCCGCCACGACCAGGTACGGGTCGTCCGGGTCGTGGCGCACCACGTCCTCGGGCGGCACGATCTCACCGGCGACGATGTTGTCGGTGACGTCGAGCATCGCGCCGACGAACTCCTGGTAGCAGGCGACCGCCTCGTCCCGGTCCCCCGGCTTCTGCTTGAGCACGAAGCCGCCCTTGGCGCCCACCGGCACGATCACGGCGTTCTTCACCATCTGCGCCTTGACCAGGCCGAGCACCTCGGTCCGGAAGTCCTCCCGCCGGTCGGACCAGCGCAGCCCGCCCCGGGCCACCGGCCCGAACCGCAGGTGCACGCCCTCGAACCGGGGCGAGTAGACGAAGATCTCGAACTTCGGCCGGGGGGCCGGCAGGTCCGGAATGGCCTGCGGGTCGAGCTTGAACGCCACGTACGGCTTCGGCCGGCCGCCGACCGGCTTGGCGTAGAAGCTGGTGCGCAGGGTGGCCTGGATCAGCGTCAGGTACGACCGCAGGATCCGGTCCTGGTCGAGGCTCGCCACGTCGTCCAGCGCCGCCCCGATCGACGTCACCAGCTCGCCGCTGCGCTCCCGGCGCTGCTCCACGGTCGCCTCCCCGGGCGCGAACCGGACCTCGAAGAGCTTCACCAGCAGCGCGGCGATCCGCGGGTAGGCGATGAACGTCTGCTCCATGTATTCCTGGGAGAAGACCGCCCCGGTCTGTCGCAGGTACTTCGCGTACGCCCGCAGCACCACCACCTGCCGCCAGGTGAGCCCGCCGCGCAGCACCAGCTCGTTGAAGCCGTCCACCTCGGCCTCGCCCCGCCACGCCGCCGCGAAGGCGTTCTCCACGTGCGGGCGCACCTCGGCAAGCTCCTGGTGCCCCTCCGGCAGCCGCAGCCCGAAGTCGTACAGCCAGATCCGGCCGTCGAGCCGCTCCACCTCGTACGGGTGCTCGTCGACCACCCGGACGCCGAGGGAGTGCAGCACCGGCAGCACCGCCGAGAGCATCATCGGCTCGCCGTACCGGTAGACCTTGAACCGGACGTCCATCGGCTCGTCCGCGCCCCGGCTGTTGGCGCGCGGGGCGTGCTGCTTGCGGAACAGGTGCATCTCCAGCTGGCCGGCCTCCTCCAGCAGCTCCAGCTTCGCCAGGTCCTTCATCGCCTCGTACGGGGTGTGCCCGTCCTTGTAGCCCTCGGGGAAGGCGTCGGCGTACCGGGCGAAGAGGTGCTTGGCCTGCTCGTCGCCGAGCTTGCGCTCCAGCACGAGGCGGTAGTCGTCGTCCCACAACCGGGTGGCGTCGGCCAACTCCTCGGCGAGCAGGTCCGCCTCGATCTCCCCCGGTGGCCGGGCCGGGTCGGTGCGGACGATGAAGTGCACCCGGGCCAGCATCGACTCGGTGACCCGGGTGGTGTAGTCCACCCCGACGCCGTTGAGCTCGCGCAGCAGGATGTCCTGCATGCGCAGCCGGTTCTGGGTGGTGAACCGGTCCCGGGGCAGGTAGATCAGGCAGGAGATGAACCGCCCGTACGCGTCGCGGCGCAGGAAGACCCGCAGCTGCCGGCGGCCCGCCATCCGCAGCACGCCGATCACCGCGTGGTACAGGTCCTCGGTCTTGATCTGGAACAG
The DNA here is from genome assembly GCF_033804645.1 of Micromonospora sp. RTGN7. Classification (NCBI taxonomy): domain Bacteria; kingdom Bacillati; phylum Actinomycetota; class Actinomycetes; order Micromonosporales; family Micromonosporaceae; genus Micromonospora; species Micromonospora sp. RTGN7. The sequence goes on along the minus strand of NZ_JAPZLF010000010.1, from coordinate 140,554 downwards.
CTCGTCGCGGGGGTAGGTCTCCAGGATCTGGAGCAGATCCTTGCCGGAGTGGCTGCGCTGGCTCAACCCGGAGCGGTCCAGCACCTCGGCGACCTTGCGGCGGACCACCGGCAGCTCCCGGACGCTGGTCCGGTACGCCGCCGTGGAGAACAGCCCGAGGAAGCGCCGCTCGCCGACCACCTGGCCCGCGTCGTCAAAGATCTTGAAGCCGATGTAGTCGAGGTACGCCGAGCGGTGCACGGTGGCCCGCGAGTTCGCCTTGGTGATGATCAGCAGGCGCTTCTCCATCACCTTCTCGTGCGCCTCGGAGGTCATCGACGACAACGCCCGCGCCTCCGGGGAGTCCGAGCGCAGGATGCCCAGCCCGGTGCCGAGCACCGCCTCCAACGCCGGCCCCTCGCCGCCCGGGGCGTCGACCAGCCGGTACTCCCGGTACCCCAGGAAGGTGAAGTGGTCGTGCGCCAGCCAGCGCAGCAGCTCCACCGAGTCCGTGATGTCCTTCTCCGGCACCGGCGGCCGGCTGTCCGAGGTGCGCGCGGCGGCCAGGTCGTCGGCCAGGTCCAGGGCGCGCTGGCGCATCCTGGGCCAGTCCTCCACGGCCTCCCGCACGTCGGTGAGGACCCGCTGCAACTCGCGGCGCAGCTTCTCCCGCTCGCCGGCGTCGCGGACCGGGTCGATCTCGATCCGCATCCAGCTCTCGACCAGGTCCCCGGCGATCGCGTCGTCGGGCTCCACGTCCGCCGACACCTCGGTGAGCCGGCCCAGCGGCTCCCGGCGGACCACCACCAGCGGGTGAACCAGCAGGTGTACGTCGAGGTGGTGGGAGTTGAGCAGCGCCGTGACCGAGTCGACCAGGAACGGCATGTCGTCGGTGACGATCTCGATGACCGTGTGGTGCTGGTCGGCGTCCGGCTCGTGGATGCGCAGTTTCAGCTCGCCCGGCACCCGCTGGTTGGCCAGATCCCGGTGCGCGCTGGCGGCCTCGATCATCTCCTCGGCGGTGAACCCGATCAGTTCCTCGTCCGGGGCGAACCGCCAGAAGCGGCCGACCAGTGTCGCCGAGTCGTGGTCGTCGACGGCGAGCGCCACCGCCTGGGCGACCAGGCGCTCCGCGTTCGGCACCGCCTCGTCGAGCTCGGCGTCCTCGATATCGTCGGCCAGCGCCTCCACGGGCAGCCCGAGATCGTAGAGAGTGTCCGCAGACGAACCGGTCATCCCGGTAACGCCTGTGGCGAGCCGGCCGTAGCCGTCCCCGTCGGTCGCCGAGTCGAAACTGTCGTCCCGGCCGGTGTCAGCCTGCCGGGAGTCGAGTTCCGGTTTGATCGCCGGACGCCGGTCCATCGGTGCCACTCCCCTCGACGACCCACCACGTCGTGGGTCACTCTGCCGCCCAGCCTAGGCCCTGTCGGTTCGTGCGCTCGCCGGCGGACCTCCGGATCGGGACTCTGTCCTTTTACCCGTTGCAGATGCACGGTCGACCAACTGGGGAGTACCCCGGTCCACATGTTCATCACACCTTCACCACACCCTCTTTGCGCACGTGGCGGGCGGGGCAGTGGGTAGCGCGGGACCGTACTACCGTGGCGGGAGGTCCGAGATCCGAAAGGGCGGCCCATGCGTCTGTCGTACCCCCTCGCTGTCCCCCACCGACCACGCGCCCGTCGGGTGACCGCGGCGCTCGCGGCCACCGCGCTGGCCGCCGGCGCGTTGGTCGGCTGCTCGGGCGAGGACGGCCCGGAACGCACCGTGGACGCCTTCCTGTCCGGTTGGCGCAGCGGCGACCTCCAGGCGGTCGGCTTCGTCGACCCGACCGGGCGGAAGGTGCCCGCCGCCGACGTGACGCGGGAGATCCGGGACCTCTCCGGCGAGTTGGCGGCCACCCCACCGACGTTGCGCCGCACCGGTGCCCCGAAGATCGAAGCGAACATCGCGACCGCCGTGGTCCGGGTGGACTGGACCCTGCCCCCGAGCGGCACCCGCTGGGGGTACGACCGGCAGGTGCGGCTGACCCAGAGCGGCGACGACCAGTGGCAGGTCATCTGGGAACCGCAGGTGGTGCACGAACAGCTCACCCCGGGCGACCGGCTCGCGGTGCGCCGGGACGCCGCTCCCCGGGCCGGGGTGCTCGACGGGGCGGGTGCACCGATCGTGGCGCCCCGTCCGGTGATCCGCGTCGGGCTGCAACCGAGCGAGGTCACCGACGTGAAGACGGTGTCGGGCAAGCTCGACGCCGCGTTCCGGACGGTCCGGCCGGCGATCACCCCGCCGGTCGACCTCTCCGACCTGCCCAAGCGCCTCGCCGAGGCCGACCCGGGCGCGTTCGTCGAGGTGGTGACGTTACGCGACGAGGCGTACCGACAGATCCGCTCGCGGATCTACGACCTGCCCGGCACCAAGTTCCGGTCCGAGAAACTCGACCTGGCCCCCACCCGCGAGTTCGCCCGTGCGCTGCTGGGCTCGGTCGACCAGGCCCAGGCCGACGACCTGGCCGCCCACCCCGACCAGTACCAGCGGGGCGACCTGATCGGCCACGGCGGCCTCCAGGGCCGGTACGACGAGCAGTTGCGCGGCACGCCCGGGCTCACCGTGATCAGCGAGCGGCCGGGGCCGGACGGCACCGTCACGCCGACCGGCACGGAACTGTTCCGCCAGGAGCCGACGCCCGGCCAGGCGGTGCAGACCACCCTCGACGTGGCCACCCAGAACGCCGCCGACGCCGCGCTGCGCGGCGAGAAGCGCCGCGCCGCCCTGGTGGCGGTCCGGGTCGGCGACGGCGCGGTGCTGGCCGCCGCCAACGGGCCGGGCGCGGCCGGGGAGAACCTGGCCTTCACCGCCCAGGTGCCGCCCGGCTCGACGTTCAAGATGGTCAGTGCCCTCGGCCTGCTGGACCGCGGCGCGGTCACCCTGGACGGCCCGGTCGCCTGCCCGAAGACGTTCACGGTGGACGGCCGGTCGTTCAAGAACTCCGACAACTTCGTTCTCGGCACGGTGCCGTTCCGCACCGACTTCGCGAAGTCCTGCAACACGGCCTTCGCCGCGCTCGCCCCCGGACTCGGCGCGGACGGCCTCGCCCAGACCGGCCGGGCCCTCGGCCTGGAGGCCGAGTGGGACATCGGCGTGGACGCCTTCACCGGCAAGGTCTCCGTCAACGGCTCCCCCGCTGAGCAGGCCGCCGCCGCGTTCGGGCAGGGCACCACCGTGGTCAGCCCGCTGGCCATGGCCGCCGCCACCGCCGCCGTGGCCCGGGGCCGCTGGGAGCAACCGAAGCTGGTGCTCGACCCCGCCCCGGCTAAGGCCGCGCCCGCCGGGGCGCCCCTGAAGCCCGAGTCGGTCGAGCCGCTGCGGAAGATGATGCGCGAGGTGGTCACCGCCGGCACCGCCGGCACCCTCAAGGGCGTCCCCGGCGGCCCGGTGCACGGCAAGACCGGCACCGCCGAGTACGACGACAACCCCGCGCACACCCACTCCTGGTTCGTCGGTTGGCAGGGCGACGTGGCGTTCGCGGTCTTCGTGGAGCGGGGCGGGTCGAGCGCGGCCAGCGCCGTGCCCATCGCCGAGCGCTTCCTGCGCACCCTCGCCGCCTCCTGACCACGCCGCTCGCCCCGAACCGCCCGCCCCGAGCCGGCCCGCACCACCGGCTCGGAGCCCGCCACGCCCGGCTGCGCGCAAGTAGCGGGCAGCGGGCAGCGGGCAGCGGGATCGCTACGCGACGGGTCGCGGCGAATCCGGGCACGTCGCGGACGGCCCGACGGGCTCCAGCACCGGCCCCGACAGGCCATCGACGGGGTCCGCCGCTGCTGCTGCCGGATCAACGGATTCAACCGGTTCGGCGAGTTCAACCCGTTCAACCGGTTCAGCGGGCACGGCGGGGACCGCAGGAACGGCGACGGGGACCGCGGATTGTGGCACGTCGGACAGGTGGGGCGCCTCAGACCAGTACGACGTCTGGGTCGGGAAGTCCGCAGCGCCGGGGAAGGCGGGGCGGACGTCCGCGCGGCGCGGGGCGGGGGCCGCCGAGAGTAGCCGGGGCGGGACCGCGCGCGGGGCGGTCACCGGGGCCAGCCCGGCCACCACCGTGTTGACGATCTCGGCGGCGTACGCCCCGTCGGAGTCGTAGTCGGGGTCGAAGACGGTCAGCTCGACGCCGAGGCAGTGCGGAGTGTCCACCAGGCCGGTGAGCAGGATCTCCAGCTCGGCGAAGGCGATCCCGCCCGGGTCCGGGGCGTCCACCGCCGGCATCACCGCCGGGTCGAGCACGTCCACGTCGACGTGCACCCAGTACCCGGCGCAGTCGGCCAGCTCCTCGTGCGCCCACTGGGCGGTGCGGGCCGCGCCCTCGGCGCGCAGCGCCGGCACCGGCCGGGTGGTGATCCCGGCGGCCTGGAGGTCGAGGCGGTACTCGTCCTGGGCCCGGATGCCGAGGACCACCACGTCGATGTCGCGGAAGTACGGCCGGCGTCCCTCGATGGCGGCCAGGTCGGCCTGCCCGCGCCCGGTGACCAGGGCCAGATCCTCCCCCGCCGCCGCGCCGACGTAGGAGGCGTTGCCGGGGTGCCGGAAGTCGGAGTGGCCGTCGACGAAGATCAGCCCGATCCGGCCGCCGACCGCCTCACCGAGGCGGTGCATGGCCAGCGCCGAGCCGAGCAGGATCGAACAGTCCCCACCGAGCACCAGCGGGAACTCTCCACGGTCGATGATCGCGCCAATCCGGTCGGCCAGCGCGGCCGAGTACGCGGCGATCTCCGGGGCGTGGCAGACGCCGTCGCCGGGGCGCCAGTCGCCCGGGTCGTACCGGGGCGAGGTGAGGCAGCCGGCGTCGCGGGCCCGCAGCCGGGCCAGCAGGCCCTGGTCGCGCAGCGCGCCGGGGGCCTTGCCGCAGCCGGGGACGGCGGTGGGGGTGGGCGGGCGCAACCCGAGGTTGGACGGCGCATCGAGGACGGCGATCCGGCGCATCATGGGCTCCCGTCCTCGTGGGTCACGCGGGCCGGCGAACGCCGGCCCGCGCTGGCGTACGGCAGAACTCAGAACAGGGCGCTGGCCAGGGCCCGACGGGCGGCGGCGACGGCGGGGTCGTCCGGCCCGGCGACGCTGAAGAGGCTGACCAGGTGCTGGCGTACCTGCTCCCGGTCCTCCCCGGCGGTGCGGCGGACCAGGCCGACCAGGCGCTGGTATGCCTGCTCGGCCATCCCGCTGAGCACCTCGATGTCGGCGGCGAGCAGTTGGGCGGCGACGTCGTCGGGGTTGGCCTGGGCGGTGGCGAGCGCCGCGCCCGGGTCGGCACCGGCGACCCGGCGGGAGAGCCCCACCTGGGCGAGACCCGCCTGGGCCGCGGCGTCCGCCGGCGACTCGGCGAGGATCTTCCGGTACGCCTGCTCGGCGGCATCCAGATCGCCGCTCATCAGCGCGTCGTCGGCCTCGTCGAGGCGCGGGTCCTCCGGCTCGGCGACGGTGGCGCCTCCGGCCTTGAGCACGGCGCCGAGCCACTGGCGCAGCTGGGCCTCGGGGACCACCCCCGGGAACGCGTCGACGGGTCGCCCGCCGACCACGGCGTAGACGGTGGGAATCGCCTGCACCTGGAACATCTGAGCGATCCGGGGGTTCTCCTGGACGTCGACCCGGGCCAGCACCCAGGCACCGCCGTCCTCGGCCGCCAGCCGCTCCAGCACCGGCGCGAACTGCTCGCTCTCCGGGTATCCGGCCGCGCCGAAGAAGACAACCACGGGTGTGGCCATCGACCGTTCGAGCACCTCGGACTGGAGAGTCGCCTCTGTCACGTCGACCACGGCGGCCCCGCCGCCGGTGGCGACGCCGCCCGGCAGACCGGAGGGCGGGCCGGAGGACGGGCCGGCCTGGGCCGGTGTGGTGGAACGGGTGGAGGCCGGTGCCGTGCCGCGCAGTGCGCTGAGGTCGACCGCGCCGCGGGTGAAGATCGACGAGGTGATCCGTGGGTCGCTCATGGTTATCTAGTCTCGCACGACCGCCGCCCAACTCAGATCAACCGCGACGGCGACAACTGTGACTCTCACAGCTGCTCACCACCCCTCTCCCCACCCCTCTCCCCACCCACCCCCACCTCACGCACCCACACCCCACCCCCACCCCCACCCCCACCCCACCCACCACGCCGCGATCTTGCAGTTGCGGCCCACCTGATGCGGCTTTCGCGGCTTTCGTCCGGGCCGCAAGTGCAAGATCGCGGAGACCCGGGGGTGGGGTGGGGGTGGGGGTTGGGGGTGGGGGTTGGGTTGGGGTGGGGTTAGAAGCGGGCGGGTTCGCGGTAGGTGCCCCACTCGGCGCGGAGCGCGTCGCAGATCTCGCCGAGGGTGGCCTCGGCGCGGGCGGCGTCGAGCATGGCCGGGATCATGTTCTCCCCGGTGCGGCTCAGCTCGACCATCCGGGCCACCGCCGCCGTGACGGCGGCGTCGTCGCGGGCTGTCTTGCGCTCGGTCAGCGCCCGGCGCTGCTCCACCTCCACCTCGTGCGAGATGCGCAGGATCTCCAGGTCCTTGGTGATCGTGCCGGTGTGACAGTTGAGCCCGACGACCCGTTTGTCGCCCTTCTCCAGCGCCTGCTGGTGGACGAAGGCCGACTCGGCGATGTGCCCGGTGAACCAGCCGTCCTCGATGCCGCGCAGGATGCCGGAGGTCATCGGGCCGATCTGGTGCGGGCCCTCGCCGCCGAGCTGCCGGATCCGGGCGAAGATCTCCTCCGCCTCGGCCTCGATCTTGTCGGTGAGCGCCTCGACGTACCAGGACCCACCCAGCGGGTCCGCCACGTTGGTCACCCCGGTCTCCTCCATCAGCACCTGCTGGGTACGCAGGGCGATCTCGGCGGACTCGTCGGTGGGCAGCGCCAGGGTCTCGTCCAGGGCGTTGGTGTGCAGCGAGTTGGTGCCGCCGAGCACCGCCGCGAGCGCCTCGACGGCGGTACGGACCACGTTGTTGACCGGCTGCTGTGCGGTCAGCGACACCCCGGCGGTCTGGGTGTGGAACCGCAGCCAGAGCGCCTTCTCGCTGGTAGCACCGTAGACGTCGCGCAGCCAGCGGGCCCAGATCCGGCGGGCGGCCCGGAACTTGGCGATCTCCTCGAAGAAGTCGACGTGTGAGTCGAAGAAGAAGCTCAGGCCGGGCGCGAAGACGTTGACGTCCAGCCCCCGGGAGAGCCCCAGCTCGACGTAACCGAAGCCGTCGGCGAGCGTGTACGCCAGCTCCTGCGCGGCGGTCGAGCCGGCCTCGCGGATGTGGTACCCGGAGACCGAGAGCGGCTTGTACCGGGGGATCTCGGAGGCGCAGTACTCCATCAGGTCGCCGATCAGGCGCAGGTGCGGCTCGGGGTCGAAGAGCCATTCCTTCTGCGCGATGTACTCCTTGAAGATGTCCGTCTGGAGGGTGCCGTCCAGGGTGGACAGGTCGGCGCCCTGCCGCTCGGCGGCGACCAGGTACATGCAGAACACCGGCACGGCCGGGCCGGAGATGGTCATCGAGGTGGTGACGCCGGCCAGGTCGATGCCGTCGAAGAGCGCCTCCATGTCGGCGGCCGTGTCGATGGCCACCCCGCAGTGCCCGACCTCGCCGAGTGCCTGCGGGTCGTCGGAGTCCCGGCCCATCAGGGTGGGCATGTCGAAGGCGACGGAGAGCCCGCCGCCGCCCGCGCCGAGGATCATCTTGTAGCGCTCGTTGGTCTGCCGGGCGTTGCCGAAGCCGGCGAACTGCCGGATGGTCCAGGTCCGCCCCCGGTAACCGGTCGGGTACAACCCCCGGGTGTACGGGAACTCGCCCGGCCAGCCGATCCGCTCGAATCCCGGGTAGGTGACGCCCTCCGGCGGCCCGTAGACCGGGTCGACGGTCATCCCGGAGAGCGTGGTGAAGTCGGCGTCCCGCTTGCGTGCGGCGTCGTAGCGGGCCTGCCAGCGTGCCCGTCCGGCAGCGATCTCGTCGGCGTCCATGCGCGGGGCTCCTCCTCGGGTCCTGGTCAGAAGACCGAGTGTAGAACCCGGAGCTGAACGATCGCTAAGGAAGTTGGTACCGGCTGGTAACCGACCGGCCCGGACCCGCCGCCAGGTTCAGCTCGGCGGCAGACCGAGGGCGTGGGCCGCGTCAGTGAGCGTGCTGGCGCTGGCCAGCGGGCGGCACCCGTCGGCGTCGTTCAGGTGCACCCGGCAGCCGTCCCGGTCGAGCTGGACGATCACCTCGTCGCCGGGAAAGCAGCCGGCCAGCCCGAGGATCAGCGGCACCGGGTCGACCGGCGGCGCGGTGGCGGGCGCGTGCGGGACGACGATCGGCCGGTCGGCGACAGCGGGCACGGCGGCGGTGACCGCGTTGTCCAGATACTCCAGGCAGAACGCGAGGGCCGCCTCGACCGAGGGGCGTACCGGGGGTGCGAGCCGGTCGACCGGGGTGCCGGGCGGCACCAGCTCGACGTTCCACGAGGAGTCCGGCCGGATCGCCGGGTCGTGGCCGAGGTCGTGCCGGTGGTCCCGGACGCTGACGGCGAGCGTCAGCCCGAGCCCGGTGGCGAGCCGGGCCAGCACCGCCAGCGACGGTACGTCGGGCGGGTCGGCGACGACGATCAGCCGGGCACCGGGTCGGCCGGCACCGGCCGAGGCGACGAACCGCGCCACCGGGTCGAGGTGCGGCGGGACGACGCTCAGGCCCGCCACCAGCAGGACCGAGAGGGGCTGGCCTCCGTCGGCCTCGATCAGCTCGTGGGGGCGTACCCCGAAGGTGCTGGCCTGGCCGGCGAGCCGGTAGCGGCCGGCGAGCCGGTGCAGTTGCGGGCCCGGCGTCGGGTCGACCGGCACGGCACCCGGCTCGCCGGGGCAGGGCTGCCAGAGTTCGTGTCGGGCCCGGGTGCGCAGGTCGGCGAGGGTGACGGTGACCGCCCGATAGAGGCGACGGCCGCCCCGGCAGGTGGTGCAGTCGAAGACCGACGGCGCGAACCCGGCACCGGAGCAGTGGGCGCAGCCCGGGTCGGCCGGCTCACCGCCCAACGTGCAGTCACACTGGTGCAGCCTGCTGTCCGGCGCGCAGTCGCCGCAGGTGACGTACCCGATCGGGGGGCCCTGCCACGACGGGGCGGGTGGTTCGGCGGCGCGGCGCAGCGGTCTCCGGCGGCGGCGGGCCACCTGGCCGGTGTCGCGTTCGTGCAGCACGTCGACGCATCCGCCGGGCAGCAGCCGGGTGTGCGACCAGCGCCCGTCCCGCCAGATCGCCTGCGCGGCCGGCGCGCGCCGCAGGTCGGCCCGGACCCGGCGGGCGAGCCGGTCGAGGTCGGTCGCCAGCGGTGCCGACCGGCGCCCCGGCCGGGGCACGATGCTGTACGCGGGCGCAGCGCGGCCCCGCTCGCCGAGCCCGGTCAGCGCGTCGGCAACACTGGTTGTGGTGAGCGCGGCCGGCAGGTCGAGCGCGTAGCCCCGGCCCTCCTCCGGCACACTGCCGCCGGGCACCTCGAAGCGGACGTGCCAGGTGATGTCGGTGCGGGTCTGCCTGCGGGCCTCGACCACCAGGTCCAGGCAGAGCAGGGCGGCGAGCTCGCAGAACCGTTCGAGCTGCTGGGCTGGTGAGGTGGTCGGCGGCGCGTAGGACCGTCCTAGGAAGACTCGCCACGGCCGGTGGTACCGGCGGGCGATGGCCTGCGCCACCATGGCGTCCCGCTGCGGCGCGGGCAGGTCGGGGTGCCACGCCCGGTCGAGCGGCAGGACGAGTTCCGCCTCCTCCCAGGGCTGCCGGGGCGGGTCGACCAGGCCGCCCGCGCCGGCCGCTGCGGTCAGCTCGGCCAGCAGCGGGGTCAACTCCAACCGCCAGCCGCCGCCCGGGTCAGGCGTCGGCAACACACTCCCGGGTACGACGTTGACCGAGGCCACCGCCCCGGTGTCAAGGTTCGCGACGGTCAACACGAGCTGCGCTCGGCGTACGCCCTGCCGCCCGCAGTCGAAGCAGCCCTGCGCCACCGTGCCGAGCCCGTCGCAGAGCAGGCAGCCCTGATAGGCCTCGCCGGCGACGTCGCCGGACTCGACCAGGAGCCGGTTGCCACCGTCGGTGCAGTGGCACACCGTGAGGGTGAAGGTGAGGCCGGAGCAGGTGGTGCAGGTGAGCACCGGCGGGCCGGTCGTTGCTCGCCCGGTCATCGGGTCAGCCGCCGGGTGCAGGGGCCGTCATGCTGGGCCCGGAGCAGGCAGCGCCGGCCGCCGGTCAACCGCCGGTCGCAGAAGACCCGATGGCGTAGGTTCTGGTCGTCCTCGGCCGAGACGGTGGTCTCGCCGGGGTCAGCCTGGGTGAGCACGCCCGCCCAGCGGGCGACCACCCGGGCCAGCCGGACCGCGCCGGACAGGTCCCCGGCGACCACGGGCAGATGGATGACGAAGCGCTCCCCGGCGGCGGCCATCAGTGGAACCGCCCCTCGTTGACCAGCCGCCGCGCCTGGTCGGACTGCCAGGTGCGCAATGCGTCCTTGATCCGGGCCGACTCCTGGCGGCTGTCGCCGAGCGCCTGGTAGACGGCGGCGAGGTCGTCGGCGACCCGGTCGAGGAAGTCGGCCACCTCCTGCGGGTCGAGCCCGCGCCGACCGAACGGGGTCCACCCGAAGGACCGTCCCCGCACCTGCCAGGGGCGCAGCAGGGAATAGCTGGTGGAGCGGTAGTTGCCGGGCCGGTTGGGGGGCCGGCTCCGCTGGTGCCGACCGCGTCGCTGGTGCCATCCGAGTCGCCGGAGGTTCAGCCGCACGACGTCCCGCCTCTCTGTCGCAGGGGTGTTGTTGGAAGGGGTGTGGTTGGAAGGGGTAGGCCCGCCCGCCCGCCGCGCACGGGCGGACCCACCCCGCCCTGCCACCGCAGCTCAGATCAGCAGTACGGCAGCAGGGCCGCTTACCAGGACCTCCACGTTCGGCTGAGTACTTCTCGTTTCCATCCGCACACGGACTGTCACCGCGACTATACGGGCAGGGGCTCGGGGGCACAACCACACCGACCAACGGGGGAACAAGGCTTACTCGTTATGACGATCGATCCGCGCTCGCACACTCCGGTGTACGTGCAGGTGGCCGACCTGCTCCGAGCGCGCATCGAGTCAGGGGACCTTCTGGCGGGATCAGTCCTGCCCAGCGAGGCGCGGCTGACCCAGGAGTACGGCATCGGCCGGGAGGCCGTCCGCATGGGAATCTCGGTGCTGCGGTCCGAAGGGCTCATCAGGACGGTGCGGGGTCATGGCAGCTACGTCCGGAAGGCTCTTGAACGTCGGCAAGTCGAGCTTCCCGCTGGCGGATCAGTGATCGCTCGAATGCCGACCGGCCCTGAGCGCCACGGCATGGAACTCGACGAGGGCGTCCCTGTCCTTGAGGTCCGCGACCGCAAGGGCGACGTGAAGCTCCTGCCGGCTGACGAGGTCGAACTGACCCGGCCAACCTCGACCTGAGGCCTTCGAAGGAAGCGCGTCACCTACCCCGAGGCGTCGGTATCCCGACAGGTCGCTTCGAGCGTCGACAGGGCAGCGAACGTCACCATTGACCGGGTATGTTGCCGCTGATCGACTATGCCCAGTGGTATTGGGCAGTCTCACTCGGGGAGGACACGTGAGCGCCGCTCAGATCATCGCGCAGTTGGCCGCCGCAGCGAAGAAGTTGGAGGAGGCGCACACCAATCTCATGGCCGCGCGGCAGGCCGCCACCGAAGCCCAAGCCCTCGTCGCAGGCGCCTTACAGGGCAGCTCGGGGCAACTCACCGGCCACATCCACGGGTTGGCCGAAGCCATCGGCCAGGTGGCCAGCCGTACACCAGGGGCCAAGCAGCAGATCCAGACGACCATCGCGAAGGTCCAAGCGCTGGGAAACTGAGCGCGGGTGGTGGCAGCGAAACAGGCCCGCCACCCGCGGCGACACCCCCGCTACGACCAGCCGCGCCAACCGCCTCAGCGGATTTTCGGGCACGACGCGACAGGGCCGCGCGCAACCCGTCTGGGCCAGCACCTCGGCGGGAGCGGGTTTCCGCGGAAGCCGTGGGCTTCACTGCCGCCACGGGCGGCGCGTTGTGGGCTACCGTCTCCGAAATCATGCCGGTGCAGGCGAAGGCCATCGTCGGAACCCTCCTCGCCGTCGGGGCAGCAGTAAGTGCGGGCAAGTCGTGGCTCAACAACCGGCGAGCAAAGAAGGAACGAAATGAAGATCAGTAAGCAGGTTGAGCCATTGGTTCGCAGCGCCCTGGACGCAGCGGTCAAGCGAGACTTCGACCGGCTCGACGCGGCCTTGAAAGCTTTCCCAAATGACCAAGCGGTCGCGGAGGCGGTAGCGCTCGCGCTGTCTGTGATCCTTTATGTCCTACGAGACCTCCACCATGGGAAGCCGAGCAAACCGGAGACCGAGGCGATTGCCGCCGAGATTGCCCGGGGCGAGGCGTGGGCTCAGCCCACCGAGGGGGAAGTGAAGACCTTCCTTGTCAAGTTGGTCAACGGCGAGCCACTAGCTGAGGATCTCCCCAGCGAGAGCGTCATCGTCCTTGCGTTTGTATCTGCTGCGAGCCTACTGGCTTCCTGCCATCGCGAAGACGAGCAGTGGTGGGACTACCTCGACCGAGCGGAAACCGCTCTCGAAGCCGGCGCATAAACCCAAGACTGCGAGTGGGTCGGCGGGGTGGTCAACGCTGCGACGCACTTCGTCAGGCGTCGTTGACGGCGGTGTACCGGTTCTCGGGGCCCAACCCGAGCGGCGACGTGGAAGATCCTCCAGGCATCGAGATCGAGGGCTGCTGAGGTAGCAACGCTTGCCTTTTGACGCAACCACGGCTTGAGTCTACTGTGGATTTTTCCTCTGCTTCGGTGTGCCCCATCTCGGAAGGCCTAACCATGTCCAACGAGGCCCTCAAGCCCATCACGACGGGCTTTCCCATTATCGTCATGCAGGTCCGCGACCACGTGGCCATCGGCATAGTCGACATAGAGAACCTGCTGCACATGGTCAACGACCCAGCGAAGGTCGAGCAAGAAGCCGCCCGCGACACGAAGGCACGGCAGGAGGTGGACGGCTACGCTCGCATGCGCGCCGAGGTCCAGCGGGTCATTGGCACGGCAGCAAGTCCGAAGTCGAAGAACATCACCAGCTATGCGGACTACATCGCCGAGGGTCTGACCGGGGCGCTCGACGATGCCTGGTCAATCCCCCCTGTCACGCTGTGGTCCCCGCGCCCGCTCGAAATTCAGCCGGACGGTAAGGCTTTCCTCCCAATTCGAGATGGCTTGATCGCTATCGACGGCGAGACTCAGATCACCGCGCTCCACCGTATCAAGAAGCAATCGTCCCTATTTGGGCTTAGAGACTTTGACTTCGCAGGCGCGATGGTTGCCTTCGAGCTCTACCACGGGATCTCGACGCTTTCCGCGCGTCAGATTTTCCACGACCGCAACCTCAAGGGCGTCCCTGTCGATAAGTCGCTCGCGCTCTCTATGGACATGCGCGACTTCGCCACCAGCGTGACCCAAGCGTTGGTGGACTCGACTACGGTCATCGTAGACGGGGAAGAGACGGCTCTCGGAGATCTGATCCTGACCGGCAAGCGGCAGGTGGGGCCGAAGTCCCGCGAGTGGATGACCCTCTCCGGACTTCGGACCTTGGTCGTAACCACGATCCTCGGCAAGGCCGGCATCCACGCTGCCTCGGGTGATGTCGAGTCCAGCAACCTTCCCGAGGGCACTGACATGAAGGCCGTTAAGCACGAGACCGTCGAACGGCTCAGCGCGCTCCTCAAGGAGTACGCAGACCAGTTCCATGCCAAATCTGCGATCACCTCACCGGCAGTTCTAGCAGGTCTCGGGGCCTCGGTGCACCGATCAATGCCTTGGTGTACGACGGACAAGTTGACAGAAGAAAAGGACTTGGCCAATCTCCTTTTCAACATCCGCTGGGAACGCGAGGCGATGTTCTGGGGCGGCATCGCCGCAAAGGAAACTGGCAAAGGTGTCAGCTGGGCCGGTGGCGCCCGCGACTCGGGCCACAAGGTCTACGAGGCGATCAACAATCTGAACTCCGACATTGGCCTGAAAATCCGCGGCCTTACCAGGCAGCCCTAACAGCACGCGTCGGCCCCTTCTTTTCTCGATTGGGCAGGGGCTGACGCGGTGCCGTCATCGTAAGGTACCCAAGCTTCCAGGGCCGGGAGCTTGATCGCCTGCTTACAGGACCCAATGCCTCGCGGTGCCAGTGCTGGATTGCGGCTGGAAGCGAGAGGGTGCGCCCCGGCACAGCGCGGTCTCCGGAAAATCACCGCGCGTACTGAAGCGGTGTGGTCACGTAAGTCGTGCGCCCGTCACCGAGGAGGCTGCGAAATGGGCATTTCCTACCGACTGACCCTGGCAGGGAACATCCCATTGGATCAATTGGCAGAGCTCGCCGCTCCGGACGCCATCGATCCATCCAGGACAGCAGCCGGCTGCCATCTTCTCAGCTTTAATCTCTACGAGGAACGCGGCTATTGGCTCAGCATCCGCTCCGGCCGAAACGGCTACTACGACGCCGAAGATGATGGTGATCACTATTGAAAGTGGGAGCCGCCGGAATATGTCGATATCAGCTTTGACATGGCCAAGAATGACGCCACCGACAAGGACGTGCCGAACATGGTCGCCTCGGTGGCCAGAGTGTTGGCTGATCGCACCGAGGACGCGGCGCTGGTGCTGAACGGCGCATGGCTCCTGCTCACCCGCCTCGACGGGAAGCTGCGCATGCATCACAAGTCGAAGTGGTGGGTCCATCACGGCGTGCAGGACCTCATCCCCTGGTGAGGGCACGGACGTACGGTCAGCGGCGGGCGAGCCAGACCGTTCGCTCGGTGCGTACGCTGAGATCGTCGCGGTCGACCAGGCCCTCGACGATCGTCTCCAGGGCGGCCCGGTCGGCCGCCGACAGCTGCTCCTCCAGCCCGTGCCGCATCCGCGCCAGGGAGACCTGGGCATAGCGCGTAGCGGCTGCGGGCAGCGGCGGACGCAGGTCGATGTCGAAGTGCCGCTCGGCCACCGCCGTGAAGCCAGCCTGGTTCGCCCGGTCACCCCAGTTCTCGTGCATGTGCATGCCCGCCTCGTGCCGGCGCTTCGCCGCTTCGGCGTGCCCGCGCAGCTCCACGTCCTCGTCCGCAGTGCCGGTGAGGAAGCGCGGGAACGACTCCAGCTCGGCGATCACCAGCAGCCCGCCCGGCAGCAGC
The DNA here is from genome assembly GCF_033804645.1 of Micromonospora sp. RTGN7. Classification (NCBI taxonomy): domain Bacteria; kingdom Bacillati; phylum Actinomycetota; class Actinomycetes; order Micromonosporales; family Micromonosporaceae; genus Micromonospora; species Micromonospora sp. RTGN7. The sequence continues at coordinate 125,376 of NZ_JAPZLF010000010.1, read as the reverse complement.
GTGTCGTACGCCGAGTTGAGCGCTTTCGCGGGGTCGGCCAGGTGGTGCATCGAGGCGGCGGCCCAGATCACGTCGGTCGGGCCGAGGTCGGGCCAGGGCTGGTCGAGGTCGGCCTCGACCGTGCGGATCCGGTCGCCCAGCCCGGCGGCGTCGGCCCGGCTGCGCAGGTGGGCCAGCATCTCCGGGGACATGTCAACCGCGGTGACCGTGGCGTCGGGCAGTTGCCGGGCCAGCGCCAGGGAGGCGGTGCCGCTGCCGGCCCCGAGGTCGACGATGCGGGGCCCGTCGGCAGCCTCGCGGCCGACCCAGCCGATCAGGTCGCGGAAGTAGTCGTTGAGGACCTCGGCGTCCAGGTCGAGCAACTCGATCATGTGGTTGTGGTCGTGGTCGTGTGCCATGCGGCAACAGTAGCGATTCTTTGCCTGACTGGCATAGTGTCTTGCGTATGAAGCAAGACAAGGATCTGGAGGCCCTGGTCCGGCAGCGGATCCGCAGCCTGCGGTTGCTCCGCGGCTGGTCGCTGGACGAGTTGGCCGGCCGCTGCATGATCAGCCCCTCCACGCTCAGCCGGATCGAGACCGGCCACCGACGCATCGCCCTGGACCAGATCGCCACGATCGCCCGGGTGCTGGGCACCACGCTCGACCGGCTGGTCGAGTCCGATTCCGACGACGACGTGGTGATCCGCCCGCACTGCAACGAGGTACGCGGCATCACCACCTGGATACTGTCCCGCGACAGCAGCCAGACCGTCAGCAAGATCCGGGTCACCCGGGACGTGCCGGCCGACCTGCGGGTGCATCCAGGGCGCGACTGGTTCACGGTGCTCTCCGGCACCATCGAGCTGCGCCTCGGCGAACGCACGATCCTCGTCGGCACGAACGAGGCGGCCGAGTTCTCCACCCTGGTCCCGCACGCGTTCGGCGCGCACGGCGGCCCGGCCGAGATCCTCTGCATCCTCGACCACGAGGGCGAACGCAGCCACCTGGGCCCGGAGCACTGACCAGGGGCCAGCAATACCCCGCAGTTTCGCTCAGCCTCAGGCAAACGGCACGGTGGGCACGGCGGGATCGCCCATCGCCACGTCGTCCACCCGGATGTTGATCTCGTCGACCCGCAGCCCGTACGCCTCGACCGCCTTCGTGACCGCAGCCCGGACCCCTTCGGTCACCTGCGGCACCGGCCGGCCGGCCTCGATGACGAGCACCAGGTTGACCACCGCCGCGCCGTTGGTGACGTGCGCCGAGCAGCCGCGCCGAGCGTCGCCCACCTGGTTCAGCCCGACCTTGTCGAGCACAGCGTTGAAGAACCGGGCCACGTCGCCGCCCAGTTCCGCCACCCCGGGAACGGACTTCGCGGCGGCCACCGCGATCTTCTCCACCACCTCGTCGGAGATCTGGGTCGTCCCGCCCGCCACCGCGTCCGGCGTCACCGACAGCTCCTGCGTCGCCTCGTCGCCCATGATCTCCCCAACTGCGCTCGCACCGCCCCACGGTGCCGTGGAGCGGTGCGATCGTACTAGTGCCGCGTCAGCCCTGGCGAGATCACCAACAGGCAGAGTCGATTGTGGTACGTTCGCCGTCGCAAAAGTGCTGCTGCGAACTGAGGAGGTGAGACCGATCAACGCTGTGACAGGTCGGGGCTCCCTCCCATTCACGGGCTAGGGAGTGCCGCAAAAGGCATCCTGAAAGGCTCTGAACACACATGCGCTTCACCTCCCAGACGTCGTCCGACGGCGTCACCGAACAGCTCTTCACCCTCCCCTTCACCTTCGGTGAGATCCCCGGCGTGCTGTGGACTCCGGACGGTGCCGCCGGGCCCCGCTCGCTGATCCTGATGGGACACGGCGGCGGCCAGCACAAGATGGCTCCCGGCATCGTGGCGCGGGCCCGCCGCTTCGCAGTCGAGTGCGGCTTTGCGGTGGTGGCCGTCGACGCGCCCGCCCACGGCGACCGGCCGCGAAGCGCGGAATTCGACCGGGTCACCGCCGAGCTGCGGACCCGCATGCAGACCGGGCAAGAAGCGACTCCGGTGTACGCCGAATTCCACGCACTCCTCGCCGCCCAGAGCGTCCCGGAGTGGCGGGCAGTCGTGGACGCGGTCCAGGAAGTCGACCATGTCGGCACCGGGCGTGTGGGCTACTGGGGGTTGTCGATGGGTTGTGGGCTCGGCGTCCCGTTCGTCGCCGCCGAGCCACGCGTCCGCGCGGCAGTGCTGGGCTTGAACGGGGCGGAGACCTCGGCTGAGGCAGCCGCACAGATCACCGTCCCGGTGGAGTTCCTGGTGCAGTGGGACGACGAAAAAGTGCCCCGGGGGGCGAGTTTGGCGTTGTTCGACCGCTTCGCCTCAGCCGAGAAGACGCTGCACGCCAACCCCGGCAAGCACGTGGAGGTGCCGATGTTCGAGGTCGACAGCACACTGCGATTCTTCGCCCGGCACCTGAGCTGACACCCCGGTTGTCCGCGACGCGCTGATCGGGTTCCGCGCCCGATCAGCGCGTTCGGCGCAAACTGGCCAGCCCAGTTCGGTGGGTCCGCAGTGGACGCCTCAGGAACGAAGCTGGGCGAGCAGTTCGTCGGCCGCCGCGTACGGGTCGAGGGCCCCCTCGGCCACCTTCGCGGCGAGCGTCGGCAGCTCCGTACCCTCGCGCAGCGAACCGATCCGGGCGCGCAGCACACCCAGCGCGATCGCCTCGATCTCGGCGGCGGCCCGCGCCTCCCGGCGGCGGCGCAGCTCGTCGTGGCGCTCCAGCCAGTCACGGTGCTTGTCGATCGCGGCGGCGATGTCGTCGATCCCCTCGCCCCGCGAGGCGACGGCCCGGACCACCTGCGGCCGCCAGTCGTCGGGCCCGCGCTCGCCCAGGGCGATCGAGCCCTGGATGTCGCGGACGGTGGCGTCGACACCGTCCCGGTCGGCCTTGTTGACCACGAAGACGTCGGCGATCTCCAGGATGCCGGCCTTGACCGCCTGGATGGCGTCGCCCATGCCGGGGGCGAGCAGCACCAGCGTGGTGTCGGCCAGCGAGGCCACCTCCACCTCGGCCTGCCCGACGCCGACGGTCTCCACCAGCACCACGTCACAGCCGGCGCCCTCCAGCACCCGGACCGCCTGCGGGGTGGCCGCCGACAGCCCGCCGAGGTGACCCCGGCTGGACATCGACCGGATGTAGACGCCCGGGTCGGTGGCGTGGTCCTGCATCCGGACCCGGTCGCCGAGGATCGCCCCGCCGGTGAACGGGCTGGACGGGTCGATCGCCAGCACCCCGACCCGGTGCCCGCGCGCTCGCAGGGCCCGGACCAGCTCGTTGGTGGTGGTGGACTTGCCCACCCCGGGCGAGCCGGTCAACCCCACCACCTGGGCCTGCCCGGCGTACGGGGCGAGCGCCGCCGCCACCTGCGGCAGCACCTCGTCGCCGGACTCCACCAGGGTGATCAGCCGGGCCACCGCCCGGGGATCACCGGCACGGGCCCGCTCGACCAGCATCGGCACGTCCCGGCTGCGGCGCACCGACGGCACGCCGGCGGCCGGGACCTGCCCGACCGTTCCGCTCACTGGGCCATCTTCCTTCGCGACTGCGGGGCTCGCACACCCCGCTCACTCCTCGCACTCACTGGGCCATCTTCCTTCGCGACTGCGGGGCTCGCACAACCCGCTCACTCCTCGCGTTCACTGGGCCATCTTCCTTCGCGACTGCGGGGCTCGCACACCCCGCTCACTCCTCGCACTCACTTGTGCTCGCCGGGGGCGGGGACGTGGATGATCAACGCGTCGCCCTGGCCACCGCCGCCGCAGAGCGCCGCCGCACCGGTGCCGCCGCCGCGCCGCTTCAGCTCCAGCGCGAGGCTGAGCACCAGCCGGGCACCGGACATGCCGATGGGGTGGCCGAGCGCGATCGCGCCGCCATTGACGTTCACCCGGTCCGGGCTGATGCCCAGGTCACGGGTGGACTGGATACCGACGGCGGCGAACGCCTCGTTGATCTCGACAAGGTCGAGGTCGGCAATGCCCAGGCCGCCCTTCTTCAGGGCGTGGTTGATCGCGTTCGAGGGCTGCGAGTGCAGGGAGTTGTCCGGCCCGGCCACGTTGCCGTGCGCGCCGACCTCGGCCAGCCAGGTCAGGCCCAGCTCCTTGGCCTTGGCCTTGCTCATCACGACCACGGCGGCGGCGCCGTCGGAGATCGGCGAGGCGCTACCGGCGGTGATGGTGCCGTCCTTGGCGAAGGCCGGGCGCAGCCTGCCCAGCGACTCGACGGTGGTCTCCGGCCGGATGCCCTCGTCCTCGCTGATCACCAGCGGGTCGCCCTTGCGCTGCGAGATGATCACCGGAGTGATCTCGTCGGCGAAGTGGCCGTTCTTCTGGGCGGCGGCGGCCCGCTGGTGGCTGGCCACGGCGAACGCGTCCTGCTCCGCGCGGGTGATGCCGTGCCTCGCCCCGTGCCGCTCGGTGGACTCCCCCATCGAGCAGCAGTCCCAGGCGTCGGTGAGCCCGTCGAGCGCCATGTGGTCCTTGATCGTCACGTCGCCGTACTTGTAGCCGGCGCGCTGGCCGAGCATCAGGTGCGGGGCGTTGGTCATCGACTCCATGCCGCCGGCCACCACGATGTCGAACTCGCCGGCCCGGATGAGCTGGTCGGCCAGGGCGATCGCGTCCAGGCCGGAGAGGCAGACCTTGTTGATGGTCAGCGCCGGAACGGACATCGGGATGCCCGCCTCGACGGCCGCCTGCCGGGCCGGAATCTGGCCCGCGCCGGCCTGGAGGACCTGGCCCATGATGACGTACTGCACCTGCTCGGGGGCGACCCCGGCGCGTTCCAACGCGGCCTTGATCGCGACGCCGCCGAGCTTCGTCGCCGGAAGGTCCTTGAGGTTGCCGAGCAGGCGACCCATCGGGGTCCGCGCGCCGCTGACGATCACCGAAGCCACTGCTTGCCTCCGAGGGGGATGCCGAACCATGCACCTTAACGATTGTTTGGTTACCCAGGTGTTCGGTCAGACTAGCGTCATGCCTGAGAACTTCCCCGCCGAGCCCACTGCTGACTTTGCCACAGACATCGGCCTGCGCCGCATCGACCATGTCGGGATCGCCGTCGCCGACCTGGACGCCGCGATCGACTTCTACCAGCGGACCTTCGGGATGCGCTGCGTGCACACCGAGACCAACACCGAGCAGGGCGTCCGCGAGGCGATGCTGGCCGTCGGCCCGACCGCCGAGGGCGGCTGCGTGCAACTGCTCGCCCCACTGACGCCCGAGTCGACGATCGCCAAGTTCCTCAACCGCAGGGGCCCGGGGATCCAGCAGGTGGCGTACACCGTGGCGGACCTCGACGTGGCCTGCGCGGCGCTGCGCGAGCGGGGACTGCGGCTGCTCTACGAGACCCCGCGCCGGGGCACCGCGAACTCCCGGGTCAACTTCGTCCACCCGAAGGACGCCGGCGGTGTCCTCGTCGAGTTGGTCGAGCCCGCCCCGAAGTGAAAGGAAGGGCCCACTGGTAACGCCTGCGGTTGCGCCACCAGCCCCGCGAGCGCGGCGGTGCGCGGTTGAGTGGCCGTCCGGGCAGCTCCACGCATCGGCCGATGTGGTTTTTCACAGAGCCTTCCCACCCTAGCTACCGTTCAGTAACGTCCGGCCTCAGTAGGTGCGCGCCGGTCCCGAACGGGTCGGATCCCGACGAACGGGAGGGTCACTGTGCAGGACATCCTCGAAGCGATCATGGCGGCGGAAGGCTCCGACCAACCCGGGCAGCAGCTCGCCGGCCTCGCCGACCTGCCCGTGCCCGAGAGCTACCGGGGGGTGGTGGTGCGCGCCGAGGAGGCCCGCATGTTCGAGGGTCTGGCCACCCGGGACAAGGACCCACGCAGGTCGCTGCACGTCCAGGAGGTGCCGACCCCCGAACTGGCACCCGGCGAGGCGCTGATCGCCGTCATGGCCAGCGCGATCAACTACAACACCGTCTGGACCAGCATCTTCGAGCCGATCCCCACCTTCAAATTCCTCCAGCGGTACGGCCGGCTCTCCGCGCTGACCGCCCGCCACGACCTGCCGTACCACGTGGTGGGCTCGGACGCCGCGGGCGTGGTGCTGCGCACCGGGCCCGGGGTGACGAAGTGGTCCGCCGGCGACGAGGTGGTGGCGCACTGCCTGTCGGTGGAGCTGGAGGACGCGGCCGGCCACGACGACACCATGCTCGACCCGCAGCAACGGATCTGGGGCTTCGAGACCAACTTCGGCGGGCTCGCCGAGTTGGCCGTGGTCAAGGCCAACCAGCTCATGCCCAAGCCCCGCCACCTGTCCTGGGAGGAGGCCGCCAGCCCCGGGCTGGTCAACTCCACCGCCTACCGGCAGCTCGTCTCGCACCACGGGGCGAACATGAAGCAGGGCGACGTGGTGCTGATCTGGGGCGCCTCGGGCGGGCTCGGCGGGTACGCCACCCAGCTGGCGCTCAACGGCGGCGCGATCCCGGTCTGCGTGGTCTCCTCGCCGGACAAGGCGGAGCTGTGCCGGCGGATGGGCGCCGAGCTGGTGATCGACCGCGCCGCGGAGGGGTTCCGGTTCTGGTCCGACGAGCACACCCAGGACGCCGACGAGTGGCGTCGCCTCGGCGAGCGGATCCGGGAACTGACCGGCGGCGAGGACCCGGACATCGTCTTCGAGCACCCCGGCCGGGAGACCTTCGGCGCGAGCGTCTACGTCGCCAAGCGCGGCGGCACCATCGTCACCTGCGCCTCGACCAGCGGCTACCAGCACCAGTTCGACAACCGCTACCTCTGGATGCACCTCAAGCGGATCGTCGGCAGCCACTTCGCCAACTACCACGAGGCGTGGCAGGCCAACCGCCTCGTGGCGCTCGGTCAGATCCACCCGACCGTGTCGAGGACGTACGCGCTGGAGCAGACCGGCGAGGCGGCGTACGAGGTGCACCGCAACCTGCATCAGGGCAAGGTCGGGGTGCGCTGCCTCGCCCCGGCCGACGGCCTCGGCGTGCGGGACCCGGAGCTGCGCTCCCGCCACGAGGACGCGATCAACCGGTTCCGCGGCCACTGAGCCCCTATCCGGCGCGGCCGGCGCGCCGCCGCCGGTCCGCACCGGCCTCCGGACCGTCCGGGGGATGCCCGAACGGTCAATTCGGTGATAGCGCATTGCCTTTCGACAGGGGTCGCCGCCGCCCCTTTTGCGCGCTGAAGGCGCGGGGTCGACAAAAGGTCGTGGGCCACACCCCCGCACTTTTCCCCGCTCGCCCGGCAGGCCGCCGACCCACCCGGGAGCTGCCAAGATCGCCAGTCGGCGTGACCCGGGGACGGCGGCCTGTTGACCATGTAAAGAGGACACGAAAGCGGCGCACCGCTCTTGCGAAGCACCCCGGGGCGTCTGCGAGTATGTCCCAATGCCCCAGCAGCAGTCCTCCCCTCTCGCGTTCTTCGATAACGCGAACTCGCAGCCAGATTTCACCGTTGGCCTGCGCGGATACAACGTCGGGCAGGTCGATGACTTCATCGGTCGACTCACGGCCGCGCTGACCCAGTCCGAGCAGGCCCGCGCCGAGGCTGAGCAGCGGATGAACGACGCCCAGCGGCGGCTCCGCCAGGCCGAGCAGCGCCAGAGCGCCTTGGAGCAGAAGCTCGCCGAGACCAACAAGCAGCTCGAGGAGAACAGCCGACCGACCCTCTCCGGCCTGGGCACCCGCGTCGAGCAGATCCTGCGGCTGGCCGAGGAGCAGGCCAACGACCACCGCAACGAGGCCAAGCGCGAGTCCGAGGGCATCCTCTCGGCGGCCCGCCTGGAGGCCCGCGAGATCACCGACAAGGCCCGCGCCGAGGCCGCCGCGATGAAGGCCACCGCCGAGCGCGAGGCCGGTAGCGTCCGCACCGTCGCCGAGCGGGAGGCCGCCGAGGTGCGCGTGCAGGCCCGCCGGGAGGCGGACACCCTGCGCGCCGACGCCGAGCGGGAGACCAAGCAGCTGCGCACCGTCACCGCGCACGAGGTCGCCGAGCTGAAGTCGACCGTCGAGCGTGAGGTCGCCACCCTGCGCGCCACCGCCGAGCGGGAAATCACCCAGCAGCGGGCGAAGGCCGCGCGGGAGGCCGAGGAGAAGCGCGCCGAGGCGACCAAGCTGCTCACCGACGCCCGCGACAAGCGCGACAAGGACCTCCAGGCCTTGGATCTCCAGCTCGCCGAGCGGCGCGAGAAGTCCGAGCGCGAGGAGTCCGAGCGGCACGCCACCCAGGTCGCACAGACTCAGAAGCTGGTCGGCGAGGCCGAGCAGCGGGCTCGGGCCGCCCAGGAACGGGCCAAGGAGATCGAGCAGCGCGCCGAGGCCCGCCGGGTCGAGTCCGAGCGTTCCGCCAACGACACGGTCGAGAAGGCCAAGGCGCTCTCGGAGAAGACCCTCAACGAGGCCAAGTCCGAGGCGAAGCGGGTGCTCACCGAGGCCCGCACCGAGGCCGACCTGACCACCCAGGCCGCCCGCCGCGAGGTGGAGGGCCTCACCCGCCAGAAGGACGCTGTCACCTCGCAGCTCGGGCAGATGCTCTCCGGCCTCGCCGGCATCGTGCCGGGCATTCCGGCGGCGCCTCCGCAGGCCAAGCCGGAGGCCGCCAAGGACGACACCAAGGACGAGCGGGCCACTGCGGAGCCCGCCGGCTGATCGACCGCAGGGCCGGGGCATGACACGGCGCGGGGTGACACCGGGTGACCGGTCAAACCCCGCGCCGTATCCGTTTCCCAACCCTTGACATCACCGGCTGCGACACACGTGAAGTAGGTCCCATCCGGGCCGTCCGTATCGCCCCAGCCGGGTCGGTTGCGTGTGAGGATGGGGGCATGTCGCACGGCGAGGAACTGTTCGCGCTCGGCGGGGATGTGGCCACGGAGCCCAGCTTCGAGTCCGCCCTACGGGGGTACGAGAAACGACAAGTGGACCGGTACGTCGCTCGTGCCGAACACGAGATCGTGACCCTGGCGGCCGAGCGGGAACAGGCGTACACGCAGATCCACAAGCTCGCCGGCCAGGTGGAGGTGCTGCAACGCGACCTGGCCCAGGTGCGCAAGCAGGTGGGCGTGGTTGACCGCGCCTCGTTCCGGCACCTCGGCCCCCGGGTCGAGCAGATCCTCGTCCTCGCCGAGGAGCAGGCCGACGACATCCTCGTCGCCGCGAACGAGGAGATCGAGGCCCGGCGGGCCGCCGCCGAGCACATCGTCTCCGAGGCCAAAGAGCAGGCCGCCCAGGCGCTCAAGGACTTCGAGATCGCCCTCGCCGCCCGGCGGACCGAGGAGGAGCGGCACGGCGTCGCCCGACGGGCCGAGGCGGACGCGGTGCTCGCGGCCGGCAAGGAGGAGGCCGCCCGACTGCGCAGGGCCGCCCAGGAGGCCCTCGCCACGGCACAGCAGGAGGCCACCCAGCTCCGGGACGCCGCCAAGGAGATCCACGCCCGGGCCCAGCAGGAGGCGGCCAAGCTGCGCGAGGTGGCCAAGGAGGCCCTCGCCCAGGCGCAGCAGGAGGCCACCCAGCTCCGCGAGGCGGCCAAGGAGGTGCACGTCAAGGCCCAGCAGGAGGCCAAGCGGCTCACCGACTCCGCCACCGAGGCCGGCCGGGCCAGCCACGCGAAGGCGTTGCAGGAGGCCAAGCGGCTCACCGACGACGCCGAGCAGGCGGCGAAGGGCGCCCGCGACCGGGCCCGGCAGGAGGCCGAGCGGCTGACCACCCAGGCCACCGAGGCCACCAAGCGCCAGCGCGCGGAGACCGAGGGGTACGTGCAGCGGATGCGCACGGAAACCGAGGCGTACGTGCAGCAGGCGCGGGCCCAGACCCAGCAGGAGCTGGGCGCCTGGCGGGCCGGCGTGGAGAAGGAGGTCAACGACCGGCGGGAGGCCGCTGACCGCGAGTTGGCCCAGCGCAAGGCGACCGCCGAGCGGGAATACGCCACGCACCGCGACGACCTGGACAAGCAGCACACGAGTCGGCAGGGCAAGCTGGAACAGCAGTGGACCGCCCGGCAGACCGAGTTGGAGCAGCAGTACGCCGCCCGGCACGCGGAGATCGAGGGCGGTGCCGCGGAAGTCCGGCACGCCGCCGAGCAGGACGCCCTGGCGATGCGCCGGCAGGCCGAGGAGGCAGCCGCCGGCCTGCTGGGCCGGGCGGAGACCGACTCGACCGACAAGCGCCGCAAGGCCGACGAGCACGTCGCCGCCTCCCGCCGCCAGTTCGAGGAGTACGCGGCCACCACCCAGCAGCACCTCGCCACCACCCAGCAGCACCTCGCGGCCACCCAGCAGGAGGTGGCCTCGGGCCGCCAGCAGCTCGCCCAGGTGATGCTGGAGATCGCCCAGGCCCAGCAGGAGCTGGCCGACCTGCGGCAGGAGACCTGGCGCTCCCGGCAGGAGTCCGACGAGCTCCAGCGGGAGATGCTCGAACTGCGCCAGCAGCTCACCGGCGAACGCCTGTCGGCCGACGGGGCGGCGGCCCTGGCCACCCCGAGCCACAACGGCGCCGGGCCGGCCAAGACCGACGCCGGAGCCCCGGACACCGCCAGGGACGACGCAGCAGCGGACCCGACCCGAGGCGACGGAACCCCGGACCCGACCCGAAACGGCGCCGCACCGGACCCGACCCGGAACGGCGCCGCACCGGCCAAGATCCGGCCGGTGGCCGAGACCGTCACCACCGTGGACGACGGCGCGGCGAGCGCCGGGGTGGACGGCGAGCCGACCGTGGCCGCGATGCCCGGTGAGGCCGGCCGGGAGGCCACCCCCACGAAGATCACCAGCACCGGCGAGAGCGGCAAGCGGCCGAGCAAGCCGACCACCGACGAGCGCAGCGCCAAGCCGAGCAAGGTGACGGTCGAGTCCGAGTGACCGGGGCGGTGGCCTGGGAGGCCACCGCCCTCTACCCTCCGGGCTGGAACCCGCGCGCCCGGCCGCGGGTCAGGGGCCTCCGGTCGTAGCACCGGAGCGCGTGGAGGAGGGCTCGGTGACGCAGGACGCGCCGGTAGGCGGCAACCCACCCGACGAGGGGCGCGCCGGGGCACCGGCCGACGGCGACGGGTCGCGGGAAACCCCGGTCGGCGCCCGGAGAACGCCGGGCGACACCCCGCCGGGAACAGGCACCCGAGAACCGTCGGACGAGAGCCCGCCGGAAACGGGCCACCGGGAACCGCCGGACGAGAGCCCGCCGGGAACGGGCCACCGGAAACCGACGGACGACGCCCCGACCGGCGATGACGCCCCGACGGCGGGTGGCGGCGAGCGCGCCGGCAGCGAACCGGGCGACTCCGTGACGGCCGGCGCGACGAGCAACGGCTCCGGCCGGTTCGGCGAGCCGGGGCGGCCGTTGCGCCGCAACAGCTTCCTGGTCGGTTTCACCGGCGCGCTCGGCGTGCTGCTGGCGTACGCCGCCTTCCTCGGCGTGCGCAACGCGGCCGGCATCCTGGTGCTGGTGGTCATCGCGCTCTTCCTGGCCGTGGGGCTCAACCCGGCGGTGGTCCGGCTGCGCTCCTGGGGCCTGCCGAACGGGCTGGCCGTGGCGACGGTGACACTGACCCTGCTGCTGCTGATCGTCGGCGGCCTGGTGTCGCTGGTGCCGCCGGTGGTCACCCAGTCCGGGCAGTTCGTCGAACAACTCCCCCACTACGTCGAACAGCTACGCCGTAACGAGGCCGTGAACGACTTCGTCGTGCGGTACGACGTGATGGAGAAGATCCAGTCGGCGGCGAACGCCAACACGATCGGGCGGGCGCTGGGCGGGGTGCTCGGCGGGGCCCAGCTGATCTTCGGCACCCTGTTCCGGACGCTCACCGTGCTGGTGCTGACGATCTACTTCCTGGCCTACTTCGACCGGCTCCGCCGCCTCGGGTACGCGCTGATCCCCCGCTCCCGCCGCCAGCGGGTGCAGCTCATCGGGGACGAGATGCTGACCCGGGTGGGCGCGTACCTGGTCGGCGCGCTGAGCATCGCCGTGCTGGCCGGCGTGACGACCTTCGTCTTCGCGCTGATCGTCGGGTTGCCGTATCCGTTCGCGCTGGCGGTGGTGGTCGCGGTGACCGACCTGATCCCGCAGATCGGCGCCACCCTGGGCGCGGTGGTGGTGAGCCTGGTCGGCTTCGCCACCGACCTGCCGGTGGGCATCGCCTGCGCCGCGTTCTTCCTGGTCTACCAGCAGGTGGAGAACTACCTCGTCTACCCGAAGGTGATGCGCCGGTCGGTCGAGGTCAATGAGGTGGCCGCCCTGCTCGGCGCGCTGCTCGGGGCGTCGCTGATGGGCGTGGTCGGCGCGCTGATCGCGATCCCGACGGTGGCCGCCCTCCAGCTGATCCTGCGCGAGGTGGTCCTGCCCCGCCAGGACTCCCGCTGACCGCCGCTGGGCCCTGAACCGGGCCCCGAGGGGATGCCCCGGGCCCGTGGGCGGGCCCGGGGCGGCGCTCAGTCGGCGAGCGGGCCGGGGACCGGGGTGTCGGCGAAGGAGGCGACCGTCCGGTCGGCGTACGCGCTGACGTCGCCGGTCTCGATCGGGCCGTCCCAGGTGCGGGGCAGGGGCAGCGGGGTGGCCGGTGCGACCCGGCGGACGATCTCGTCGAGCACGGTCTCGGCGTCGCCCACCCAGAGGTGCTTCGCGCCGGGCATCCCGACCACCTCGGCCTGCGGCACCACCGCGAAGCGCTCGCGGGCCTCGTCGGGGCGCAGGTAGTCGTCGAACTCGGGGACCAGGGCGGTCAGCGGCTTGCCCGTCTCCGCCCAGTGGGTGAGGTCCTCGGGGGTGGAGAAGCGCAGCGGCGGGGAGAGCAGGATCGCCCCGGCCACCGCCGGGTCGCAGCCGTACTTCAGGGCCAGGTCGGTGCCGAACGACCAGCCGACCAGCCAGACGTTCGGCAGCTCGGCGAACTCCGCGTACTCGATGGCGGCGGCGACGTCGAAGCGCTCACCGACGGCGTTGTCGAACGCCCCCTCGCTGGTGCCACGCACGCTGCTGGTGCCCCGGGTGTTGAACCGCAGCACGGCCAGGTCGGCCAGCGCCGGCAGCCGCCAGGCCGCCTTGCGGAAGACGTGGCTGTCCATCATCCCGCCGTGGGTAGGCAGCGGGTGCAGGCAGACCAGGGTGCCGACCGGCTCCCGGTCGACCGGCCGGGCCAGCTCACCGACCAGGCGCAGACCGTCGGCGGTGTGCAGGTCGATGTCCTCGCGGTGCCCGGGCAGGATCGAGGACGCACGGATCGGTGTGCTCACCGCCCCAGTCTCCCGCGCCCCCTCCCACGCCGCCCGGCGGGGCGGAAACAGGGTGATCCAGATCGCTCAGCCGTACCGGGGGGCACCCCGGCCGCGCTGCACCCCCGGACCACGCCGGTCCCGCGCCCGCCAGCAGCCACTGTGCCAGTGCCGCCGATCGGTCAGGTCGCCGCGCTCGTCCGCCGGCCAGGCCACCAGGTGCGCCACCCCGGGGCGGATCTCCTGGTCACAACCGGGACAGCGGTACGTCTTGGTCGACGCCCCGCCGCTGACCCCGCGCACCTGCCAGTCGCCGTCGCGCCACTGCTGCACGGTGGGCACGCCCAGGCGGGCCCGGTCGGAGTCCAGGTGGACCTGCTCGTCCCGGCGGGTGCGGTTGCGACGGGGGCTCACAATCGTCAAGCGTACGGTCAGCCCCGGGGGTCCGGCCCGGTGAGTCCCTCGGCGGCGCCCCCGCTCAGCGGCGGGTGTGGTCGCGGAACCCGCGCCCGGTCTTGCGGCCCAGGTAGCCGGCGGTGACCAGGTGCTCCAGCAGCGGCACCGGGGCGAACCCGGGCTCGCGCAGCTCCAGGTACAGCTCGCGCTGGATGGCCAGCGAGACGTCGAGGCCGACCACGTCGAGCAGCTCGAACGGGCCCATCGGGTACCCGCAGCCGAGCTTCATCGCGTGGTCGATGTCGTCGGCCGTGGAGTAGCTGGCCTCCAGCATCTTCACCGCGTCGTTGAGGTACGGAAAGAGCAGCGCGTTGACGACGAAGCCGGCCCGGTCGGCGCAGACCACGCCGGTCTTGCCGAGCTTCGCGCAGACGGCGCTGGCGGTGGCGGTGGTCTCCTCGGAGGTGCGGATGGTCCGCACGATCTCCACCAGGGGCATGACCGGCGCCGGGTTGAAGAAGTGCAGGCCCACCACGTCGGCGGGCCGCTGGGTGGCCATCGCGACGTCGATCACCGGCAGCGACGAGGTGGTGGTGGCGAGCACCACGCCCGGCTTGCAGATCTCGTCGAGGCTGGCGAAGAGGGCCTTCTTGACGCTCAGCTCCTCCACCACCGCCTCGACGACCAGGTCGACGTCGGCGAGGTGGTCCAGGGTCGCCGACCAGTTGATCCGGCCGAGTGCCGCGTCCCGGTCGTCCTCGCTGAGCTTGCCCCGCACCACGCCCTTGTTCAGGGAGGTCTTGACCGCCTCGCAGACCTTCGCGGACTTCTCCGCGCCCCGGGTCACCGAGACGACCTCGTAGCCGGCCGTGGCGAAGACCTCGATGATCCCGGTGGCCATCGTCCCGGAGCCGACGACGCCGACCCTGGTCGCGACTGCGGGGCTCGCAAGCTCACTCCTCGCGCTCCCGACGCCAACCTTCGCGATGGCGCGCGCGCCGTCGGTCAGCGCCGTCGCCGTCGCCGTCGGCGTCTGCCCGTCCGGTACGACCTTCGGCGAGCCCGGCCGCTCGTAGGTGTAGAAGCCCCGGCCGGACTTGCGGCCGAGCAGCCCCGCGGTGACCATCTGCTTGATCAGCGGCACCGGGGCGTGCCGGCGGTCCCGCCCGCCGCGCCGGTACATGGTGTCCAGGATCTCGTACGCGGTGTCGAGGCCGATCAGGTCCATCAGGGCTAGGGGGCCCATCGGCAGGCCGCAGCCGAGCTTCATGGCGGCGTCGATGTCCTCGCGGGTGGCGTAGTGCGACTCGTACATCCCCACGGCGTGGTTGAGGTAGCCGAAGAGCAGCGCGTTGGCGATGAAGCCGGCCCGGTCGTTGATGGTGACGTCGACCTTGCCGAGCCGGGCGCACAGCGCCTCCACGTCGGCGACCACCTCGGCGGAGGTGACCACGGTGCGGACCACCTCGACCAGCTTCATCACCGGGGCGGGGTTGAAGAAGTGGATGCCGATGACCTGGTTGGGCCGGCCGGTGGCGACGGAGATCTCGGTGACCGACAGCGACGAGGTGTTGGTGGCCAGGATCGTCTCGGGCTTGCAGACCCGGTCCAGCTCGGCGAAGATCCGCTGCTTGAGTTCGAGGTGCTCGGGGACCGCCTCGATCACCAGGTCCACCGCGTGCAGGGCGCCCAGCCCGACCTGGAAGTCCACCCGGGCGTGCAGGGCGTCCCGGTCGGCCTCGGCGAGCTTGCCCCGGGCGACCGCCCGGTCCGTCGAGCCGGTGAGGTTGGCCCGGCCGCGTTCCAGGGCCGCGTCGGCGATCTCGACGGCGACGACGTCGATGCCGTTACGGGCGAACACCTCGACGATGCCCGCACCCATGGTGCCCAGCCCCACCACGCCCACGCTGGTGAATTCGCGCGCCACGACCGGCCTCCCCAATGCTCCGCACGACCGCGTGAACGGTCACTAAGGTATGCGCGCGAGTCTGCCACCTGACGCTTGGTTGTCGAGTCACGGTGGGGTATTTCACGGGTGCGACGAGTGGATGTTCGCGGGCCGTACCCGGTGCTCAGACGCGGGCGGCGGGCGGTGCGGCCACCGGCAGCGGCAGGGTGGGCCGACGGTCGCGCCCCTGGGGGCCCACCCACAGCCCCACCGGGTCGGTCCGGGCCAGGCCCGGGTCGAAGAAGCGCAGCTCGGTGCGGCCCAGCCGGATCACGTCGCCGTCGGAGAGCGGTTCCGGGCCGTCGATCCGCCGGTCGTTGAGCCAGGTGCCGTTGGTCGAGCCCAGGTCGACCAGCGTCACCCCGCCGGTGGCCAGCCGGACGCTGGCGTGCCGGCGACTCAGGTGCGGGTCGTCGACGGCGATGTCCACCGTCGATGCCCGGCCGATCACCTGCGGCCTCGCGGTGAGCCGAAAGCTCGCACCACGCATCGGTCCGCCCGCCACGGTCAGCAGCGGCATCAGTTCCGGAAAATTCTCCATGGACGCTCAGCCTCCAGCCAGCGGTGTCCCGGCGTCAGCGTGCCATCAGACGGTAGCCGCCCCCCACCACCACCCGGCCACCTCCGTCGCTACGCGCGGTCAGCTCCGGTTGGCCGGTTCGGTTCCCACCGGCTCCCCACCTGGGGCGGCGGGCGTCTCCCCCTGGACGACGTCCGGGCCGCCCGAGACCTACCGGCGGGTAGCTTCCGGGTCTAGACTTCCGTCATGACGGCTGTGCGTGCCCCGGGTGCCCCGATCATCGAAGACGGGCGGCTGGTGTCGACCAGCCCCGCCACCGGCGCGGAGGTGGCCCGGCTGCCGGTCGCGGCCCCGGCCGACGTCGCGCGGGCGGTCGAGCGGGCCCGAGAGGCGGGCGTGTGGTGGGCCGGGCTCGGCTTCACCGGCCGCCGGCAGCGGCTGCTGCGCTGGCGCGGCGTGCTGGCCCGGCGGATCGAGGAGCTGGCCGAGCTGATGCACGCCGAGGGCGGCAAGCCCGTCGGCGACGCCATCGTCGAGATCCTCACCGCCATCGAGCACATCGACTGGGCCGCCCGCAACGCCGGCCGGGTGCTCGGGTCACGCCGGGTGCGTTCCCGGCTCATCCTCGCCGAGTTCTCCGCCCACCTCGAATACCAGCCGTACGGGGTGGTCGGGGTGATCGGCCCGTGGAACTACCCGGTCTTCACGCCGATCGGCTCCGCCGCGTACGCGCTCGCCGCCGGCAACGCCGTCGTCCTCAAGCCCAGCGAGTACACCCCGGCCGTCGGCCAGTGGTTGGCCGACGCCTTCGCCGAGGTGGTGCCGGAGCAGCCGGTGTTCACCACGCTGCACGGCCTCGGCGACGTCGGGGCGGCGCTGTGCCGGTCCGGGGTCAACAAGCTGGCCTTCACCGGCTCGACGGCCACCGCCAAGAAGGTGATGGCGGCCTGCGCCGAGTCGCTGACCCCGGTGCTGCTGGAGGCCGGCGGCAAGGACGCCATGATCGTCGACAGCGACGCCGACCTGGACGCCGCCGCCGAGGCGTGCGTCTGGGGCGCGCTGACCAACGCCGGCCAGACCTGCATCGGCATCGAGCGGGTGTACGTGGTCGAGCCCGTCTTCGACGCGTTCGTCGGCAAGGTGGTGGAGAAGGCCGGCCGGCTGACCGTCGGCGCCGACGGGGCCGACATCGGCCCGATCACCATGCCCAGCCAGCTCGACGTGATCCGCCGGCACATCGACGATGCGCTGGCCCGGGGCGGGCGGGCGGTGCTCGGGGGTGCGGACGCGGTCCGGCCGCCGTACGTGCACCCGACCGTGCTGGTGGACGTGCCGGAGGACTCCGTCGCCGTCCGCGAGGAGACCTTCGGCCCGACGCTGACCGTCAGCCGGGTCCGCGACGCCGACGAGGCCGTCGCCCGTGCCAACGCCCTCCCGTACGGCCTGGGTGGTTCGGTCTTCGGCCGGCGGCGGGCCGTGGCCATCGCGCGGCGGCTGCGCTCCGGGATGGCCGCGGTGAACTCCACCCTGACCTTCGCCGGGATGTCCACGCTGCCGTTCGGCGGCGTCGGCGAGTCCGGCTTCGGCCGCATCCACGGCGAGGACGGGCTGCGCGAGTTCGGCCGGACCAAGGCGATCACCCGCCGCCGTGGCCCCTCGATGCTGCCGGCGATGACCTTCGAGCGCACCGCCGCCGACATCGCCCGCCTGGTGAAGGTCACCAAGCTGATCTACGGCCGCCGCCGCTGACCGCCACCTGACCGTCCCCGGCCCGTCGGCACCGGGCCGGTCAGAACAGGGCCGGGCCGGTCAGAACAGGGTCAGCTCGTCACGCTCGATGCCGCGCAGCTGGTCGTAGTTGACGACGACGCACCGGATGCCCCGGTCCGTCGCCAGCACCCGGGCCTGCGGTTTGATCTCCTGGGCCACGAAGACGCCGGTGACCGGGGCGAGCAGCGGATCCCGGTTCATCAGTTCGAGGTAGCGGGTGAGCTGCTCGACGCCGTCGATGTCGCCGCGCCGCTTCACCTCCACGGCTACCGCACGTTGCGCGGAGTCCCGGCAGAGCAGGTCCACCGGCCCGATCGCCGTCATGTACTCCCGGCGAACCAGGGTGAACCCCTCGCCCAGCGCCGTCGGGTTGGCCGCCAGCAACTCCTGCAGGTGCGCCTCGACGCCGTCCTTGCGCAGGCCAGGGTCGACGCCCAGCTCGTACGAGGTGTCCTGGAAAATCTCCTCCAGGGTGATCCGCAGTTCCTCGCCGGCCTTGTTCACCACCCGCCACACCCCCGGCGCCTCCTGCAGCCGACAGGGTGGGCTCATCCAGTTCAACGGCTT
The DNA here is from genome assembly GCF_033804645.1 of Micromonospora sp. RTGN7. Lineage (NCBI taxonomy): Bacteria > Bacillati > Actinomycetota > Actinomycetes > Micromonosporales > Micromonosporaceae > Micromonospora > Micromonospora sp. RTGN7. The sequence goes on along the minus strand of NZ_JAPZLF010000010.1, from coordinate 106,984 downwards.
GTAGGCCCGGTCGTCGGCGTGGATGGACACCGACCCGTCCGCCTTCACCATCAACAACCGGGTGGCCAACGGCAGGTGAGCCGAGAGCCGTCCGACGTAATCCACCGAGCACTTCGCAATGACCAGGCGCACCCGACGAGGGTAGCGGAGACCCCGACCTGCGCCACCGAGCGGCACTGGCGCGCCGGTGCCATGCTGAGACAGTGTTCGAAGTACTCACCGGCACCGGTCTCGCCGCCTCGGCGGGGCTGAACGCCTACATTCCCCTGCTCATCATGGGGCTCCTGGCCCGCTACACCAACCTGATCGACCTGCCCGGCGGCTGGCAGTGGCTCGGCAACGGCTGGGTCATGGTGATCCTCGCGGTGCTGCTCGCCGTCGAGGTCGTCGCCGACAAGGTGCCGGTCCTCGACCACCTCAACGACGTCGTCCAGACCGTCGTCCGGCCGACCGCCGGCGGGCTCGCCTTCGGGGCCGGGTCCACCTCCGAGACGGTCACCGTCAGCGATCCCGGCAGCTTCTTCTCGTCCAGCCAGTGGGTGCCGATGGCGACCGGCGTGCTCATCGCCCTCGGCGTGCACCTACTCAAGTCCGCCGCCCGCCCGGTGATCAACGCGACCACCGCCGGTTTCGGCGCCCCGGTCGCGAGCACCGCCGAGGACGCCACGAGTGTCGTGATGTCCCTGGTCGCGATCATCCTGCCGGTGCTGGTGCTGGTCTTCCTGGTCGGCTTCTTCCTCTTCCTCTTCTGGTTCATCCGCCGCCGCAAGGACCGCCGCCGGGAACGCCAGGCCGCCCGCGCCGCCGGCTTCAACGTCTGACCCCGGGGGTACGCCCGCCGACACCCCGGAAGCCTCCCGACCGCAACCCGTCCGAGACTCCGTACGCGACGACGCCGCCGGGCGGGCCCCCCGGGTGGGGGTCCCCGCCCGGCGGTGGTGTTTCGGGGTGGGGGGTCAGCTGTTCCAGTGCTTGGCGACGAGGTCGGCGGCCTGCTGTTCCCACTGGGCGTACGCGTCGGGGTACGCCGAGACCTGCACGGTCTGGGCGGCCTGGGTCAGCGGCATGTCCTGCCATCCGTCGATCTGCTTGAGGCCCTTGAGGAATGCCAGGGTGGAGTACTCGGGGTCGGTGATCTGCTCGACGGTGCCCCAGCCGCTGGTGGGGCGCTGCTGGAACAGGCCTTGGGAGTCGTGGTCGTTGCGGTCGCCGAGGTGGCCGAGGTTCTCCAGCTTCGATTCCTGTAGTGCGGTGCCGATGGAGATCACCGCGGCCCGCTCGTCGAGGCCGGCTTTTTTCGTGGCGGCGATGATGGCCTTGGCGTTGGTGTTCTGTTCGTCGTTCAGGGTGATGGTCGACTGGTCGCCGTCCACACCGTGGGGGATCAGCTTGGCGGTGTCGACGCCCGGCTTGTCGGCGGCCTGCACGGCCACGGCGACGGGCGTGCTCTCCACACCACTGCTGCTGCTGGTGGTGGTGAGGGGTCCGGCGGCGATGCCGCCGGCGAACGCGAGTCCGGCGATGCTGAGGACGCTGTTACGCAGGATGGTGGTGTTCATGGGGGTGGCTCCATTCGGGGGTCGACACCCGCACGGTGGCCGGGGGGTGGCCGGGGCGGGTGTGAGCACCACGTGGGGCGCCCGACAGAAAAGGGTGCGAAGGGGGAAGGCTTATCGCCGCTCGGCGCACGGCCCCGGGGTGGGGTCGTGGTGGCGGGGTCCAGGTGTAACGACCGGTGGCCGGCCCGCATTCCACCCGCCGGGTTCGCGGGTTCGCTGGCTCGCTGCGCAGGCGGGGGTGGGGTGTCCTACTCGATCGTCTGCCAGGTGTAACCACCCCGGGCCGGCCGATGTTCCGCCCCCACGACGCCGGCGGTCACCCCCCAACCCGCCAACCACCCGGGAACGGACAGACAACCCCAGACCACCCATCGGCCCGTCGCAGCCCCCCGGACAACGCGACCTACTGAGATCATCTCCGGGTGCCCGCGAAGAATTCTCGGCTTCCCCTGGTGGCCACGCTCGCCGCCCTGGCCGCCGCCGTCGCCCTGCTCACCGCACCGGCCGTGCTGCGCGAATCCGGGCCCGACCCCGACCCCGGGGCGTCGGCCGCCGCGACGACGCCAGCCCCACAGAACGGTGTGAAACCCAGCACAGCGGACGAAACCCCCCAACCGAGCGCATCGGCGTCACCACGACCGCCGGGCAACCCTACGGCCGACTCGACGGCGACGGTGCCGGGTGCGAGCCGGCCCGGAAGGCGACCACCGGTGGTCGACCACGGGCCGCGCACCGGCGACCGGGTAGCGCTCACCTTCGACGCCGACATGACCGACGCGATGCGGCACCAGCTGCGCAGCGGCGCGGTCCGGTCCTACGCGAACCTGGCGATCGTGGAGCTGCTGGAGCGGGAGGAGGTGCCGGCCACCTTCTTCCTGACCGGCAAGTGGGTCGAGGAGTACCCCGAGGTCACCCGCCGGCTGGCGGCCAACCCGCGCTTCGAGCTGGCCAACCACACGTACGGCCATCTCGCCTTCACCTCCGACTGTTACCACCTGCCGACGATTCCCCGACAGCGGATGACCGCCGACGTGGCCCGGACGTTCGACGTGATCGCCCCGTACGGCGGGCGGCAGACCCGTTACTTCCGCTTCCCCGGGCTCTGCCATGACCGCGCGGCGCTGACCGAGCTGGCGCCGCTGGGCGTCACCGTCGTGGACGGGGACGTCGTCAGCGGCGACCCGTTCGCGAAGTCCTGGCGGCCGATCGTCGACGCGGTGCTGTCCCGGGTACGCCCCGGCTCGGTCGTGGTCATGCACGTCACGGAGGCGAACGCCCCGATGACCGACGAGGCGCTGCCGCACATCCTGGCCGGGCTGGCCGCCCGGGGCCTCACCCCGGCCCCGCTCTCCGAGGTGCTGGGCGCGGCGTCGCCCGGCCGGACACCCTGACGAGAACGGCCGATCATCCGCCTCGAATCCGGCAAAAGCCTAAAATCGGAAGGGAATCCGCGAACCAGAGGAGGTCGTCATGACGACGGCGATGGAGATGCCCCGCGTCCAGGAATGCGTGGTCACGGCCTGCGCGTACAACCACACCAGCGACTGTCACGCGTTCGCCATCACGATCGGCAGCCCCGACCACGCCCACTGCCACACCTTCGTCGACCTGCCAGTCCGGGGCGGCATCGACAGTCTGACCGCCCAGGTGGGCGCCTGCCAGCGGTCGGACTGCCGGCACAACTCGCAGCTGGAGTGCCGCGCCCCGTCGATCCGGGTCGGCCCGGACAACGACATGGCCGACTGCATGACCTACGCGAGCCGCTGACGGCGACCGCGACGGCACCGGTACCACCCGAGGGCCGCATCGTCCGGCGGGAGGGTCGACGCAGAATCGAGGCACCCGGAGCACGTCGGGAAGGGGCCCCTGGGCAACGCGGACGCGGCGTTGGCGGGGGCCTCTCACAGGCCGTTGGCGGCCCGGATGACGGTGACGAGGTCGTCGATGATGCCGGTGAGCGCGAAGTCCTTCGGCGTGAAGACCCGGGCGACGCCGGCGGCCAGCAGGGCCTCGGCGTCGGCGGGCGGGATGATGCCGCCGACCACCACCGGCAGGTCGGCTCGGCCGGCGGCGCGCAGGCCGTCCAGCACCGCCGGCACGGCGGCCAGGTGCGAGCCGGAGAGCACCGACAGGCCGACCAGGTCGACGTCCTCCTCCACGGCGGCGGCGACGAGCTGCCCCGAGGTCAGCCGGATGCCCTGGTAGATCACCTCGAAGCCGGCGTCGCGGGCGCGTACCGCGATCTGCTCGGCGCCGTTGGAGTGCCCGTCCAGGCCGGGCTTGCCGACCAGCAGCCGCAGCCGGCCGCTGCCCAACTCCCGGGCCGTGGCCACGACCCGCTCCCGCACCGCCGCCAGGCCCCGGTCGCCGCCGGCCCCGGCCGCCCCGGCCAGCCCGGTCGGCGCCCGGTACTCACCGAAGACCTGGCGCAGCGCGCCCGCCCACTCCCCGGTGGTCACCCCGGCCCGCACGCACTCCAGCGTGGCCGACATCAGGTTGGCAGTGGTCGCGGCGTCCGCGCGCAGCCGGTCGAGCGCCGCCCGCACCGCCGCGCCGTCCCGACCGGCCCGCCACCGGCGTACGGCGCCCACGGCGGTCGCCTCCACCGCCGGGTCGACCTGCTCGATCGCCTCCGCGCCGGCCGCAGTCAGCGGCGACGGCTCGGTCTCGGTGAACCGGTTGACGCCGATCACCACGTCGGTGCCGTCCTCCAGCCTGCGGCGGCGCTCGGCCAGCGAGGCGACCAGCGCGCTCTTGAGGTGACCGGACTCGACGGCGGCCACCACGCCACCCATCTCCAGCACCGTGTCCAGCTCGATCCGCGCCCCGGTGACGATCTCGTCGACCAGCGCGGTCATCACGTGCGAGCCGGCGAAGAGGTCCGGGTACTCCAGCAGGTCCGACTCGTACGCGAGGACCTGCTGCATGCGCAGCGACCACTGCTGGTCCCACGGGCGGGGCAGGCCGAGCGCCTCGTTCCAGGCCGGAAGCTGCACGGCGCGGGCGCGGGCGGCGCGGGACAGGGTGACGCCGAGCATCTCCAGCACGATGCGCTGGATGTTGTTCTCCGGCTGGGCCTCGGTCAGGCCGAGCGAGTTGACCTGCACGCCGTACCGGAGCCGGCGCTGCAACGGATCGGTGACCCCGTACCGCTCACGGGTGATCTCGTCCCACAGTGCGCCGAACGCGCGCATCTTGGCGATCTCCTCGACGAAGCGCACCCCGGCGTTGACGAAGAACGAGATCCGGCCGGCCACGTCGCCCATCCGCTCGGCCGGCACCTGGCCGGAGTCGCGCACCGCGTCCAGCACGGCGACGGCGGTGGCGAGGGCGAAGCCGACCTCCTGTACCGGCGTCGCGCCGGCCTCCTGGAGGTGGTACGAACAGATGTTCACCGGGTTCCACCGGGGCATCTCCAGCAGCGTGTACGCGATGACGTCGGCGGTCAACCGCAGCGACGCCGCCGGCGGGAAGATGTAGGTCCCTCGGGACAGGTACTCCTTGATGATGTCGTTCTGGGTGGTGCCGGCGCAGCGGGCCAGCTCCGCGCCCTGCTCCGCGGCGACGGTGCCGTAGAGGGCAAGCAGCCACATCGCCGGCGCGTTGATCGTCATGGACGTGTTCGTGTCGGCCAACGGGAGGCCGTCGAAGAGCGCCCGCATGTCGCCGAGGTGGGAGACCGGCACCCCGACCCGGCCCACCTCGCCGGTGGCCAACTCGTGGTCCGGGTCGTACCCGGTCTGGGTGGGCAGGTCGAAGGCGACCGAGAGGCCGGTCTGCCCCTTGTCCAGGTTGCGGCGGAAGAGCGCGTTGCTCGCGGCGGCCGAGGAGTGCCCGGCGTAGGTGCGCATCACCCAGGGGCGGTCGCGCTCGGGCAGCCGGCCGGGGGGAGCCTTCTCGTCCATGGCGGGAGTCTAAGTTACCGTTCAGTCACTTGGGCCGGTGAAAAACCACACACGTCCATGAACGGCGGGCCCGCCGCGGCCGGCCGACGCCCTGTAACGCGTCGGTAACGGCCGGAACCCCAGGGGCCGGAGGCTGCCGGGCACGACGCACACTTGACCGCATGAATGACGAGCTCGCGATCTCCGTCCGGGGACTGCGCAAGGCGTACGGCGACAACGTCGCGGTGGCGGGCGTGGACCTCGAGGTCCACCGCGGCGAGGTGTTCGCCCTGCTCGGCCCGAACGGCGCGGGCAAGACCACCACGGTGGAGATCCTGGAGGGCTACCGGCAGCGCGACGCCGGCGAGGTCTCCGTGCTGGGCAGCGACCCTGGGCTGGCCTTCGGGTCACGACTGCGGGGCTCGCAAGCTCACTCCTCGCGCGACCCCGGGCTGACCTTCGGGTCACGACTGCGGGGCTCGCAAGCTCACTCCTCGCGCGACCCCGGGCTGACCTTCGGGTCACGACTGCGGGGCTCGCAAGCTCACTCCTCGCGCGACCCACGACACCCCGCCCGCGACTGGCGGTCCCGGGTCGGCATCGTGCTCCAGGGCACCGGCGAGTTCGACGAGCTGACCGTCCACGAGGTGGTCCGGCACTTCTCCGGCTTCTACCCCGACGCCGACGACCCGGCGAAGGTCATCGAGCGGGTCGGCCTGGGCGCCAAGGCGAAGGCCCGCACCCACACCCTCTCCGGCGGGCAGAAGCGCCGCCTCGACGTGGCGCTGGGCATCGTCGGCCGCCCCGAGCTGCTCTTCCTGGACGAGCCGACCACCGGCTTCGACCCGGAGGCCCGGCGGGAGTTCTGGGAGCTGATCCGAGGCCTGGCCGCCGCCGGCACCACCATCGTGCTCACCACCCACTACCTCGACGAGGCGGAGGCGCTGGCCGACCGGGTCGGGGTGATCGCCGCCGGCCGGCTGATCGAGGTGGCCCCACCGAACCTGCTCGGCAATCGCCAGGAGTCCCTGGCGACGGTTTCCTGGCGTACCCCCGAGGGGGTGGTCGAGACCGCGGAGAGCGCGACGCCGACGGCGTTGGTGGCGGAGCTGGCCGCGCGCCACGGCGGTGAGGTCCCCGGCCTCACGGTGACCCGGCCGACCCTGGAAGACGTCTACCTGAAGATGATCGGACACTGAATGACCACCACCACGAAGCCGGCGGCCCCGGTCGCCGCCGCACCGGCCCGCCGGATCGGGGCGGGCAGGCTCGCCCTGCGGCAGGGCCGACTGGAGATCACCCAGTTCCTGCGCAGCCGGGAGTCCGTCGTGTTCACGATGGGCTTCCCGATCATCATGATCCTGATCTTCGCGGCGATCTTCAGCGACGAGATCGCCCCCGGGGTGAGCTACACGCAGTACTTCATCACCGGCATGATCGCGACCGGCCTGATGACCGTCAGCTTCCAGAACCTCGGCATCTGGATCCCGATCGAGCGGGACCGGGGGGTGCTCAAGCGCTACCGGGGCACGCCGATGCCGAAGTGGGTGTGGTTCGCCGGCAAGGTGATCATGGTGGTGGCCATCGGCGTGGCCGAGACGGCCGTGCTGCTCGCCGTCTCGGTCGCCCTGTTCGACCTGGACCTGCCCGGCACGGCCGGGAAGTGGCTCACCTTCGGCTGGGTCTCCCTCCTCGGGATCACCGCATGCACCCTCTGTGGCATCGCGATCTCCTCGCTGGCCCGGACCGCGCGCAGCGGCTCCGCCGTGGTCACCCCGGTCGCCCTGGTGCTCCAGTTCATCTCCGGGGTCTTCTTCGTCTTCACCAACCTGCCGTCCTGGATGCAGCAGGTGGCGGCCATCTTCCCGCTGAAGTGGATGTGCCAGGGCCTACGGTCGGTCTTCCTGCCCGACAGCTTCGGCGCCCAGGAGCCCGCCGGCTCGTTCGAGTTGGGCCGGGTCGCCCTCGTCCTCGCCCTCTGGTGCGTGATCGGCCTCGTCCTCTGCCTCACCACGTTCCGCTGGACCACCAAACGCGACGGCTGAGCTGTTGCCTGTTGCCTGTTCGGCGGGGCGGCGGGGCGGGGCCGGGGCTGACAGACTGGGCCGGTGGTGGCGAGACCGACGCGGCGACAGCTACTCCTGGCCGGGACTGCCACCGCGGCGCTGACCGTGGTCGGCGGCGCGGCGGCGAAGCAACTGACCCGCCCCCGCCCCGGGCCGGCCCCGGCGCTGCCCGACGCCCCGGCCGGCGACGAACGGCTGATCCGACGCCCGTCCACCGCCCGAGGTCGTACCGTCGACTTCTGGACGGCCGTGCCGGCAGGTTACGGCGATGGGCGAGGGTTGCCGGTCTGCCTGGTGCTGCACGGCGCGTCGTCCACCCCGCGCGACTTCGCCCGGTTCGGCCTGGCCCGGTTCCTGACCGACGCGGTACGCCGGGGCGCTGCGCCGTTCGCGCTCGCCGGGGCGACCGGTGGCCGGCTCTCCTGGCGCCGCTCCGGGGCGGACGACCCGCAGCGGATGGTGCGGGAGGAACTGCCGGCCTGGTGCGCCGAGCGCGGCTTCGACACCAGCCGCGTCGCCGCCTGGGGCTGGTCGATGGGTGGCTTCGGGTCGCTGCTGCTCGCCGAGACCTTCCCCGGCTGGCTGCGCGCGGTGGCCGCGTTCTCCCCCGCCGTACGCCCCGGGGACGCGGTCTTCACCGACGTGGAGCGACTGCGCGGCACCCCGGTCGGGCTCTGGTGCGGCCGGCAGGACGGCCTGCTGCGCGACGTGCGGGCGCTGGCCCGCGCTCTGCCCGAACCCCCGGTCCGCGCCGAGTACGCCGACGGCCGGCACAACTTCACCTACTGGGGCACGGTCATCCCGGACGCCTTCGCCCTGTTGGGCGCGGCCCTCAGCCCGCCCCGGCCGTCCTGACGCCGAAAGAAGGCGGGTGCGCACGAACCACAGCGGGCGACGGGAGCCGTGGGGCCCCGCGCCGGTACGCGCCGCGGGGCCACCCCGGTCAGTACGTGTAGAAGCCCTTGCCGGTCTTGCGGCCCAGGTCGCCTGCGGTGACCATGCGCTGGAGCAACTCCGGCGGGAAGAACTTCTCGTCGGCGGTGTCGGTGTAGATGTTCTTCGAGGCGTGCAGCAGCACGTCCACGCCGGTCAGATCGGTGGTGGCCAGCGGGCCCATGGCGTGGCCGAAGCCGAGCTTGCAGGCCGTGTCCAGGTCCTCGGCCGAGACCACGCCGGACTCGACCAGCTTGACGGCCTCGACGACCAGGGCGGCGATCAGCCGGGTGGTGACGAAGCCGGCGATATCCCGGTTCACCACGACGACGGTCTTGCCGACGCCCTCGGCGAACGCCTTCACGGTGGCGAGGGTCTCGTCGCTGGTCTTGTAGCCGCGCACCAACTCGCAGAGCTTCATCATCGGCACCGGGGAGAAGAAGTGCGTGCCGACGACCGACTCCGGGCGCTCGGTCACAGCGGCGATCTGGGTAACCGGGATGGCGGAGGTGTTCGTGGCGAGCACCGCGTCGGCCTTGCAGATCTTGTCCAGCGCCCGGAAGACCTCGTGCTTGATCTCCAGCCGCTCGAACACCGCCTCGACCACGATGTCCGCGTCGGCGACCGCCTCCAGATCGGTGGTCAGGGTGATCCGGCCCAGCGTGGCCTCGACCTCGCCGGCCTCGATCTTCCCCTTCTCGGCGAACTTCTCCAGCGACTTCCGGATGCCGGCCAGTCCGCGCCCGGTGGCCGTGTCGTCCAGGTCCCGCAGCGTCACCTGCCAGCCCGCCTGCGCCGCTACCTGGGCGATGCCCGAGCCCATCAGCCCGGCACCGACGACCGCGAGTCGACCCGCCATCTGCTTCTCCCTCGCTGCGATTGAGTGTCTGTCTGCACCCTAGTCGGCGAGATTGAACGATGACTAAGCCGGCCGGCGCGGTGGTCGGCCGGGTCAGGCCCCTACGCTCAGATGTCCAGCGCCGGCCCGTCCGGCACGCTGCCGCGCTCGACCGCCACGCCCAGCGCCCGCAGGTCGGCGACGAGGTCCGGATAACCGCGGTCCACGTGGTGCACATGGGAAACCTCGGTGACCCCCTCGGCGCAGAGCCCGCCGATGATCAGCCCTGCGCCGGCCCGGATGTCGGTGGCCCGTACGGGCGCGCCGGAGAGCCGCTCACGACCCCGGACCACCGCGTGGTGGCCGTCGGTCTTGATGTCCGCGCCGAGCCGCATCATCTCGTTGGCGAACATGAACCGACCGTCGAAGATGTTCTCGGTGATCAGGGACGCGCCGTCGCTGACCGCGGCCAGCCCGATGGCCATCGGCAGCAGGTCGGTGGCGAAGCCCGGATACGGCAGGGTGACCACGTCGACGGCCCGGGGGCGGGCGTCCATCCGTACCCGGAACGCGTCGCCGCTGGTCTCCACCAGGCCGCCGGCGCAGACCAGCTTGTCGAGCGCGACCTCCAGGTAGCCGGGGTCGATGCCCGTCACGGTGACGTCCCCCCGGGTCATCGCGGCGGCGAACGCCCAGGTCCCGGCGACGATCCGGTCCCCGACGGTGGCGTGCCGCACCGGCCGCAGCTCGGGCACCCCCTCGATGTGCAGGGTGGAGGTGCCCTCCCCCTCGATCCGGGCGCCCATCCGGATCAGCATGGAACAGATGTCGACGATCTCCGGCTCCCGGGCCGCGTTGTCGATCACCGTCGCGCCCCGGGCCAGCACGGCGGCCATCACCAGGTTCTCGGTGGCCCCGACGCTGGGGAAGTCGAGCACGATGTCCGCGCCGTGCAGGCCGTCCGGGGCGGCGGCGATGACGAAGCCGTGCTCGCCGGAGATGTCCGCGCCCATCCGGGTCAGCCCGCTCACGTGCATGTCCAGCCCCCGGGAGCCGATGGCGTCCCCGCCCGGATGGGCCACCCGGACGTACCCTCGGCGGGCCAGCAGCGGGCCCAGCACGCAGATCGACGCCCGCAGCCGGCGGACCAGGTCGTAGTCGGCCTCCGCGCCGGGCCGCCCGGGCACATCGATGGTGACCGACCTGGACCGGGCCGTCCCGCCCCGCGCCACCATCGGGTCGACGGGGTCGTCGGGGTCGAACCTGACCTCGCAGCCCAGCCGGCGCAGCACCTCACCCATGATGGCGATGTCGGTGATCCGCGGGACGTTGGTGATCACGCTGCGCCCGGGAGCGAGCAGCGCGGCGGCCATCAGCTTCAGGGCCGAGTTCTTCGCCCCGACGACGTGCACCGTCCCGGTGAGCCGGGCTCCCCCGGCGACCCGGATGACGTCGACGTCGTTGACGGCCGGGTCCCCGGCGTCCCCGGGGCCGACCCCGGCGGGCCGGGCCGGTGCCGGGCGAGCGGGGATTGTCAGGTCCGGTATCCGTAGGCTGTGCGTCATGGCCGTCCACCTCACGCGCATCTACACCAAGGCCGGCGACGCCGGCATGACCAGGCTGAGCAACAACGAGCAGGTGCCGAAGACCGATCCGCGGATCGCCGGGTACGCGGACGTCGACGAGTGCAACGCCGCGATCGGCGTCGCGATCGCCCTCGGGCAGCTCGACGACGAACTGCGGGCGGTGCTGGCGTCGATCCAGAACGACATGTTCGACGTGGGCGCCGACCTGTCCACCCCCGTGGAGCCGGACCCGGAGTACCCGCCGCTGCGGGTCACCGAGGAGTACGTGGAGCGCCTTGAGGGGTGGTGCGACGAGTACAACGCACGCCTGAGCAAGCTCGACTCCTTCATCCTCCCCGGCGGCACCGCCGGGGCGGCACTGCTGCACGTGGCACGGACGGTCGCCCGGCGGGCCGAGCGTGCGGCGTGGGCGCTGGTCGCCCACGATCCCGACCGGACCAGCACCCTCCCGGCAAAGTATCTCAACCGGCTCTCCGATCTGCTCTTTATCCTGTCAAGAACCGCAAATCCGGCGGGAGATGTGCTATGGGTACCGGGCGGTCAGCGCTGAGCATCGAGCGCCGCCGTGTCCCGGTCGGGGCCCTGAGCCACGTCGAGCTCTGGGTACCCGACCTGGCCGCGGCGATCCGGAGCTGGGGCTGACTACTGGGCGAGCTGGGCTGGACGCCGTTCCAGAACTGGCCGGCGGGCTGCTCCTGGCGGCTCGGCCCGACGTCCTGATGATGGAGGAGTCCCCGGCGTTGTCCGGGCGAAACCACGACCGGCGCGCCCCGGGCCTGAACCACCTGGCCTTCCACGCCGGCCCGCCGGCCGCCGTGCAGCGGCTGGACGCTGCTCTTCCCGGACCGCCATCCGCACGCGCCGGGGGCCCGGACACCTACACGGCCTACCTGACGCACACCCAGGGAGATCGAACTGACCGCTTCCCCCACCTGACCCCACACGGCACCTCGGGTCTCCGGCGATCTTGCGGTTACGGCCCCGAAAGCGCGCCCTTTGTCCGTTACGCCCGGGCCCCAAGTGCAAGATCGCGGAGGCTGGGGGGGTGGGGGGTGGGGTGGGGGTGGGGGGTGGGGGGTGGGGTGGGGTGGGTTAGGCGGCGGGCCAGTCTTGGGAGGCTAGACGGGGCGAGGCCGCCCCGGGGGGGGCGGCCTCGAGCCAGGAGAGGAAGCCGGTGACGGTGGAGCGCGCCATCGCAATCTCCACCGGCGCATGCTGGCTGGTGCAGCGCAGGATCACCCAGTCGGCGGGCATCGAGAGACGCTCCTGTGCCTCGGGCAGTCGCCGTCGCTCCACCACCAGGGTCTTACGGAACAGCACCCGCTTCGGGCGCAGGGCGAAGGAGAACATCCGGTAACACCGGAGCTCCTCGCCGCAGAACCGGCCGAAGCCGGGCGACCAGCCCCGGCCGTCGAGCATCGTGGAGACCCGGACGCTGAGCCGGATGATCCCGCCGCTGCGGGTGACCAGCGCCCGCCGGGCGAAGAAGATCAGGAGAACGGCGAGCACGACCGCGAAGCCGATTCCGAGTCCCTCCACGATCGCCATCGGCGGATCGACTCAGTGGCCCTGTGCGGCGGTGACCGGGGTGGCGCTCTCGGCGAGCACGGTCACGCCCTCGCTGCTGACGGAGAGGAAACCACCGGCCACCTCGTAGCTGACCTGCTCGCCACCGGGAAGCTTGATCCGGACCTGGCCGGGCTCGGCGAGCTGGCCCAGCAGAGGCGCGTGCCCCGGCAGCACACCCAGCTCACCCTCGGTGGTCCGGGCGACGACCATCTCGGCCTCGCCGGACCAGACCTTCTCCTCAACGGCGACGAGCTCGACATGAAGCTGCTTTGCCACGCTGTCTCCTTGCTGCGGCGACGGATTGTCGAAAGTCTAGTCGCGTCACCCCCAGGCGGGGAACGCGGGTGGCGTAAGCTGCGCCACCCGCCTCCGAATCACCCGTCGGGGGTTCTACTTCGTCTTATTGCGGAAGTCGGGATGCTCCAGCATGAAAGCGTCCAACTGCTCCTTCTTCAGGGCGGTGAAGAAGTCCTCGGCCTCGGGCAGCAGCCGCTCCCCCCGGTAGGCGGATCCGGTGCCGATGTTCTCCCCCGGCAGTTTGATCAGCTCAACGTTGCTGGCGTCGACGCCCTTGAGGGCGATCGCGAAGTCAATCACGCCGCTGCCCCGGCCATTGAAGATCAGTGACTGCCCGGCGGCCCGGATGACCCGGTCCAGCTTGATCGGGTTGGTCACCACGTCGGCACTGAACGCCTGGTTGACCATTGCCTTGATGAACTGCTGCTGGTGGCGCTGCCGGCCGTAGTCGGCGTCCGGGACGCCGTTCTTCGGGTAGCGCTGCCGGACGTAGTCCAGCGCCTGCCAGCCGCTGAGGTGCTGGTTGCCCTTCTTGTAGACCGCCTGCGGGCCGACGTACCCCTCGCCGCGGGTGTTGCCCTTGCGGTGCACCCCGCTGGGCTCCCGGTGCTCGGAACGCACCTCGCGCTCGATGTACATGTCGACGCCACCCATCGCGTCGACGATCTTCTGGAAGCCGGTGAAGTTGATGATCGCGCCGGCGTCGAATCGCTCGATCCCGGTCACCTGCTGCACGGTCTTGGCGAGCAGTTCGAAGCCCCGGGCCGCGTCCGGGTTCTGCCCCGGGACCCGACTGCCGTACGACATGGCGGCGTTCAGCTTGTCGGTTCCCCCGTTGAACTCGGCCTTGCTGAACCTCGGGATCTCGACCCGCAGGTCCCGGGGCAGCGAGAAAAGGTATGCCCGGTCCAGATCGACCGGCACGTGCAGCACCATGACCGAGTCGGCCAGCGGCGGCATCGTCGGGTCGCGCGGATCGATGCCCACCAGCAGGATGTTGAGCGGCCCCTTGATGTCGCTCTTGCGCTCCTGGGCGCCCGCGGCCTGGTCGCCGAAGAGGTCGCCCTTGCCGACCGCCCCCTCGTACCGGGACACCAGCGCCTCGTAGCCCACCAGCACCGCGCCGCTGAGCAGCAGGAGCACGGTGCCGAACACCGTGCACACCCGCGCCCACCGCGGCACGCCCGACCAGACGGACGGTTTCTTTCTGCCGCCCTTGCCGGCCTTCACCACAAGCATCTCCTGTTCGTCACGCCACGAAGAGGAGACGGGCGCACGCAGCCGAAAGGTTGCAACAACAATCACTCGTCCGGGGACGACGTGAAAACGACGGTACCTCGCGTCCGGCGAGATCGTCGGACAGTAAACCGGACAGCGGAGATCATAGGGCCTACAGATGAATGAGGACCGCCCCGGTTGTCACCGGGACGGTCCTCATTGCTGTGACGCTGGTCTAGCTCTTCATCAGCTCCGCGGCCTTGCGCTCCAGGTCCTCAAGACCACCGCACATGAAGAAGGCCTGCTCGGGGAAGTGGTCGTACTCGCCCTCGCTGATCTTCTTGAACGCCTCGATGGTCTCAGCGATCGGGACCGTCGAGCCCACCACGCCGGTGAACTGCTCGGCGGCGTAGGTGTTCTGCGACAGGAAGCGCTCGATCCGCCGGGCGCGCTGCACGGTGATCTTGTCTTCCTCGGAGAGCTCCTCGATGCCGAGGATGGCGATGATGTCCTGCAGGTCCTTGTACTTCTGCAGGATCCGCTTCACCTCGGTGGCCACCGCGAAGTGCTCGGCGCCGACGAACTCCGGGGCGAGGATCCGGGACGAGGACGCCAGCGGGTCCACGGCCGGGTAGATGCCCTTGTCGGAGATCGAGCGCTCCAGGTTGGTGGTCGCGTCGAGGTGGGCGAACGTGGTGGCCGGGGCGGGGTCGGTGTAGTCGTCCGCCGGCACGTAGATCGCCTGCAGCGACGTGATGGCCTGGCCCCGGACGGAGGTGATCCGCTCCTGGAGCTCGCCCATCTCGTCGGCCAGGGTCGGCTGGTAACCCACGGCGCTCGGCATGCGGCCGAGCAGGGTGGAGACCTCGGAGCCGGCCTGGGTGAAGCGGAAGATGTTGTCGATGAAGAGCAGCACCTCCTGCTTCTTCACGTCGCGGAAGTATTCCGCCATGGTCAGCGCGGAGAGGGCGACGCGCAGCCGGGTGCCCGGCGGCTCGTCCATCTGGCCGAAGACCAACGCGGTCTTGTCGATGACGCCGGACTCGGTCATCTCGGCGATCAGGTCGTTGCCCTCACGGGTGCGCTCACCCACGCCGGCGAAGACCGACGTGCCACCGAAGTTCCGGGCCACGCGGGTGATCATCTCCTGGATGAGCACCGTCTTGCCCACGCCCGCGCCGCCGAACAGCCCG
Organism: Micromonospora sp. RTGN7; assembly: GCF_033804645.1. Lineage (NCBI taxonomy): Bacteria > Bacillati > Actinomycetota > Actinomycetes > Micromonosporales > Micromonosporaceae > Micromonospora > Micromonospora sp. RTGN7. The sequence continues at coordinate 91,841 of NZ_JAPZLF010000010.1, read as the reverse complement.
ATCTTGCCGCCCTTGACGTACGGGGCGAGCAGGTCGATGACCTTGATGCCGGTCTCCAGCATCTCGGTCTTCGGCTCCAGGTCCGCGAAGGCCGGGGCCTTGCGGTGGATGCCCCACCGGTCGTCCGCGTCGAGCGTCTCGCCCTCGGTGAGGTTGAGGCACTCGCCGATCGCGTTGAACACGTGGCCCTTGACCGCGTCGCCCACCGGCACGGTGATCGGCGAGCCGGTGTTGCGCACCTCGGCACCGCGGACCAGGCCGTCTGTCGGCTGCATCGAGATCGCGCGGACCAGGTTGTCACCCAGGTGCTGGGCGACCTCCAGGGTCAGCGTCTTCTCACCGCCGGAGAGCGTCACGGTGACGTGCAGGGCGTTGAACAGGGCCGGCATGGCGTCGCGCGGGAACTCGGCGTCGACGACCGGGCCGATGACCCGGACCACGCGACCCGTGGCCGTCCTGGTCTCAGCTGGTCCACCAGCAACTGCGGATACAGTCATCACACTTCACTTCCCGACGCGGCGAGCGCGTTCGCGCCGCCGACGATCTCGCTGATCTCCTGGGTGATCCCGGCCTGGCGGGCCGAGTTCATCTCACGCGTGTACTTCTCGATCATGTCTTCGGCGTTGTCGGTGGCACTCTTCATCGCCCGTCGCCGGGCCGCCGACTCGCTCGCCGCCGACTCCAGCAACGCCGCGTAGATCCGCGTGTTGATGTACTTCGGCAACAGCGCGTCGAGCAGCACCTCCGCCTCCGGCTCGAACTCGTACGCCGGGAGCAGGCCCTCCGACCGCGGCCGGTCCTCGACCTGCATCGGGCCGATGATCTTCGCGACCGGGTTCTGGGTCATCAGGGAGTGGAACTCGGTGTAGACGATGTGCAACTCGTCGACCCCGAGCACCCCGTCCGCCCCGGCGTCGCCGTCGGTGTCGTCCGCGCCGGCGGTGAACGCCTTGATCAGCGTCTCACCCACCTCGCGGGCGTCGGCGAACGTCGGTTGCTCCGAGAAGCCCGTCCAGTTCGCCTCGATCGGCCAGTCCCGGAACCGGTAGAACGCGACGCCCTTGCGGCCGATGACGTAGAGCACGGGCTCCTTGCCCTCGGCGCGCAGCCGGGCGATGAGCGACTGCGCCGTCTTGATCGCGTTGGAGCTGTAACCGCCGGCCAGGCCCCGGTCGCTGGTTACCAGCAGGACGCCCGCCCGCCGCACCTGCTCGCGCGCGGTGAGTAGCGGGTGGTCGATCCGGGCGTTGGACGCCAGCGCGGTGAGCACGCCGGTGATGGCCTGGGAGTACGGCAGGGACGCCTGCACCCGGGCCTGGGCCTTGGCGATTCGGCTCGTCGCCACGAGCTCCATCGCCTTGGTGATCTTCTTCATCCCCTTCGCCGACCGGATCCGTTGACGAAGAACGCGTACCTGGGCCGCCATGAGTCAGCCCTACTGCTTCTCGGCGTTGCCGCGGTAGCGGGTCACCGTCTCGCGGTTCTGCTCGCCCTCCAGCGGGGCGGCCGGGGCCTCGTTGATCCGGGCCTCGTCCTCCTTGCCCAGGAAGGTCTGCTTGAAGCTCACGATGGCCTGGTCGAGGGTGGAGATGATCTCGTCGTTCCACGTGTTGTCGGCGATCGCCACGAGGGTGCCCTCGTGCTTGTGCCGCAGGTACTGGAGGAACTCCGACTCGAAGCGGCGGACCTCGCCGACCGGGATGTCGTCCAGCTTGCCCTCGGTGCCGGCCCAGACCGTGACGACCTGCTCCTGCACCGGGTACGGCGAGTAGTTCGGCTGCTTGAGCAGCTCGACCAGGCGGGAACCGCGGTCCAGCTGGGCGCGGGAGGTCTTGTCCAGGTCGGAGGCGAAGGCGGCGAACGCCTCCAGCTCACGGAACTGGGCCAGGTTCAGCCGCAGCGAACCGGCGACCTTGCGCATCGGCTTCACCTGCGCGGCGCCACCGACCCGGGAGACCGAGGTGCCGACGTTGATGGCCGGCCGGACGCCCTGGTTGAACAGGTCGGTCTCCAGGAAGATCTGGCCGTCGGTGATGGAGATGACGTTGGTCGGGATGAAGGCCGAGATGTCGTTGGCCTTCGTCTCGATGATCGGCAGGCCGGTCATCGAGCCGCCGCCCAGCGCGTCGGAGAGCTTCGCGCAGCGCTCCAGCAGCCGGGAGTGCAGGTAGAAGACGTCACCCGGGTACGCCTCGCGGCCCGGCGGGCGACGCAGCAGCAGCGACACGGCGCGGTACGCCTCGGCCTGCTTGCTCAGGTCGTCGAAGACGATCAGGACGTGCTTGCCGCCGTACATCCAGTGCTGCCCGATGGACGAACCGGTGTACGGGGCCAGGTACTTGAAGCCGGCCGGGTCGGAGGCCGGGGAGGCGACGATGGTGGTGTATTCCAGCGCGCCCGCCTCCTCCAGGATGCCCTTGATCGAGGCGACCGTGGAGGCCTTCTGGCCGATGGCGACGTAGATGCAGCGGACCTGCTTCTTCGGGTCGCCGGAGCGCCAGTTGTCCCGCTGGTTGAGGATGGTGTCCAGCGCGACCGTGGTCTTGCCGGTCTTGCGGTCACCGATGATCAGCTGCCGCTGGCCCCGGCCGATCGGGGTCATGGCGTCGATCGCCTTGATCCCGGTCTGCAGCGGCTCGTCGACGGACTGCCGGGACATCACGTTCGGAGCCTGAAGCTCCAGCTCGCGGAAGCCCTCGTTGGCGATGTCGCCGAGACCGTCGATCGGCTGGCCGAGCGCGTTGACCACGCGGCCGAGGAAGGCGTCGCCGACCGGCACGGAGAGCACCCGGCCGGTGCGCTTGACGCGCTGGCCCTCTTCGAGCTTCGCGGAGTCGCCGAGGACGACGACACCGATCTCCCGGACGTCGAGGTTCAGTGCGACGCCGAGCGTGCCGTCCTCGAACTCCAGGAGCTCGTTGGTCATGGTCGAGGGGAGGCCCTCGACGTGGGCGATACCGTCGCCGGTGTCGGCGACGGTGCCGACCTCCTCGCGGGAGACGTCGGGCGAGTAGGAGGAGACGTAGCGCTCCAGGGCGCCGCGGATCTCCTCCGTCGAGATGGTCAGCTCGGCCATCCTCTGCTTCCTTAAGTTTCAGGGGCCCGGGATACCTAGTACCGACCGGTCCGAATGGCGTCTGTCAATCCGGCGCTTCGCGGGTGTGCCCAGCGGGTGCCGGTCAGCGCTTCGCGAGCGCGTTGCGAGTCTCGTTGAGGCGGCGCAGGACGGTGCCGTCGTACAGGTCGGAGCCGACCCGCACGCTGACGCCACCGAGGATCGAGGGGTCCACCGTCTGCTTGACGGAAACCTCTCGACCGTATATCGCGGCGAGGCGGGCGCCGAGTCGACGCTCGTCCTCATCACTCAACGGGGCCGCCACGGTCACGTACGCGACCTGCCGATCCCGCCGGTCGGCGGTGAGCTCGACCAGCCGGGTGAGCGAACCGCTCAGGGACCGTCCGCCGAACCCGCCCAGCGCCACCTCGACGAGGCGGACGGTGGTCGGGGTGGCCTTGCCAGCCAGCAGCTCGCGGGCCAGTACGGCCCGCCGCTGGACCGGGACGGCCGAGTCGGACAGCGCTGCGGCGAGCGCGGGCTGACCGGTGACCACCTGACCGAAGCGGAACAGCTCGTCCTCGACCTCGCCCAGCTCGCCGGCCGCGTCGGCGCTGGCCAGCAGCGCCTCAACGCCCAGCCGCTCGGTGCCGTCGAGCAGCTCCGACGATGCCGACCACCGGCCGGACACCAGCCCGGAGAGCAGGTCGAGCGCGTCCGCGCCGACCTTCCCCCGGAGCGTGTCGCCCAGCAGTCCGGCCCGGTCCGCACCGGCCCGGGCCGGGTCGGACAGCGCCCGACGCAGCCGCGACTCGCGCCCCAGCAGACCTGCGACGGAGAGCAGGTCGTCGGCGGTGGTGGCCACCGCCGACGGCTCCGCACGCAGCGCATATGCCGCCAGGCGCTCGGTCGCGGCCCGGTACGACTCCCGGCTGGCGGCCTGCATCAGCGGGCCCCCGTGCTCTCGAGATCGGTGAGGAAGCGGTCGACGGTGCCCTTGCGACGGGCCTCGTCGGCCAACGACTCGCCGACGATCTTGCTGGCCAGGTCGACCGCGATCGTGCCGACCTCCGTGCGCAGCTCGCGCACGATGGTGGCCCGCTCGGCGGCGAGCTGCTCCTTGCCGGCCGCGATGATCCGGTCGGACTCCTCCCGCGCCTTGACGAGGATGTCCTGACGGATCCCCTCGGCGTCGGCCCGGGCGTCGTCCCGGATCCGGGCGGCGTCGTTGCGCGCCTCGGCGAGCTGGGCGCGGTACTGCTCGAGCAGCTGGTTCGCCTCGGCCTGGGCGGCCTCGGCGCGCTTGATCCCGCCCTCGATCGCGTCGACCCGGGCCTGGAACGTCTGCTCCATTCGGGGGAAGACGAACTTCATCAGCACGAAGCAGAGCACGGCGAAGGCGACGGACCCAACCACGATCTCCTGCCAGATCGGGATGATCGGGTTGTGCGTCGACTCACCACCCTCAGCGGCAAGCAGGAACATGGGTTACCTCCCGGTCAGAGGGGTGGATCAGGCGCCGGCCCAGATGAAGCCGAACGCGATGCCCAGCAGCGCGAGCGCCTCGATGACGGCGAAGCCGATCCAGACGTACGGCAGGGTCATCTTCGACGACTCCGGCTGACGGGCGGTCGACTGGATGTAGGCGGCGAAGACCAGGCCGACACCGATACCCGGGCCGATGGCCGCGAGACCGTAGCCGATGGCGGCGGTGCTGCCCTCTACCGCGGCGTAGATGTCCATTGTTGGTTCCTCCTGGTTATCACGCGTGACGGTCACGCGGGACGACAACTGGTTGGTGCGAGGTGCGTCAGTGCTCGTCGGCGAGCGCGCCCTGTACGTAGCTGGCGGTGAGCACCGTGAAGACGTAGGCCTGGAGGCAGATCACCAGGAACTCGAGGAAGGTGAGCGCGATGGTCATCACCCAGGACAGCACCGAGACCGGGGCCAGCCAGGCGTTGGCGCTCAGCATCGCGAAGCCGCCGAGCGTGAAGACCAGCAGGAGCATGTGGCCGGCGAACATGTTCGCGAAGAGACGGACGGCCAGCGAGAACGGCCGGACGATGAAAGTCGAGAAGAGCTCGATCGGGATCAGCAGCGGCAGGATGTACCAGGGTGCCGGCGGGATCAGCGAGTTCTTGAAGTACTTCGCGAAGCCGTGCTTGCGGATGCCGATGTAGTTGAACAGCAGGTAGCTGACCACGGCGAGGACCGCAGGGAACGCGATGTGCGAGTTCGGCGAGATCTGGAAGAACGGCAGGATCGCGAAGAAGTTCGTCAGCAGGACAAAACAGAAGAGCGTGGTGAAGTACGGCGCGAACCGCACCCCCGCGTGCCCGATCATGTCGACCGCGATGTTGTTCCGCACGAAGCCGTAGATCGACTCGGCGAGCCACTGCTTCTTCGTCGGCACGAGCTGCGGCTTCCGGTACGTGACCAGGAAGAAGATGATCAGGATGCCGACGGCGACCCAGACCATGGCCGTGATCTTGGTGAACCAGTACGAGTCGTGCGCACCCCAGGGGAGGATGCTGGGCAGGTAGAAATCGTCCACGCTGGGTGGGAATGCTGCCTCGCCCTGTGCCAGGACGTTCGCCTGTCCGAACACCGCGTCCCTTCCTAAGTAGGCGTGCCGAGTCGGCGGACGACCAGGATGATTCCCCCGGCCATGCCGAGCACGACGCCGATCCCGGTGGAGATGCCACCGGTGTCGAGCCACTGGTCGACCAGCCAGCCGATGAAACCCCAGACGAGCATGCCCCCGATGAGATACGAGAGCGCGGTCCAACCCTGGCCGGCACCGGTCGGAATGTCGCCCGGGCCGCCATTGGGTTGAGGAGTGTGGTCACCAGCCATGACGGGGCGAACGATATCAGCTGGGAGGATGAGGCTGTGCCTCACCCCCCGCACAACCGTCGTTGTGTGGGCATCGGGCGGGCGGGTCGCCTCTCGGGCACGCTACTCCCCTTCCGCCACGGAGAAAATGACCGGAGTCGGACACATTCCGCGCGTCGCATCGAAAAGTGTGCGGGCAGACGTTCAGCCGCTGGTCCGGCGCGCGTGGACGGTGCTGAGCCACCAGATGTGCGCGCCGGTCCACACCACCACGCCGGCGGCGATCCCGAGGCAGAGCGGGATCAGCCCGGGCCAGCCGGTCGAGGCGACCGCAACCATCACGCCGCCCAGGAGGGTGAACTTGGCGGCGTAGAGGCCGAGCCCGAACGGCAGCACGAGCTGCGGGTTCCGCGCGTCCGCCCAGGCCAGCACCACGGTGGTGAGGGTGTAGCTAGCCACGGTGACGGCCACCCCGGCGACCGCCCCGAGCGCCGCGTCGGCGCCGCCGAGAACGCCGCCGGCCACCGCGCCGAGCGCCGCCACCACGGCGGAGGTGACCAGCAGCACCGGCAGGTGGCGCAGCCGCCAGCCGCGGTCGGCCGCCGTGTCCACCGTCGGCTCAGCCACGGGGGTACGCCGGGAAGTCGGCGGCCAACCCGGCGACGTCGCCGCTTACCGGATCGGCGGTGCCGGGCTGGCCGTAGGCCGGCCCCCAGAAGGTGCTCCTCGCGTACTCCACAGCGAGGGAGTCTATGGGGCCGCACACTGGAGGCCGTGAGATGCCTCGTCACGGGTGCGTCCGGTTACATCGGCGGGCGGCGGCATGGCCCGCAACATCGCCCGAGCCGCCGACCGTCCCTGACCGGGTCAGTTGACGGTGCGCTGGCCGGTCACCCGATAGGCGACCGACTCGCTCGGCGGGACGAAGTCGAGGATCGGTTCGTCCCGGAGGGTGTCGCGCAGGACGTTGCCGACGACGTCGACCAGGCGGGCCTGCACCGGCAGGCCGACCGCGTCGCGGGGATCGTCGGGATTGGCCGCGATCGAGGCGACGGCGAGCTGCGGGGTGAAGGCGACGATGGTCTCCGTCTCGTTCCGCTCCGAACTGCCGGTCTTGCCCGCCACCGGCCGGCCGAGCCGGGCTCGCAAATCGGTGGCGGTGCCGCCGGCGCAGCCGCCGTACATCGACTGGTCGCCGACCGGGCAGCGGGCGGCGTCGGCGGCGCCCCGGGCCACGTCGACGTCGAGCACCTGCCGACAGTCCGGGCGCCCGGCGGCGACCGTCCGACCGCCACTGTCGAGGATCGACAGCACCGGCGTCGGTGCGCACCAGGTCCCCTCCGCCGCCACCGCGGCGTACGCCCCGGCCAGGTCGAGCGGGGTGGTGGCGGCGACGCCCAGGGTGAACGGCCCCCACTCCCGCGCGCCGGACCGGGCCATCCGGGCGTCGGACTCGGCGCGCAGGCGGATACCGAGCCGCTCGGCCATCTCCACCACCCGGTCCGCGCCCACCTGCTCGGTCAGCCACGCGAAGTACGTGTTGATGGAGCGGCCGAAGGCGTCCCACAGGTTGCGGTGGCCGTTCGTCCCGGTCGGGTCGGCGTTGGCCGGGCACCATCGGCCGCCGCAGTCGGCGGAGCCGCCGGAGATCGGGAACCGGGTGAGGATGCGGGACGGGACGTCGAACCCGGTGCTCAGCGGCAGGCCGGCCTCCAACGCGGCGAGCACGGCGAAGAGCTTGAACGTCGAGCCGGCCTGGTAGCCGACGATCGTCCCGCCGCCGGCGACCAGCTGGTTGACCGTGTTCGGACGGTTCGACCAGCCCGGCGGGTTCTCGGCCACGCTGTAGTTGCGGTTCACCGCCAGGGCGAGGACCCGGCCGGTGCCCGGCTGCACCACGGCGGTCGGCACCGCGCGGGGATCGCCGACGCCGTAGACCCCCAGCACCTGCCGCATGGTGGTCTGCTGCACGGCCGGGTCGAGCGAGGAGACGATGCGGAAGCCGCCCCGGCGCAGGGTGCGCTGCCGCTCCTCGGCCGAGGCACCGAAGGCCGGCTGCTCGTTCCACCAGCGGGTGAACCAGTCGCAGAAGAAGCCCCAGTCGTTGTGCCCCTGCGGAACGGCGGTGCAGTCGTTCGGCGTCGTGCTGGGCTTCAGCGCCAACGGCTCGGCCTTCGCCGCCACGGCCACGGCGGGCGCCACCTGGCCGGTCTCGACCAGCCGCTCCAGCACGTACGCCCGGCGGCTCAGCGCCGCGTCGACGTCGCCGTCGATCGGGTCGTCGGTGTGCGGCGAGCGGACCAGCCCGGCCAGCAGCGCCGCCTCGGCCAGGGTGAGCAACGCCGGCGGCTTGGAGAAGTACCGCTTGCTGGCGGCGGCCACCCCGTACGCCCCCGCGCCGAAGTAGGCGATGTTGAGGTAGCCGGCGAGGATCTGGTCCTTGCTCATCTCCCGCTCCACCGCCAGGGCGTACCGCATCTCCTTGAGCTTGCGGACGACGGAGATCTCGGTGGCCCTGTCCCGCTCCTCCTCGGTGAGCGCCGGGTCACTGGCGAGCACGTTGCGGACGTACTGCATGGTCAGCGTCGACGCGCCCTGCCGGGTGCCGTCGCGCTGGTTGGCGGTGAACGCCCGGACCACGCCCCGGGCGTCGACGCCCCGGTGCTGGTAGAAGCGGACGTCCTCGGCGGCGACGATGGCCTGGCGCATCGCCGGCGCGACCTCGGCCAGCGGCACGTCCACCCGGTCCTCGACGTAGAACGAGGTGATCGGGGTGGTGCCGTCGTTGGCGTAGAGGGTGGAGCGCTGGGCCGTGGGCGGCGTGCGCAGCGACTCGGGCAGCGCGGACCAGGGCCCGGTGAGCCCGCGTACGCCGATGCCGAAGACCAGAGCTGCCGGCAGGGCCGCCACGGCCAGCGCCAGCCCGGCGAGCACCCCGGCGATCACAATGGTTACCAGCTTGTCGAGACGACGAACCCGGATCATCAGCTCTCCCCGCAGGAGCCGGTCAGGTGAGGACCCGTTCAGAATGACCCCGGAAGAACCCGCTTCCCGCCGGTTTTCCCCAAAGGGGGACGAATATCGCGAGAAAGACACGCGACGCGCCGCACGGGGCGCGCAGGGGGCATGAGCGGACGCGGCTCGGGGCCACCCGGGGGCGGTCGTGGGGCGCCCGTGAGGCGCGGGCCGGCCGGTGGGACGGGGTCGGCAGCCGTCAGGCCAGCAGCGCGGTGGCCAGCGGGTGGACGGTCTCCTCGATCTCGTCGGCGACCCGGCTGAAGCACTGGTCGCCCCGCCCCCACGGGTCGTCGAGGTCGTCGGTGCGCAGCGGGGACGCGCCCTGCCGGGCGGCGTGTGCGGCGGCCACCAGGGCCACCCCGCGGGCGTACACCGCGGCCGGGGTGGCCTCGGCGGCCGGCAGCACGTCGGCGGCCACCGCCGCCAGCAGCCGGCCGAACTCGCCGAGCACGAAGGTGCGGGCGGCCGCGTCGGGGCGCAGCGCCGCCACGTACTCCTGCTGGTCGGCGGTGGCGGTGAGCACCAGGTCGGCGCCGTCGATCTGGTCGGAGCGCAGCTTGCGGGCGGCGAACCCGTCCACGTCGCCGCCCCGGGCGACCACCTGGCGGGCCGCCGGCGGGTTCATCTCCTCCCCCGCGTGCCAGCCGCCGGTGCCGGCGCTGTGGCTGTGCAGCAGCCCGTCCGCCTCGGTCGGGTCGACGCCGTGCCGCGCCAGCCGCTGGCGGACGGCCAACGCCAGCAGCCGCTCCGCCATCGGCGAGCGGCAGATGTTGCCCATGCAGACGTGCAGGACGGTGAACGGCGGCACTCAGCCCACCCGGCTCTCGATGATCTCCGGCACCACGTCCCGCAGCTTCTCGAACGCGATCGCCCCGTTGCGCAGCACCCGTGGCACCTCGCCGGTCAGGTCGATGATGGTGCTCGGGACCGGGTCGGGGCACGGCCCGGCCTCCAGGTACGCCCGGACGCCGTAGCCGAGCTGCTCCCGCGCCGCCTCGGCGGTGACCGCCGCCGGCTGGCCGACCTTGTTGGCCGACGCCACCGCCATCGGGCCGGTCTCCCGCAGCACCTCCAGGGCCACCGGGTGCAGCGGCATCCGCACGGCGACCGTGCCGCTGGCGTCGCCCAGATCCCACGCCAGGCTCGGCGAGTGTTCCACCACGATGGTCAGCGCACCCGGCCAGAACGCCTCGACCAAATCGCGGGCCGACCGGGGCAGCGTGAAGACCAGGCCGTCGAGGGTGTGCCGGGAGCCGATCAGGACCGGTAGCGCCTGCCCGGTGCCACCCTTGGCATCGGAGAGTGCCTTCACCGCGTATGGGGTGAAGGCGTCCGCGCCGATGCCATAGACCGTGTCCGTCGGCAGAACGACCAACTCGCCGTTCTTGACAGCCTCGATGGCAGCGGCGATGCCGCGGTCCCGGTCGGCAGGCGACCGGCAGTCGTAGAGCATCACGAGGAGCCAGTCTGCCACGCCGCGGCCCGGTCGGCTTGCTCGGCGTGAGCGGGTCCCACGGCGGCGACCGCCGGGCGGCGGCGGGCGGTGGCGAACCGGGGTCGCCCGGCCAGGTCCCGGTGCTCCTCGACCGCCTCGTACCGGCCGTCCTCGGCGAGCAGCGCCGGCACCGCGTCGCCGTGCGTGTCGTCGTGCTCGACCCCGAGCACCCCGCCGGGTCGCAGCAGCTCCGCGGCGCGCGCGAGCACCGGCCGGATCACCGCCAGCCCGTCCGCCCCGCCGAAGACCGCCTCGCCCGGGTCGTGCGCCGACACCTCCGGGGGCACGACCACCGCGCGCGGCACGTACGGCGGGTTGCACAGCAGCACGTCCACCTGCCCGGTCAGCCCGGTCAGCAGGGCCGGGTCGGTGACGTCGGCGGCCACCACCTCGATCGGCCGGTCCCCGGCGGCGGCCCGGTCGGCGGCGTTGCGGTTCAGCCAGGCCAGCGCGGCCGGCGAGCGCTCCACCGCCACGACCCGGGCACCGGGCGCCTCCTGGGCGACGGCCAGGGCGATCGCCCCGGACCCGCTGCACAGGTCGACCACCAGCGGCGGCTCGCCCCCCGGCGGGCCGACCTGCCGCAGCCGGGCCTGGTCGACGCCCCACCCCGCGAGCAGTTCGGTCTCCGGCCGGGGCACGAAGACCCCCGGCCCGACCGCCAGCTCCAGATGCCGGAAGGCGGCGCTGCCGGTGAGGTGCTGCAGCGGCTCCCGGGCCGCCCGCCGGGCCACCAGGGCGTCGTACTGGTCGAGTTGGCCGGCGGTGAAGCCCTCGGCCAGCGCCAGCCGGCCCCGGGGCACGGCCAGCACATGGGCGGCGAGCAGTTCGGCCTCGACGCGGGACGCCTCGACCCCCGCCGCGGCGAGAGTTCGCGCGGCGCGGGCCACCACCACCGACGGTCGGGGCCGTTCTGACCCTTCGGACGGGTGTTGCGAAAGGAAGGTCACGACATAATCATGAAGCGTCGCCGGGCCACGACACGACCGCCGCGTCCGGACGCACACCGACAGGGAGGTCGCGGGTGGGCTGGCTCGACCGGGTCAACGACCAGGTTGACGTCCTCACCCGAGCCCGCGCCCTGCAGGAGGTGAGCCGCTCCGCCGAGGCGTGTGCCCTCCTCGACGGGGTGATCGACAGCACCGCGGACCCGCACGCCCGAGCGGACGCGCTGGTACAACGCCTCTCCGCTGTGATCAATCTCGGTCGCACCGCCGAGTTCACCCGGGCCATCGAGGCGGCCTCCACGGCCGTCCGGGACCTGCCCGAGCCGTACCTGCACGGGCACGTCAACGCGCTCGCCGCGCTTGCCGCCCACCACCAGGGGGCGCTCGACCGCTGCGTGACCCACCTGGTGAAGGCGGCCCGGATGCTCGGCGCGGTGGACGACCCGGACCGGGACACCGCGTGGGGCTGGCACGACCTGGCGATGGCCTACTCCTACCTCAGCTTCCACGGCTACGCCCTCGGCGCCATCGAACGCGCCCGCCAGCTCGGAATCGCCGCCGGCATCCCCGAAGAGACCTTCGCCGCCCCCGGCATCCGGCTGCGCAACGCTGTCGCCCTCGACCACAACGGCGACAGCGACGGCTGCCTGCGGGTGCTCCGCGACGTCGCGGCGGACCTGGGCCGGTTCCTCGGTGGCGGGCGAGCCAGCCAGCTGCGCCCGAGCAGCCTCGCCGCCTACGGTTACGCCGCCGCGCGCCGGGCCGCGCTGGGCGAGCGGGTGGAGGCCGGCGCCGAGGCGGAGCCGTCCCGACTGCTCGCGCACGGCGGGGACAGCGCCCGGGCCCGGGACATGCGCCAGCTCGGCCAGATCTGCCTGGCCATCGCCGCCGGCAACCCGATCGAGGCGGTCACCCGGCTGGACACCACCCGGGTCTCCCACGAGACCCTCGGCGCGGCCGAGCCGGCGCGGCTGCGCAGCATCGCGTACGCCCGGGGCGGCGACCATGCGGCGTCGCACCGGGCCGACCGGCACGCGTTCCGGCTCGCCGCGCAGCGCAACGACCGGCTGCGGGACGTCTACATCGACGGCATCGCCGCCCGGCTCGACCACGAGGAGATGCGCCGCGAGGCGGCCCGCTATGAAGGCGAGGCGCTCACCGACCCGCTGACCGGGCTGCCCAACCGACGCCGGCTGGAGCGATATATCGCAGCGGTGGTGGCCCGCGGCGAGCGGGTAATGATCGGCGTCTGCGACCTGGACGGCTTCAAGGCGGTCAACACCCGGCACGGCCACCACTCCGGCGACCTGGTCCTCCAGCGCGTCGCCGGGGTGATCAACCGGGTGATGCGCCGGGGCGACTTCGTGGCCCGCTACGGCGGCGACGAGTTCGTGGTGGTGCTGTCGGGCGCCGGGATGGCAGAGGCGGCCGAGGTGGCCCGCCGGATCAGGGCTGCGGTGCGCACGGAGGACTGGGAGTCGCTGGTGCCCGGCACCCCCGTCGCGGTAAGCATCGGCTTCGGGCAGGTCAACGGGGCCGGCGCCGGGCTGCGCGACGCGCTCGGCGCGGCATTCGAGACCGCTGACCGCGAGATGCTCACCGCCAAGACCCGACCCGCGCCTACCGACGGCCCGCGCGGGGCGGACGTCAGCGGCGGGTGAGCTCCGTGTCGCCAGCCAGACGGGCGGCCCGGTCGGCCTCGGTGAGGGCGTCCAGCACGCCGTCCAGCTCGCCGGCGAGGGCCAGGTCCAGGTTGTACGCCGTGTAGCCGATCCGGTGGTCGGTGATCCGGTTCTGCGGGAAGTTGTACGTCCGGATCCGCTCCGAGCGGTCCATCGTGCGCACCTGCGCCTTGCGGGCGTCCGAGGCGGCGGCGTCGGCCTGCTCCTGAGCGGCGGCCAACAGCCGGGCCCGCATGATGCGCATCGCCTGCTCCCGGTTCTGAAGCTGGGACTTCTCGTTCTGGCAGGAGACCACGATCCCGGTCGGCACGTGGGTGATCCGCACCGCCGAGTCGGTGGTGTTCACCGACTGCCCGCCGGGCCCCGACGAGCGGAACACGTCGATCCGCAGGTCGCTCGGGTCGACGATGACGTCCACGTCCTCGGCCTCGGGCAGCACCAGCACACCGGCTGCGCTGGTGTGGATGCGCCCCTGCGACTCGGTGACCGGAACACGCTGCACCCGGTGCACCCCGCCCTCCCACTTGAGCCGGGACCAGACGCCGTTGCCGCCCTCCGGGACGCCCTTGGTCTTGATCGCCAGCGAGACGTCCTTCACCCCGCCCAGGTCGGAGTCCTGCACGTCGATGACCTCGGTGAGCCAGCCGTGCCGCTCCGCGTACCGGGTGTACATCCGCAGCAGGTCGCCGGCGAACAGGGCGGACTCCTCGCCACCCTCACCGGCCTTGATCTCGACGATCACGTCCTTGGCGTCGTGCGGGTCGCGCGGGATCAGCAGCTCGGCGAGGCGTTCCTCCAGCGCCGGCAGTCCGGCGGCGATCGCCTCCGCCTCGGCGGCGAAGGACGGCTCCTCGGCCGCCAGCTCCCGCGCCGCGACCAGGTCGGCGCGGGCCTGCTCCAGTTCGGCGGCGGCCTTGTGCAGCGGCACCAGCTCGGCGTACCGGCGGCCGACCCGGCGGGCGGCGCCCTGGTCGGCGTGGATGGCCGGGTCCGCGAGGCGCTTCTCCAGCTCGGCGTACTCGTCGAGGAGGGCGGTCAGCCGTTCGCTGCTCATGCTCGGGGTGCTCCTTCGACGACGAGGACCCGCCGGGGACGGTCAGCCGGACGGAATGGGGTGATACGGACAGCGCCCGCGCCCGGCAGGAAGCCGGACGCGGGCGCCGAACGTGGAGCTACTTGGCCTTCTTCGCCTGAACCTTGGCGTACTTCTGCTGGAACTTGGCGACCCGGCCGGCCGTGTCGAGAACGCGCTGCTTACCGGTGTAGAACGGGTGGCAGGCGCTGCAGGTCTCGACGTGGATGGAACCGCCCTTGGCGGTGCTGCGGGTCGTGAACGTGCTGCCGCAGGAGCAACTGACCTCGGTGGTCGTGTACTCCGGGTGGATCTTGGACTTCATCTCGCCTCGGTCCTTTCGTGGGTGGTCGCCGGGTCGCCGTGCGGCCCCGACGCGTGGTGCGCGTCGGGCTCAGGCGTGAACCGGAACCTGTGGCCGATTGACCAGTGTGCCATGAGCGTGAGCCGACCCCTCAGGCGGGCCGCACAGCAGGTCCGGCTTCGTCAACGTGCCGGTCCCCTCCCGCATTCCCACCCCGCCCGCACCCCATTCCACCGTCGGGCAGCGGGGTGTTGACACGGAGCCCCTGCTATACAAAATGCCGCAAAAGGTGCCCTTCGCGCCCGTCAGGCGGCGCGAGCCGCCGCCCGGGTGAGGGCAACGGTGGCCTCGGCCCGGACGCCGTTGACCGTCACCGCGATCACGACCGACGCGCCCGGACGCAGCGCCGTCAGCTCGCCCGTGGCCGGGTCGAAGCGGGCCACGTGCCAGGGCCTCAGCCCGATCACCGGCCCGATGTGGACGCTCGGCGAGGCGGACCAGTCCGCGCTCACCGGGGCGGCCACCGGCACGGCTCGGCCGCCCGGCTGGGTCAGCGTCGCGGTGAGCCGAGCCGGGGCGCCGACCGGCACCGTCTCCGGCGCGGTCAGGGCGAGTTGGTCGACGTGGGCGTGGAACTCGGCGTCCACCCAGCGGGGGCCCTCAGCGAGCGGGTCGCGACGGGCCCGCTCGGCCTCGGCCGGGGTGACCGGGTCGACGCCGAACTCCGTCCAGCCGGTGAAGCCGCCGAGCTGCGCCGGGGTGGACGGATTCTTGCCCGAGTTGCCGTTGATCACGTACGGCACGCCGTCGACCCGGTCGGCGTGGAAGGTGCCGACGTGGCCGTTGACGACGAGCGCGCCCTTGCCGGTGCGGTGCTGGAAGTCGGCGAGCCACTGCTCGACCAACGCTGCTTCCTTCCGGTCACCGAGCTGGCTGGCCTTGGCCGGGCTGGGGTCGCGGGGCGGGTGGTGGAAGAGCACGGCCACCGAACCGACCGCCGGATCCGCGGCGGCCCGGTCCAGGGCGTCGCGCAGCAGCCGGACCTGGTCGAAGCCGCCGCCACGCAGCGATCCGGTGGCCGTGTTCACCGTGACGAACCGGGTGCCGGCGTGGTCGAAGACCCGGGAGGTGTCCCCGAAGGCGGCGGTGAAGTTGCCGATCGGCGCGCCCATGATCTCGTGGTTGCCGGGGACGTAGTAGTAGGGCAGCACCCCGCCCAGCTCCTCGTCGAGGATCCGTTTGGCCAGCGCGAAGTCCGCCGGGTACGCGGTGTCGACGAAGTCCCCGTTGATCACCAGGAAGTCCGGCTTCGCCGCCCGAACCTCGCGCAGCGTGCGGCGGGCCTGGGCGACCAGGTCGCTGTCCGGGGCTGCGGCGACGAACTGGGCGTCGGACATCACCGCGAAGCGCCAGGGTGCCCCGTCCACGGTGCCGTCGCGCAACACCACCCGGTCGGTGCGGGGTTCCTCGGCCGGCACGTCGACCGTGGGGGGCACCTTCGCCACCAGGTCATCGATGACGATCTCGCTGGTGTACTGCGCGGCGGCGTTGGTCTCGGCGACGTAGAACCGGCGCACCCGCACCGGGTACTGCACGCCGGCCGGGACGGCGAACTCGACGTACCGCCAGCCGGTCCAGGTGATCAGCGGGCCGCGCAGCACGTGCTGGGTGTCCTGGGCGTCGTGCAGGTGCAGGCTGGGCCACTCCCCCCGGCCGCTGCCGTTGATCCACATCCCGAACGCCTGCGGCTGGCCGGGCACCTCGATCCAGGCCGGCGGGTCGGCGTACGCGGCGCGGGTGCCGGTGGACTGGCTGAAGTCGTACGACATCTTCAGGCCGGTGCCGGTGCGGCCCGGCGCGGGGGCGACCGAGCCGCTCGCCCGGGCCTGGCTGAACTTCCAGGCGGCGGCGTCGTCGAAGCCGGCCACCGGCACGTCGGTGAGCCCGATGGTGACCGGCAGCACCGTGCTGCGGGTGCCGACTCGGACGGTGACCAGGGCGGATCCGGTTTCGGCGATCGCCTTCACCGCGAGGTTGCCGTCCTCGGTGGGGGTGACGTCGAGCACCGTGCGGTCGTAGTCGAGCTTGAGGTCGGCGGGTTCGATCGGGGCGGTGTTGCCCTCGGCGTCGTAGCCGACGATGCCGGACAGGGCGCTGTCGCCCGCCCCGGTCAGCCCCACCCGGTCCGTCGTGGCGTCGATCCGGGCCAGCGGGCCGAGCACGGTGAGTTCGAGCGTGCCGTCGGCGGTGCCGCGCCGCGCGGTGACGGTGCTGCGGCCGGGCAGGCCGGCCCGGAAGACACCGTCGCGGTTGACCATCCCGCTGAGGACGGGGTTCGCCCACCAGGTCGGTGCGCCGGCCGCCGGGCCGTACGTCTCGTCGTGGCCGGTGGCGGTGAGCCGGCGGGTCAGCCCGGGGAAGACCCGGTCGGGGCGGCCGCCCCGGATCGGTGCGACGCCCGGCGCGGCGGTGGGGTCGCTGGTGGTGCGCAGCCAGTAGCCGGTGAGCCGGCCGCTGCCCTCGGGGGCGTAGATGGCCAGGCCGTTGGGGACGGCGCGTTCGGTGCCGTCGGAGGGAGCATTCTCCACCCGCACGCTCGCCTCGCCGGGGCGGCGGGCCAGCAGGGTCGACGAGCCGCCGCCGTCGAGGTTCAGCGCGGTCCACGCGCCGAGCTCAGCCATCATCCGGCCCATCTCGGTCTGGCTAACGCCGCGGCTGTCCACCTGCCGGCCGTCCACGGTGAGCATGATCATGCGCCGGCCATCGGCGGTGAAGCCGACCGCGGTGCGCGGCGCGAGGCTGGCGTCGGCGATGCTCTGCACCGCCCCGTCGCGGACCAGCACGTTGCTGCCGCCGATCGCCGCGCGCAGGGTGCCTCCGTCGGACGGCTTCGGCCGATAGGCCACGCTCACCGCGTCGCCCGGCCGCAGCCCGGCGAGGGCGTCGGCACCGGCGTCCCGGCCGAGCAGCACGGTGGTGCCGGCCGGGATCGGGCCGTCACCCGCCGCCGTGGTCACCGTCGCGACGCGGCCCTCCACCACGGTCGCCTCGGTGACGCGAGACGCCCCCTCGACCGCCCGCTGCCGGGGGTACGACCCCCAGAGCGGGGTGAACAGGCCGATCCCGCCCGCCTGCACCATGTTGTTGAACTGGGTCAGCGGCACCGGGCCGCCGGGCAGGGTGGCGGTGCCGTCGAAGTTCACCTGGATCACCCGGCCGAGGCCGTCGGCGCTGATCGCGACGGCGTTGGTGTGCCCGGCGACGGGCGACTGGACCAGTTCACCAGCGCGCACGCCGACTCCCTGGGCGGCGCCGGAGTTGTTGATGTCGAAGAAGTCGCCGTTGACGGCGGCGACGGCCCGGGACCGGTCGACCGCACCGCGCAGCGGCTCGGCCTTCGATACCGCGCCGGAGTTGACGTAGTCCACGGTGACCCCGCCGGAGAGGTCGGCGGTCAGCGCGTCGGCGCGCAGCCAACCGTCGGCGTCGTACCGGTCGAAGGAGGTCAGGTCGAGGCCGGGGGCGACCGGCCGGACGGTCTTCGCGGTCTCCAGGCCGCCGGCCGGCTCTACGCCGGAGGCGGCGCGGGTGGCCGCGGTGGCCGCGCTCGGGTCGGCGGCGAGGGCGACCGGCTCGGCCGGTGCGGACGACGCCCTGGGTGCGTCCTCGGCGGCGGTGACGTGGCCGGCGAACGGATCGGCCGTGGCCGGCGTCGGGCCGGTCAGGGTGAGCAGCGGCGTCAACAGCAGGACGCCGGCGAGGTGGGCAGATCGACTGCGGGTGCGCATGCGCTCCAGTCAACCCGAACCTGAATAGAAGTTTCAATACCTGGCGGATGAACCGAAGGAAAACTTCACTCCCCTTCCGGGCCCGGACACGCGGAAGGGCACGGCCGCGAGCGGCCGTGCCCTTCCGTCAGTCCCTCCGGGTCACTCCCCCGGCGTGGACTTCGTGATCTGCATCAGGAACTCGATGTTGGTGCGGGTCTTCTTGAGCTTGTCGAGCAGCAGGTCCAGCGCCGCCTGCGAGTCCAGCGAGTGCAGGACCTTGCGGAGCTTGTGGAGGATAACCAACTCCTCCGGCGCGAGCAGGACCTCTTCCTTACGGGTACCGGACGGGTTGATGTCGATGGCCGGGAAGGTTCGCTTGTCGGCGATCTTCCGGTCCAGCTTCAGCTCCGCGTTACCGGTGCCCTTGAACTCCTCGAAGATGACCGTGTCCGCCATGGACCCGGTCTCCACCAGCGCGGTGGCGAGGATGGTCAACGACCCGCCGTTCTCGATGTTGCGGGCCGCGCCGAGGAAGCGCTTCGGCGGGTAGAGCGCGGTGGAGTCGATACCACCCGACATGATCCGGCCGGAGGCCGGCGCTGCCAGGTTGTACGACCGACCGAGCCGGGTCACGGAGTCGAGCAGCACGACGACGTCGTGTCCCAGCTCGACCAGCCGCTTCGCCCGCTCGATCGCCAGCTCCGCCACCGTCGTGTGGTCCTGCGGCGGACGGTCGAACGTGGCCGCGATGACCTCGCCCTTGACCGACCGGGTCATGTCGGTGACCTCTTCGGGCCGCTCGTCCACCAGCACCACCATCAGGTGACACTCCGGGTTGTTCTGCGTGATCGCGTTCGCGATCGCCTGGAGCACCATCGTCTTGCCGGCCTTCGGCGGCGACACGATCAGTGCCCGCTGGCCCTTGCCGATCGGCATCACCAGGTCTATCACCCGGGTCGTCAGGATGTGCGGCTCCGTCTCCAAACGTAGCCGCTCCTGCGGGTACAGCGGAGTGAGCTTGTAGAACTCCGGCCGACGCTTCGCCTCGTCCGGTTCCATCCCGTTGACGGTGTCCAGCCGAACCAGTGGGTTGTACTTGTCCCGCCGCTGCTCGCCGTCGCGGGGAGCCGCCGTGCGTACGGCGCCGGTGATCGCGTCACCGCGACGCAGGCCGTACTTCTTGATCTGGGACATCGAGACGTACACGTCGTTCGGGCCGGCAAGGTAACCGGTGGTCCGGACGAAGGCGTAGTTGTCGAGCACGTCGATGATGCCGGCGACCGGAACGAGGACGTCGTCCTCGTTCACCTGCGCCTCGCGGCCACCGCCGCCACTACCGACAACGGTGTCGCCCTCGCGCTCACCGCGGCCGCCACGACGGCGATCCCGGAAGCGGCTGCGTCGGCCCCGCCGGCCACCGCTCTCGTCGTCGTCGTCGCTGTCCCGCTCGACGCGCGGACCCCGGTCGTTGCGATCGCCCCGGTCGTTGCGGTCGGCACGATCGCCCCGGTCGTTGCGCTCGGCACGATCACCCCGGTCGGTCCGCTCGGCACGATCGCCCCGGTCGTTGCGCTCGGCACGGTCGGTCCGGTCGGTCCGCTCGGCACGGTCGGTCCGCTCGGCACGGTCGGTCCGGTCGGTCCGCTCGGCACGGTCGGTCCGCTCGGCACGATCGCCCCGGTCGGTCCGCTCGGCACGGTCGGTCCGCTCGGCACGATCGCCCCGGTCGGTCCGCTCGGCACGGTCGGTCCGCTCGGCACGGTCGGTCCGCTCGGCACGGTCGGTCCGCTCGGCACGGTCGGTCCGCTCGGCACGCTCGACCTGGTCCCGGCCGCCCCGGCCCTCGCTCCGCTCCCGGCGGCCCTCGCCGCGGTCGGCGGATTCGGTCGTAACGGTCACGGCCGGCGGCTCCTCGGTGCGGGTCTCGGCCGGCCGGTTCTCGGCCTCGACAGGCCGGGACTCGGCGACGGCGGTGGCGGTGGCCCGGCTGCGTCGGGCCCGGGTGCGGCCCTCGGTCGGCGCGGCAGCGGCGGTCTCCGCCGGAACCCGGTTCTGATCCGCGCCGGACGGGGAAACCTCCGCGCGCACCTCCTCACGGGTGGCGGCGGCAGCCGCGACCTCGGCCCGCGGTCGAGGGGTTCCGGCGGCGGCGCCGCCCTGCCGCTCGGTGATCGCGCTGATCAGCTCGCCCTTACGCATGCGAGCCGTACCGGAGATGCCGAGCGACGCGGCCAGGCTCTGGAGCTCCGGCAGCAGCATCGCCGACAGGCCGGTGCCGCTACGCCGACGGCGGACGGGGGCGGCGGCGGTGGCATCGCCAGCGACGTTGGAAACATCCGACGTCACGTCGGTGGTGTCGCTCAATGGATTCCTTCCCTCGATGAGCCGGGACTGCCCGGAGTCGACAAGCAGGTGGCCGGGCGGCCTCGGTGCACCCGCCTCGCATGACGCGTCGCGGGAGACTGTGACATAGCAGCCGGTCGGTTTCCCGACTCACCAACATCGGTGAGCAGGTCTCGCCGTCTGCGGCGACCTGCGGAAACTGCGGGGCGGCGGGGCGGCGGGGCCTTGAGCAGGGGTGACGGGCTGACCGCCGAAAGCTTCGGGGGTGCGCCGACCCGCAGGGAAATCGCGTGCTTCGCGGCTGTGCTGAGTCTAGAGCGTAATCAACTCTTCCGACCTGCGGCAACAGGGTCCCGCTCGGCGTGTCCAAGTGTACCCCGTGCGGACCGCGCTCCGTGCACGTCTATACCCAACCGCCAGCTCTGCCAACCTGTTCCCGCCGAGAAGCTCGCCGGGGGCTCGCTCAGCGCCAGCACCGTCGGGCCGGCCCCACTGACCACGGCCGCCACACCGGCCGCACGAAGCGCACTGACCAGGGCAGACGTCCTCGGCATCCCCCCGGCCCGGTAGTCCTGGTGCAGCCGGTCGACCGTGGCGGGCACCAGCAGCGCCGGCTCGGCGGTCAGGGCATGCACCAGCAGCGCCGCCCGGCCGGCGGTCAGGGCGGCGTCGCCGTGCGGGACGACCCCGGGCAGCGCGGCCCGGGCCACTGCGGTCAGGCCGCGCTCCTCGGGCACGAAGACCGTCGGGCACACCCGGTCGTCGACAGCCAGCGAGACCGCGTGGGCGCCCGACGGCTCCGTCCAGGCGATCGTGAAGCCACCGAGCAGGCAGGGGGCGACGTTGTCCGGGTGACCCTCGATCTCCGCCGCCAGGCGCAGCGCCCCCGCGTCGTCCAGCCGGGCCGCGCCGTCGACGACGAGCGCCCGGGCCAACTGCACGCCGGCCACGATCGCGGCCGACGAGGAGCCCAGCCCGCGGGCCTGGGGGATCCGGTTGACGCACTCCACGGCGAGGCCCGGCGGCTGGCCGCCCAGCGCGTCGAAGGTGACCCGCATCGCCCGGGCGACGAGGTGGGCGTCGTCGTCGGGCAACTCGCCCGCGCCCTGCCCGGTCACCGTCACCCGGACGCCGTCGGGCACCACCTCGGCGGACACGTCGTCGTACAGGCTGAGCGCCAGCCCCAGCGCATCGAATCCCGGCCCGAGATTGGCGCTGGTGGCGGGGACCCGGACCTTCACCGGCCCGGACACGAATGTCGTCGGCACGCGCTCATGCTAGGCCGCCAGGTCGCCCCGGCGGCGGTCCGCCCGGCCCGTGGGATTCGACCACCTCCACCATCGCGGCGCGGAGCGGCCGGCGGCCCGCCGCCTGGTCGCTCCGCCATGCCCGCCCGGGATCCGGGCGGTCGGCTGGCGGGGCCGGCCCGCCTCGACACCCGGGTCAGCGAGCCGGGGCCGGCTCCGTGACCGCCTCTTCCGTCAGCGAGAGCTGCCGGGTGGCGATCCGCCAGCCGATCGCGTAGACCAGCGTGACCAGACCACAGCCGGCCAGCACCACCCGCTCGTCCACCAGGTCGACCACCCCGGCGACCGCGAGCTGACTGACCGAGACGGCGAGCGTCGCAAGCATCATGTCGGTGGCGAAGACCCGGCCGCGCAGCCGGTCCGGCACTTCGCCCTGGAGGGCGAAGTTCGACATCGCCCAGTTGCTCCCGCCGGCGAAGTGCGCCACGAAGACCAGCACCAGCACCAGCGGGAACCAGTCGACCACCGACGTTCCCAGGTAGGCCAGGCCGTACAGGGACATCGACAGGGCCAGGCCGGGCAGCAGCCAGGCCCGGTTGGTCAGCACCCGGCGCATCAGGATCGGGCCGACCAGGGCACCCGCGCCGCGCACCGCGAAGAGCAGACCGGCACCGAGCGCACCCACCCCGTACACACCGGCGAGCAACGGGAAGACGGTGAGCACGCCGTTGCCCAGGCCCACGGCCGACTTCACCGTGACCAGCCCCAGGACCCGGGGGCGGTGGCCGATGTAGCCGAGCGCCTCCCGGATCGCCGGCCAGGTGCGCTGCGCGGGCATGGCGGCGTCTCGGGGGGCCTGAAGGGGGCGGCGGATCAGCGCCGCCAGCCCCGCCGCCACCGCCAGGGCGACCGCCGCCACCCAGAAGCAGGCGTACGGGCCGGCGACGGCGCTGAGCACGCCGCCCAGCGAGGCGCCGACGACCGTCATGGTGCCCCAGGCGGAGCCGGCGACCGCGTTTCCGGCGGCCAACTCCTCCGGGTCGAGCACATTGGGCAGGGCGGCCTGGGCGGCCGGGGAGTAGAACGCCTTCGCCACCGCCATCACGGCGATCGCCGCCATCGCCAGCCACGCCGTCTCGGCGCTGCGGACGCCGAGCAGCAGCAGCACGCCGAGCAACGCGGCCACGTTGGCCACCATCATGATCTTCTTGCGGTCGAACCGGTCAGCGATCGTCCCGGTGTACGGCAGCAGCAGCGCCACCACGCCGGTGTCCACGGCCAGCACGAGTGCTCCCCAGACGCCGCTGCCGGTCAGCTTCGGCAACAGCACCAGCAGCGGGACCATGACGAACCAGTCGGCACCGAAGACCACCAGCTCGGCCAGGAATAGGTTGCGGAAGTTGCGGTTGCGAACCAGGACCGAGAGGGTGGGCGGCACGAACGAGAACCCTACCCGGCGGGCGGCACGGTCGCCTGGCGCAGCAGATCGGAGACAGTGACGAAGGTGAAGCCCCGGTCCTGCAGCCCGGTGATCATGGCGGACAGGCCGCGCAACGCGACCAGCCGGTTGGCGGGCCCGACGTCGTGGGCGAGCAGGATGGTGCCGGGCTGCACCCCCGCCACGATCCGCCGGGCATGGCCGGCGGGGTCGTGCGGGAACTGCCCCTCGACCATCTGCAACGACCAGAGTACGAGCCGGTAGTCCAGCCGGGCGGCGGCGTGCAGCACCGAGCCACCGAGGTGCCCGTACGGGGGGCGGAGCAACCGGGGGGCCACCCCGACCGCCTCGACGATCGCCTCGTGCGTGCGGCGCAGGTCGTCGTGGACCTCGGTGGCGTCGCGCCGGGCCAGGTCGTGGTGCGCCCAGCTGTGGTTGCCCACCTCGTGCCGGCCGAGCCGGCCGCGCACGATGCCGGCGTGCCGGCGGACCCGCTCCCCCACCAGGAAGAACGTGGCCGGCACGGCGTACCGGTCGAGGGTGTCCAGCACCATCGGCGTCCACTGCGGCCCCGGGCCGTCGTCGAAGGTGAGCGCGACCAGCCGCTGCCCGGTCCGAACTGCCCAGACGACCGACAGCTCGCCCGCGCCGACCTGTTGACGGTCAGCGCCGAGGGTGGCGCTGGCCGGGCCGCCGGTTATCGGCAGTTTGCGGTCGGCGATCCAGGTGCTCTCGGCCGCCGCCCCAGCCCCCAGGACCGCGCCACCGGCGAGCAGCCCGGCCCGGCGCAGCACGGCCCGGCGCTCCCACCGGCCGACGCCGTCCCCCATGACCCGCTCCCACCCCGAGCGGATCGCCACCGAGGGCGACCCGACACCGCAAGTATGCGACTACTGACCCAGCATACCGAGTCGGATGTGCGACGGACCCCGGGCGCGTCGTGGTCGCGCCCGGCTACTCGGTCGGGGGCAGCGGCGACTGCCGGCTCCTGGGCAGCCGCAGCACCTCGAACTGGTCGGTGCCGTCCACCAGCGCCGCCGACGGCGCGGGCCGGGCCTCGGCGGCACCGGGCTGCGTGGCCGCGAGCACCTGCTGCCTGGAGTCAGTCACCGGGGCATCGCCCGCGCCCGGGGCGTCGGACTCCGACCCCGAACCGCCGGCACGCTGCCGGCGGCGGGCCCGCAGCGACTCCTTGGTGTTCTCCACCATCGTGTAGAGCGTCGGAACCAGGATCAGGGTGAGCAGGGTGGAGCTGAGCAGCCCACCGATCACCACGACAGCCAGCGGCTTGGAGATGAAGCCGCCCTCCCCGGTCAGCCCGAACGCCATCGGCAGCAGCGCGAAGATCGTCGCGATCGCGGTCATCAGGATCGGTCGCAACCGGCGCCGGCCGCCCTCGACCACCGCCTCCCGGACCCCCATGCCCCGCGCTCGGTACTGGTTGATCAGGTCGAGCAGCACGATCGCGTTCGTCACCACGATGCCGACGAGCATCAGCACGCCGATCAGCGCCGGAACGCCCAGCGACGTGCCGGTGGCCAGCAGCAGGCCGATCGCCCCGGTCGCCGCGAACGGGATCGAGATCAGCAGGATCAGCGCCTGGGTGAGACTGCGGAACGTCGCCACCATGATCAGGAAGACGATCGCGATGGCGGCCAGCACAGCCAGCCCCAGGTCGGCGAACGCGTCGGCCTGGTCGGCGCTGACGCCGCCGATGCTGATCGTCGCCCCTGGCACATCGATGGCGTCCAGCTTCTCCTGGAGCTCCTGGGTGGTCGCGCCGAGGTTCGCACCGGTCGCCGCGCCGGTGACCGTGACGCTGCGCTCACCGTCGATCCGGGTCACCTGCTGCGGGCCCTCCGCCGGGGTGACGTCGGCGATGTCGTCCAGCTTCACCGGGCCGACCCGAAGGGCACGCAGCTCCTCCACGGTCGTCGGCGGCTTCGCCCCGGAGCGCAGCACCACGTCCTGCTGCCCATCGTCGAGGGTCACCTGTCCCAGTGGGACACCCCGGTACATCTGGGACACGAGCTGTCCGACGGCCGCCTCGCTGAGCCCGACCCGGGCCGCGGCCAGCCGGTCGACGGTCACGTCCACCCGCGGTACCCGCTCGGACAGCGTGGTCGAGACGTCCTCGACGTCAGCCGTGCCGGCCATCGCCGCCCGCGCCTGCTCGGCCGCCCGGGCCAGCACCTCCTGGTCGGCCGCCTGGACGACGACCGCCAACTGGTTGGTCGACCCACCGCCCTGGGCGGAGCCGAAGCTCAGCTCGCCGACGGAGGCGCCGAGGGCGTCGAACTCCCGGCGCAGCGTCCGCTTCACCTCGGCCACATCCGTTTTCCCGTCCAGCCCAACGGAGAAGCTGGCGGCGTTGTTGCCCCCCACCGCGAAGGGCTGGTCGCTGCCGCCGGCGGTGACCTGGTACGTCTCGACGCCCTCGGTACGCTCCAGCACCGCCTCGACCTGGCGGGCCGCCTCGTCGGTGGCGGCCAGGCCGGTGCCGGCCGGGAGCTGCTGGCTGACGCTCAGGGTGTCCTGGCCGGAGTCGTCCAGGAAGTTGGTCTTCAACGCGCTGGACAGCCCGAAGGTGCCGAGCAGCACCAGCATGCCCATTCCCAGGGTGATCCAGCGGGTCTTCCGGCTGCGGGTGGCGAACCCGATCGCCGGCAGGTACGCCCGCTGCAACGGGCTGCGCAGTTCCTTCTCCTCAGCGGCCCGGCGGGCGGCGGCGTCCGTCCCGCCCTGCTTCGGCCTCAGGAACCAGTAGGCCAGCACCGGGATCACCGTCAGCGAGACCAGCAGCGAGGCGAGCAGGGCCACCGTCACGGTGATCGCGAAGGGCGCGAAGAGCTGCCCGACGAAACCGCCGACCAACGCGATCGGGGCGAAGACAGCCACCGTGGTCAGCGTCGACGCGGTCACCGCGCCGGCCACCTCGCGGACGGCGAGGAGGATCGCGTCCCGCTTCGGCTCGCCGTACTCCAGATGGCGTTTGATGTTCTCCAACACCACAATCGAGTCGTCTACCACCCGCCCGACGGCGATGGTCAACGCGCCGAGGGTGAGCAGGTTGAGCGAGTAGTCGCCGATCCAGAGCGCGATCAGCGCCACCAGCACCGACAGCGGGATGGAGACCGCGGTGACAACGGTGGAGCGGACCGACAGCAGGAAGACCAGGATCACCAGGATCGCCATGACCAGGCCCAGCAGGCCCTCGGTGGTGAGGCTCTCGATGGACTTCTCCACGAACGGCGCCTGGTCGAACACGACGGTCAGGTTCGCGCCGGAGGCCGCCCGCAGGTCGTCGAGCCGGTCCCGGATCTCGTGGGAGATCTCGACGGCGTTGCCGTCCGGGGACGCGGTGACCGCGATGCCGAGGCTGTCCCGGCCGTTGGTGCGGGTGAACGAGGTGGCCGGGGCGAGCTCCTGCTGCACGGCCGCCACGTCGCCGAGCCGGACCGGGGCCGCCTTCGGCGCGGTCGGGGCGAGCACGATGCCCTTGAGGTCGTCGACGGAGCGGAGCGGCGTACCCACCTGGACGGTGAGCGCCCGCGAGCCGTCGCTGACCGCGCCGGCCGGGACGGCGACGCCGTTGGTCTTCAGAGCCGTGCCGATCGCGGTCGGCGCGAGCTTCGCGGCGGCCAGCTTGGCCGGGTCCGGGGTGACCGTGACGATCTGGTCGCGGGTGCCGGTCAGCGAGACGGTACGGATTCCCTCGATCGCCTCCAGCTCCGGCACGACGGTGTCACGCAGCTTGTCGGCCAGCGCCCGCTGGTCACCGCTGCCGCCGGCCGCGGCGAGCACCACGGCCGGAAGGTCGTCGGTGGTGCCGGTGAGGACCTGCGGGTCGACGCCCTCGGGGAGCTGGGCGTCGATCCGGCTCAGCGCGGTCTGCATCTTGTTGACCACGCCGTCCAGGTCACTGCCGAAGACGAACTGCACCTGGATGGTGGCGGAGCCCTCGCGGGAGGTCGAGGTGATCTTCTCCAGGCCGGGAATGCCCTGAAGGCTGTTCTCGATCGGCTCGGTGACCTGGGACTCGACGATCTCGGGCGCGGCGCCGGGGTAGACCGCCATGACGAACGCGCCGGGGAACTCCAACGACGGCAGGAGTTGCTGCTTCAACGACGGCACAGCGAACAGACCGAACAGCGTCGTGACCACCGCGATGAGGGCGACCAGCCCCCGGTTGGCGAGGCTGAATCTGGCAAGCAGCGACATCGGCGTAGCTCACTCCTGAAGAGAAAGGTAGAACAGCTCGGTGAATAGAGTGTGCCGCACCGGCTCATCCATGCGGCACGCGGGCATCGCCCCACCCCGGCCGCGTCGGGACCGCTAACGGCCCGCC
Source organism: Micromonospora sp. RTGN7 (assembly GCF_033804645.1). Lineage (NCBI taxonomy): Bacteria > Bacillati > Actinomycetota > Actinomycetes > Micromonosporales > Micromonosporaceae > Micromonospora > Micromonospora sp. RTGN7. The sequence continues at coordinate 64,287 of NZ_JAPZLF010000010.1, read as the reverse complement.
CCGGTCAGGCCGCGCCGGGACCGCTAACGGTCAGGCCAGGTCGAGGGAGCGGGCTGCGGCGAGCGGGTCGTTGGCGATGGTGATCGGGACGGGGGCGGTGGAGATGGCCCACTCCGGGTCCTTGAGGCCGTGACCGGTGACCGTGCAGACCACCGTGGAGCCGGTCGGGACCTTGCCGGCGGCGGCCTGCTGGAGCAGCCCGGCGACGCTGGCCGCGCTGCCCAGCTCGACGAAGACACCCACCTCGCGGGCGAGCAGCCGGTATGCGGCCAGGATCTCCCGGTCGGTGACGGCGGCGATCAGCCCGCCCGAGGCGTCCCGGGCGTCGACGGCCTTGGTCCAGCTCGCCGGGTTGCCGATCCGGATCGCGGTGGCGATGGTCGACGGCTCGCGCACCACCTGGCCGTTGACGATCGGCGCCGCCCCGGCGGCCTGGAAGCCGTACATCTTCGGTGCCTTCGTGGCGTTGCCGTCGCGCAGGTCCTCCGAGTACCCCATCCAGTACGCGGAGATGTTGCCGGCGTTGCCGACCGGCAGGCAGTGGATGTCGGGCGCGTCGCCGAGCGCCTCGACGATCTCGAACGCGGCGGTCTTCTGCCCCTGCAGCCGGTCGGGGTTGACCGAGTTGACCAGCGCGACCGGGAAGTCCTGGGCGAGCTTGGCAGCCAGCGCGAGGCAGTCGTCGAAGTTGCCGGTGACCTGAAGCAGCTTCGCGCCGTGCACCAGCGCCTGGGCCAGCTTGCCCAGGGCGATCTTGCCCTGCGGCACCAGCACCGCGCAGGTGATCCCGGCGCGGGCCGCGTACGCGGCGGCGGAGGCGCTGGTGTTGCCGGTCGAGGCGCAGATGATCGCCTTGTCGCCGTGCTCGACGGCCTTGGAGACCGCGAGGGTCATGCCGCGGTCCTTGAACGAGCCGGTCGGGTTGGCCCCCTCCACCTTCAGGTAGACGTCACAGCCGAGCCGGGTGGAGAGCACCGGCGCGGGCAGCAGCGGGGTGTTGCCCTCGTGCAGGGTGATGACGGGGGTGGCGTCGGTGACCGGAAGCCGCTCCCGGTACGTCTCGATCAGGCCCCGCCACATGTCGCTCTCCTCACCTCTGCCGCCCCGCCGAGCCGGGGCGCCTCCAGCGTGGCCCAGCCGCCCCGACCCGCACCTGCCGGACCCACACATAACCACCAGGCGAGACGCGAACCCGCCCGCGAACTTCTCAGGCCTCGCCCTCCACCCGCAGCACGCTCGCCACCGACCGGACGGTGTCCAGCCCACGCAGCTCCTCGACGGTGGCCGCGAGCGCGGCGTCGGATGCCACGTGGGTGACGATGACCAGCTCGGCGTCGACGCCGGAGCCGACCCGTCCGGCGCCCGCCGACCCCTGCCGGACGGTCGCGATCGACACGTCGTGGGCGGCGAACACCCCGGCCACCGACGCCAGCACACCGGGACGGTCGGCCACGTCGAGGCTGATGTGGTAGCGCGTCAGCGCCTCCCCCATCGGCCGCACCGCCAGGTCCGCGTACGCCGACTCGCTGGCCGCACGCACCCCGGCGAGGCGGTTGCGGGCCACCGCCACCACGTCGCCGAGCACGGCGCTGGCCGTCGGCGCGCCGCCCGCGCCCCGGCCGTAGAACATCAGCTGCCCGGCCGCCTCGGCCTCGACGAAGACCGCGTTGAACGCGTCGCCGACGCCGGCCAGCGGGTGGGCCAACGGGATCATCGCCGGGTGCACCCGGACGCTGACCGTCTCCCGGCCTGCGGCGTCCCGGCCCCGGGCGGCGATGCAGAGCAGCTTGATCGTGCAGCCCATCGCCTTGGCGCTGGCCACGTCGGCGGCGGTCACCTCGGTGATCCCCTCGCGGTGCACGTCGGCGGCGGTGACCCGGGTGTGGAACGCCAACGAGGCCAGGATGGCCGCCTTGGCGGCGGCGTCGAAGCCCTCCACGTCGGCCGTCGGGTCGGCCTCCGCGTAGCCCAGCTCGGTGGCCTCTTCCAGCGCCTCGGCGAAGCCTGCGCCGGTGGCGTCCATCGCCGAGAGGATGAAGTTGGTGGTGCCGTTGACGATGCCGGTGACCCGGTTGACCCGGTCGCCGTGCAGCGACTCGCGCAGCGGGCGCAGCAGCGGGATGGCACCGGCCACCGCCGCCTCGTAGTAGAGGTCGGCGTTGCCCTCGGCTGCCGCATCGTGCAGGGCCGCGCCGTCCTCGGCGAGCAGCGCCTTGTTGGCGGTAACCACGCTCTTGCCGGACCGCAGTGCCTCCACCAGCCAGCCCCGGGCCGGCTCGATCCCGCCGACCACCTCGATCACCACGTCGACGTCGTCGCGCTTGATCAGGCTGAGCGCGTCGGTGGTGAACAGCGCCGCGTCGACCGGCAGGCCGCCGCGGTCCCGGCCGAGCCGGCGGACAGCGATCCCGACGATCTCCAGGGGGGCACCGATCCGGGCGGCGAGGTCGGCCGACTGCTCGTGCAGCAGCCGTACCACCTCGCTGCCGACCGTTCCGCAGCCGAGTAACGCCAAGCGCACAGGTGAGCTCATCCGACATCCAATGCGAGCAGGTCTTCTTCCGTCTCCCGCCGGACGATCAGGCGGGCCCGACCGTCGCACACCGCGACCACCGGGGGCCGGGGCACGTGGTTGTAGTTGCTGGCCATGCTCCGGCAGTAGGCGCCGGTGCCGGGCACCGCGACAAGATCTCCGGGCTGTACGTCGGCGGGCAGGAATTCATCCTTCACCACGACGTCCCCGGACTCACAATGCTTTCCCACCACGCGGGCGAGCAGCGGCTGCGCGGTCGAGGCCCGGGAGGCCAACGTCGCCGAGTACGACGCGTCGTAGAGGGCGGTGCGGATGTTGTCGCTCATCCCCCCGTCGACGCTCACGTAGCTGCGGATCCCGTCGACGTCCTTGACGGTCCCGACCTCGTAGAGCGTGAACACGGCGGGGCCGACGATCGCCCGGCCCGGCTCGATGGAGAGGTGCGGCACGGCCAACCGCTCGGCGGCGCACTCGCCGTCGACGATCTTGCGCAGCCGCTTGGCCAGCTCGTCCGGGGTGGCCGGGTCGTCCTGGGTGGTGTACGCGATGCCGAACCCGCCGCCGAGGTCCAGCTCGGGCAGCTCGACCCCGCGGGCGTCGCGGATCTGCGCCTGGAGGGCGAGCACCCGCCGGGCGGAGACCTCGAAGCCGTTGGCGTCGAAGATCTGCGAGCCGATGTGTGAGTGCAGCCCCCGCAGGTCGAGCACGCCCTCGTCGATGACCTTGAAGGCGGCTGCCGCGGCGGCCCCGCCCGCGAGAGAGAAACCGAACTTCTGGTCCTCGTGGGCGGTGGCGATGAACTCGTGGGTGTGTGCCTCCACGCCGACGGTGACCCGGATCAGCACCCGGGGCCGGACGTCCCGCTCGCGGGCCAGGGCGGTGAGCCGGTCGATCTCGGTGAACGAGTCGAGGATGATCCGCCCCACGCCGGCGTCCAGGGCCCGGGTCAGCTCGGCCACCGACTTGTTGTTGCCGTGGAAGCCCATCCGCTCCGGGGGCATCCCGGCGGAGAGCGCGGTGGCCAACTCGCCGCCGGTGCAGATGTCGAGGTACAGGCCCTCCTCGGCGATAATCCGCACCACCGCGCGGCAGAGGAACGCCTTGCCGGCGTAGTAGATGTCGGCGTCGGGAAAGGCGGCCCGGAAATCCCGGCAGCGCGACCGCAGGTCGTCGGCGTCGAGGACGTACACCGGGGTCCCGAACTCGGCCGCGATGTCGCGGACGCCGAGCCCACCGACGGCGAGCGCGCCGTCGGCGGCCCGGGTCACGGTACGCGGCCAGAGCTGCGGCACCAGGGAGTTGACGTCGACCGGGGGACGCAGCCAGGCCGGCCGCCGGTTGCCGATGTCACCGTGCAGCGCACCGGCCTCGTGAGCCCGCATGTCACATCCTCTCGGGGGCGGAGACGCCGAGCAGACGCAGGCCGTTGGCGATCACCGTGCGGGTGGCGTCGTTGAGCCAGAGCCGGGCCCGGTGCAGGTCGGTGACCTCCTCGTCGCCGCGCGGCAGGATCCGACAGTTGTCGTAGAACCGGTGGTACGCCCCAGACAGCTCCTCCAGGTACCGGGCCACCCGGTGCGGCTCGCGCAGCTCGGCGGCGGAGGCCACCACGGCGGGGAACTCGGCGAGCGCCTTGAGTAGCTCGTTCTCCTTGTCGTGGGCCAGCAACTCCGGACGGAACGCGTCGGCGTCGCCCCGGGTCAGCCCCACCTCGGCGGCGTTGCGGGCCACGCTGGCCGTGCGGGCCGCCACGTACTGCACGTAGTAGACCGGGTTGTCCCGGGTGGCCCGCGTCCACAGCTCCACGTCGATGTCGATCGGCGAGTCGCTGGAGTAGCGGGCCAGCGCATACCGGGCGGCGTCCACGCCGATCGCGTCGACCAGGTCCTCCAGCGTGACCACCGTGCCGGCCCGCTTGCTCATCCGCATCGGAGCGCCGTCGCGGACCAGGTTGACCAGCTGGCCGATAAGAATCTCCAGGGTGACGGCGGGGTCGTCGCCGAAGCAGGCGGCCATTGCCCGCATCCGGCCGAGGTAGCCGTGGTGGTCGGCGCCCAGCATGATCACCACGCGGTCGAAGCCGCGCTCGCGCTTGTCCAGGTAGTACGCGCAGTCGGCGGCGAAGTACGTCCATTCGCCGTTGGACTTGCGCAGCACCCGGTCCTTGTCGTCGCCGAAGTCCGTGGTGCGCAGCCAGACGGCCCCGTTGGTCTCGAAGACGTGCCCCTGCTCGCGCAGCCGGGTCAGCGCCTGGTCCAGCTCGCCCCGGTCGTGCAGGTCCTTCTCGTTGAAATAGGTGTCGAACTCCACCCCGAAGTCGCGCAGCGACGACCTGATCTCGGTGAACATCAGCTGCACGCCCTCGACCCGGAACACCTCCTGGGCGGCGTCGTCGTCCAGCTCCAGCACGTCGGGCCGGCGGGTACGGACCTCGGTGGCGATCTCGGCGATGTACGCGCCGCCGTAGCCGTTCTCCGGGGCGGGCTCGCCCTTGGCGGCGGCGAGCAGCGAGCGGGCGAACCGGTCGATCTGGGAGCCGGCGTCGTTGAAGTAGTACTCCGTGCCGACCTCGGCGCCGGTGGCGCGCAGCAGCCGGCTGAGCGCGTCGCCGACGGCGGCCCAGCGGACCCCGCCGATGTGCACCGGGCCGGTCGGGTTCGCCGAGACGAACTCCAGGTTGATCTTCTGACCGGCGAGGGTCTCGCTCCGCCCGTATGCCGGGCCGGCCTCGACGATCGACCGGGCGAGCTGGGCGGCGGCGGCGGCATCGAGGCGGATGTTGAGGAAGCCCGGCCCGAGGACCTCCACCGACTTGACCCCGGGGGCCTGACCGAGCTGCCCGGCCAGCGCGGCGGCCAGCTCCCGCGGGGGCACGCCCACCTTCTTGCTGAGCTGGAGGGCGAGCGTCGAGGCGTAGTCGCCGTGCTCGGGATTGCGTGGTCGCTCGACGGCAGTGCGCTCCGGGAGCGCGGAGCGGTCCAGGTCACGATCGACGAAGACGGCGTGGGCTGCGGAGAGGACGACCTCGGCCAGTTCTGCGGGAGTCACTGATCCATGTTATCGGGGGTAGACTCGGGCACTCGGCGGCGACCCTGCGCGTGAAATTCGACCCGCCACCCACCCTGACCGACCGACCTGACGAGGCACGATGAGCATCAGCACCCCGGGCGGCCCAGAGCGCCGTCCGACCGTGGTCACCACCGGCAAGAAGCCGGCGGCGGGCCGGCCTGCGTCCGACGCCAAGGCCGGGACCGCCAGGTCGACGGGCGACAGCCCACGTCCTTCGGCTGGCGGCAAGGGCAAGGGCCCCCGCAAACCGATCTCCCCGGTGAAGGTCAGCCAGGGCCGGGCCTGGGGGCCGATCGCGCTGTTCACCGCGGTCGGCGTCCTCGCCGTCGCGATCATCGGCTTCGGCGCCTGGGCGACCTTCCAGGGCTCGAAGCCATGGGAGAAGCGGGCCGCCGACATCGACGGCATCGTCAACTTCCGCGACAAGGACCCAGAGCTGGTAAAGGGCAGCAACCACCAGGCGGGCTCGATCAAGTACGTGCAGTCCCCGCCGGTGGCCGGCCCGCACAACGCCACCTGGCAGAACTGCATGGGCGACGTCTACGACGCCCCGATCGCCAACGAGCACGCGGTGCACAGCCTGGAGCACGGCGCGGTGTGGATCACCTACCGCTCGGACCTGCCGGCCGACCAGGTGGCGACGCTCAAGAGCAAGGTCGCGGGCCAGGAGAAGCTGCTGATCAGCCCGTACGAGGGGCTGGACAAGCCGGTCTCGCTGCAGGCCTGGGGATATCAGCTCAAGGTCGACAAGGCCGACGACAGCCGGATCGACGAGTTCATCAAGGCGCTACGGGTGAACGCCTCGATCGAGGGCCCGACCGCCAACTGCGGGCAGCCGGGCATCACGGCCACCGGCACCACGCCACGTGACGGCGAGCCGATGCCCACCCAGTAATCCCGACACTGAGGAGAAGGGCGAGGACGCCGATGACCGCAGCCACGACGACCGATCACGACCTGGCAGAAGCCCCGGTCCCCGACGACGGTGGGCGGGTGCCCGCGCGCCGGTTCGGCACGCTGGCGGTCGCCGTAGCCGTCGTGGTCGGCCTCCTCCTCGGGTACGCGGGCGGCCTGCTCACGCCGAGGCTCACCCGTCCGGGTGACGCCTCGGCGGAGGCGGGTTTTGCCCGGGACATGACCAGCCACCACGCCCAGGCGGTGGAGATGGGGCTGATCGCGTTCCAACGGGGCACCGACCCCGAGGTGGTCAGCATCGGCGGCGACATCGCCCTCGGCCAGCAGGGCGAGCTCGGCACGATGCAGAGCTGGCTGCGCTCCTGGGGCCTCGACCCGACCGGCTCGCAGCCCCGGATGGCGTGGATGCCGGGCGGGGAGGCCACGGTCCGCGACGGGCTGATGCCGGGAATGGCCACCCCCGAGGAGCTGGCGAAACTGCGCACCGCCCAGGGCCGGGAGCTGGACGTCCTCTTCCTGGAGCTGATGATCGACCATCACCTCGGCGGCGTCCACATGATCGACGGCATCCTCGACGTGAGCGACGAGCCCGACGTGGTGCGCACCGCCCAGACGATGAAGAACACCCAGCAGACGGACCTCACCAACCTGCGGCTCGCCCGCGACCGACTCAAGGGCTGAGAGCACCCCCGCACGAGCCGGGAGGCCCGCGTCCGACGCCGACACGGCGGGGCGCGGGCTTTCGCCGTCCGCCCACTCCCCTCCCGAGCCAGTGTCCGATTAGCCACTTTGGCGGGCTTCACGACCGAATACTGCGGTTGATGGAGTTTTCTACCCACATATCGTGACCAGTAGCGATTCGTGCTCGTTGCGCAGTACGTGGGGGTTGCACTCAGAGTCGCAGGGCGCTCGGTCACCAGCTGGTGCCGGCGCCACACCATCGGCGGTGACGGAACGGTGGCAACCGTCCGTCGCGGACAGCGGCAGGGCGAGCCGGGAACGCTCAGCCGCGAACAGGAGCTGGAACTGATCGACGTCCTGCGGGGCGTCCACCCCGACGAGTTCGGCCTGGACGAGAAGCTGTGGACGCGGCAGAGCCTCACCACGCTCATCCAGCGCCGGTTCGACCCGGCGATGGACGTCGGCGCCGTCGGGGCGTACCTGCGGGCCTGGGGGTTGGGGCCGCGCGAGCCGCGCGAGCGCGCCTGCGGGCTCTGCGTCGGCGCGGTCGAACGCTGGGTGCGCCTGGAGTACCCGGCGATCACCCGGGCCGCCCAGGAGCACCTTTCCGAGGTCTACTGGATCGGCCGGGTACGGCTGCGCGGGACCATGCCGGCGGCCGACGTGATCTCGGCCGTCTCCTCCCGGGGGCGGGTCCGCTTCATGGTGACCACGCCGTCGGTCGACCCGCCGCTGCCCCGGGACTTCGTGCTGCGCCTCAGCGGTGCCGAGGAGCGCTCGGTGCACCTCATCATCGACGGCTCCTGGCCGAAGAACGAGTGGCCGCGCCGACTGCCCCGACGCATCGCGCTGCACCCGCTGCCGAGCTGCGGGCGCGCGGTCGCGGCCTGAAGCCGCGGGGGCGGCCCTGGCCCGGCGGCTGGTCAGCGCCGGGACCGCCACGTCGGTGACACGGAGCCGGTCATCGGATACCGATTCGATGATCGGTGGAGGCGTTTGCTAGTCTTCTCGAGTCGCTGAGCCCCCGTAGCTCAGGGGATAGAGCACCGCCCTCCGGAGGCGGTGGCGCAGGTTCGAATCCTGCCGGGGGCACCGCCGATAAGCACTACAGAAGGCCGCTACCCAAGGAGAATTTGGGCAGCGGCCTTCTTCGTATGCCCCAGCAGGGTTCTCCTGCGGGGAACCGGGACGTGGGCGTCGACAAGGGCCTTACCCCAGGGGCGGGGCGTACGGGTTCCTGCCGGCCCGGACCGCGTCGAGCAGCGCGGCGGTCCGCGCCTTGACCGCCGTGTACGGGCCGCCGCCGTAGCTGACCCGGGCCGCGCCGAGCCGGGCCAGCTCGGCCAGGCTCGGGGCGCCAGGCTTGAAGAGCAGGTTCACCGGGGCGTCCGCGCCGGCCACGAACTCCGCAATCTGCTCCGGGTCGGCCAGGAAGATCGGGTAGACGCAGTCCGCCCCGGCGGCCCGGTAGCGCCGGGCCCGGTGGACCGCCTCGGCGGTGCGACCGGCCGGGTCGCCGGCCTCGAGCAGGTACAGGTCGATCCGGGCGTTGAGCACCAGCGGCACCCCGGCCGCGTCGGCCGCCGCCCGGACGGCGGCGAGCAGGCCGGCCTGCTTTTCGGCGTCGTACAGCGTGCCGGTGCGCGGGTCGGAGTCCTCCAGGTTGCAGCCGACCGCCCCGGCGGCGAGCATCCGCTCAACCAACTCGGCCGGGTTCAGCCCGTATCCCCGCTCCAGGTCGGCGGTGACCGGGACCGGCACGGCGCGGGCGATCCGGGCGACGGCGGCGAACATCTCGTCGACCGGGGTCGCCTCGCCGTCGGCGTACCCGAGGGACTCGGCGACTGCGGCGCTGCTGGTGGCGACGACCGGGAAGCCGGCTGCGGCGACGGCCCGGGCGGACCCGGCGTCCCAGGCGTTGGGCAGGACCAGCGGGTCGCCGGTCTTGTGTAGGGCACGCAGCACGTCCGCGCGCTCGACGAGAGTCGATGAGTTTTCGGTCATCACCGCATCATGGCAGTCCGTGGGCAAAGCCTGTTCTTCGAAAGAGCCGTGTCGGGCGTACGACCGAGAACACGGCGGCTGCGGCTGAGCCGGCTGTGGCAAGCACCACTTCTCTGACCGATCGGTCAGCCCCTGACCGATCGGTCAGGCATGCTGTTTGGCATGGCACGAGCGCAACCGGAGACACCCGCCGAGATCCTCGCCGCAGCCGGCCGGCGGTTCGCCGTGACCGGCTACAAGGGCACCTCGTTGCAGGACATCGCCCGCGAGGTCGGCGTCTCCAAGGCCACCGTGCTCTACCACTTCGCCAACAAGGAAGCCCTGCTCGGCGAGCTGATGGCCCCGGCGATCGCGGCGCTGCGCGAGCTGGACGACCGGTTCACCGGGCTGAGGGGCACGGACGCCCAACGGGTCGCCGGCGAGGGCTTCGTGGACCTCTCGGTGCACTTCCGGCGGGAGATCGCGCTGCTCCGGGGGGAGTTCCCCAACCTGCTCCAGCACCCGGCGTTCGCATCCGTGCACCAGATCTCCGAACGGCTGATCACGGCGTTGGCCGGCCACTCGACGCGTCCGGCGGCCCGGGTCACGGCGCTGGTCGTTCTCGCCGGGATCGCCGAGACGTGCGGCGAGTTCGACGACATCGCCGACGACGAGCTACGCGAAGCCCTGCTCGGTTTCATCCGGCGGGCGCTGGAAACCCCTCAACCGACTCCACCACCGTCCGATTCCCCAACGATCGAGGAAAATATCTGATGGCGACCCTGTTGTACCGGCTCGGCCGAGCCTCGTTGCGCCGCCGACGGCTCGTCGCCGTCATCTGGCTCGTCGTGCTCGTCGGCCTCGGCATCGCCGCAGCGACGCTGCGCGGCCCGACGGCAAGCAACTTCACCATGCCCGGCACCGAGTCGCAGCAGGCGATCGATCTGCTCGGCGAGCGTTTCCCAGAGGCCAGCGGGGCCACCGGAACCATCGCCGTGAAGGCTCCGGCGGACGGCCAGCTCACCACGCCCGAGGGGCAGGCTCTGGTCAAGCAGGTCACCCAGGAGGCAGCCACCCTTCCCGGCGTGGTCGGCGCGGTGGACCCGTACCAGTCCCAGGCGATCTCCCCGAACGGCCGGTACGCGCTGATCCAGGTGCAGTTCGCCGGCCGCGCCGACGACGTCACCGACTCCCAGCGTGAGGCATACGAGAAGGTGGGCGCGCAGGCCGAGGCGCAGGGCTGGCAGGTCGCCCCGGGCGGCGAGGTGCTCAGCGGTGAGCCGGAGATCGGCTCGACCGAGGCGCTGGGCGTCCTGGTGGCGGCGGTCGTCCTGGTCATCACGTTCGGCTCGCTGGTCGCGGCCGGGATGACCATGCTCAACGCGCTGATCGGCGTCGGCGTCGGCATGGCCGGACTCTTCGCGCTCAGCGGCGCGATCGAGCTGACCAGCACCGCGCCGATCCTCGCCCTGATGCTCGGCCTGGCGGTCGGCATCGACTACTCGCTCTTCATCACCTCCCGCTACCGGCAGAACCTGCTGGAAGGGCTACCCCCGGAGGAGGCCGTCGGCCGGGCCGTCGGAACGGCCGGCTCGGCGGTGGTCTTCGCCGGCACCACGGTGGTCATCGCACTGGCTGGCCTGGCGGTGGTGCAGATCCCGTTCCTGACCGTGATGGGCCTGGCTGCCGCCAGCACGGTGACCATCGCCGTGCTGGTCGCGATCACCCTCGCCCCGGCCCTGCTCGGCTTCGCCGGTTCCCGGGTACTCCCCCGCAAGCTGCGCAAGGCCGGGGCGGCGACCCCCGGGGCCGGAGTGGCCGACACGCCCGAGGCTGCCGCCGCCGCCGAGGACCGCAGCGGCTTCGGTTTCCGCTGGGCGCGCCTGGTCACCCGGCTGCGCGTACCGGTGATCCTGGTCGCCCTGCTCGGCCTGGGCCTGCTCGCGCTGCCCGCCCCCGACATGCGGCTGGCCCTGCCGGACGCCAGCACCGCCGCGGCCGGCTCGCCGGCCCGGGTGAACAGCGACCTGGTCCGGGAGGGCTTCGGGCCGGGCTTCACCGGCCGGCTCGCGGTCCTCGTCACGTCCGACTCGCCGCAGGCCACGGCCGCCGCCGCACCACAGGTCGCGCAGCTCGTCCAGCAGACGGACGGGGTGCTCGCGGTGGCCCCGGCGCAGACCGACCGGACCGGGCGCACCGCGCTGCTCGGGGTCATCCCCAAGAGTGGTCCGACCGACGAGGCCACCGAGAACCTGGTGCACGACATCCGCCGGCAGGTCTCCGGCGTCACCGGCGCGGAGGTGCTGCTGACCGGCGCGACGGCGATCGGCATCGACGTGTCGGAGAAGCTCTCCGACGCGCTCCCGGTCTACCTGCTGCTCGTCGTCGGCCTGTCGATCCTGCTGCTGATGCTGGTGTTCCGGTCGATCCTGGTGCCGATCAAGGCCGCCCTGGGCTTCCTGCTCACCGTCGCGGCGACGTTCGGCATCACCGTCGCGATCTTCCAGCAGGGGCACCTGGCCGACCTGGTCGGCCTGGACTCTCCGGGCCCGCTGGTCAGCTTCCTGCCGATCCTGCTCATCGGCATCCTGTTCGGCCTGGCCATGGACTACGAGGTCTTCCTGGTCTCCCGAATGCGGGAGGACTTCGTGCACGGTGACACCGCACAGCAGGCCACCGTCAACGGGATGGGGCACGGTGCCCGGGTGGTCACCGCCGCCGCGCTGATCATGATGTCGGTCTTCGGCGGCTTCGTCTTCCTCGACGACCCGGTCATCAAGTCGATGGGCTTCGCGCTGGCGATCGGCGTGGCCATCGACGCCTTCGTGGTCCGGATGACCATCGTTCCGGCGGTGATGTCGCTGCTCAACAGCGCCGCATGGTGGATCCCCCGCTGGCTGGACAAGATCCTGCCCAACGTGGACATCGAGGGCGAGGGCCTGCGCACCCACCTCGCCGAGAAGAAGCCGGCCGACGCCTGACCCAGCCGGCCCCGGGGCCCCGTTCCGCCGCTGCGTCGGCGGGCGGGGCCCCGCGCGTCACACCCCCGCCGGGTACGTCTCCAACTCGCCGAACGTGGTGAGCGCGGGCAACGGATGCAGGGCGGTGGTGTCGTCGCACCAGACAAAGGCGTCGTAGCGCTCACCCAGCCGGGTCGGCACGTAGTTGCCCCAGGACTCGAAGCTCGGGTCGTACACCACGCCGATCGCCCGGTGGTCGTGCTCGTCGGTTACCCAGCCGGGCTGATCCGGGCCGTCGAAGACCAGCACCGCCCGCTCCGGCAGCAGCTCGTGCAGCAGCCGCTCCACCGACCCCGGCCGGGCCGGCGGCACCACCATCACCTCGGCCGGCGACCCCCAGCTCGGTGCCGCCAGGGCCGTGCCCCGGTAACCGCCGAAGCCGATCAGCACCACGTCGTCCGCCCCGTGCCGCTCCCGCCCGAGCTGGCCGATGTTGATCATCCCGGCGGCCGTCATGGCGGTGCCCCGAGCGTCCCCGATATGGGTGTTGTGCGCCCAGACGACGCCCCGGGCGTCCGGCCCGTGGAAGTTCAGCAGCCGGTCCAGGGTGTCCGCCATGTGGGTGTCCCGCACGTTCCACGACTCGGGCCCCCCGGCGACCATCGCCCGGTAGTAGCGCTCCGCGCCGGCCACCACCTCCGCGTTCTGCCAGGCCGAGAAGCGGTCCGGGCCGTCCGAGGCGGCGCATTCGCGGGTACGCGCCAGCATCCGCACCACCTCGTCCTCGCAGCGGGCCGAGACGAACCGGCTCGCCGCGCCGTACTCCTCGATCCGCCGCCCGTACGGCTCGAAGCAGCGGTACGCCTCCTGCGCGACCTCCAAGGAGGACGGATCCTCCTCACCCAGGTAGTCGAAGATCGCCTGCATGGACTCCCAGAGGCTGTAGACGTCCAGCCCGTGGAAGCCGGCCCGCTCCTGCTCCGGCCGTTCCAGGTTCCAGGCCCGCAGCCACCGGCAGAACCGGGCCACCTCGGCGTTGGCCCACATCCACGTCGGCCAACGCTCGAACCGCTCCAGGGCGGCCCGCGGATCGGCGAGGCCACCCGCGGCGGCGGTGACGGAGCGGTGCACCCGCTCACAGTCCGGCCAGTCCCCCTCCACCGCGACGAAGGAGAAGCCCTGCTCGGCGATGAGCCGCCGGGTGAGCTGCTCGCGCAGCCGGTAGTAGTCGTGGGTGCCGTGCGTCGCCTCGCCGATCATGACGATCCGGGCGTCCCGAACCCGCTCCAGCAACGGATCGAAGTCACTCGGTGCGCCGAGCCGCTGTACCAGCATGTTCGCGGCTACCCGACCCCGTTGCGGGCAAACCCGGCCGGGGGCCCCCCCCCCCCCGGGGGGGGGGGGCCCCCCCCGCGACCGGGTGGGGATCCCCCCGACGCATGGGCGGCGGCGCAGCGGGTAGCCGGCGGGCATGACGATCAGTGCCAACGAGCTACGGGAGTACCTGGCCGGGCTCGACTACCCGGCCTCCCGCGCCGACCTGGTCCGCTGGGGCCAGGAGAACGGCGTCAGCACCGAGACGTTGCAGATGCTGCGCGCACTACCGGCGGAGTCATTCGACTCCCCCGCCGAGCTGACCGAGGCGTTGGGCAGCCTCGCCTGAGGCGCCCCGCGCCAGCCGGCGGCTCGACTGGACGGCTGCCCTCAGCGGAGCAGGCGGTGCAGGGTGATCCACTGCTCGGGCCAGACCTCGCCGACGAGGGCATCCTGGTCCAGGCGGACCGCGCGCAGGGCGGCGTCCACCCGGGCCCGGGGGCGGTGCCGGCGCAGCGAGGCCGCGAGCGACCCGCCGACTCCGCCGAACCCGGCCTCCACGAGCCTCCGGTACGCCGGCAGGTCGCCGGGCGGCAGTAGCGGCTCGGTACGCCGCTCCAGGCGCAGGATTCCGGCGTCCACGCCCGGCACCGGGCGGAACGCGGTCCGGGACACCGTGCCGGCCAGCCGCCACGCGTACTCCGGCCAGGTCAGCACGGTCAGCCGGCTCCACCGGCCGCCGTGGCCGGTGCGCTTGCGGGCGTACTGGAGCTGGGTCAGCAGGGTGGCCGAGCGCAGCCCGTCGGCGGCGAGGCACCAGCGGACCACGGCGGCGGTCAGCGACCACGGGATGTTGCCGACCACGGCGAACGGTTCCGCCGGTGGGGTCGCCGCCAGAAAGTCGGCCCGCCGCAGGGTCACCCCGGGCAGGTTGGCGCAGGTCACCGCCAGCTCCGCGGCGGCGACGGGATCGATCTCGTACGCGACGAGCCGGCCGCACCGGGCGGCCAGCGCGCGGGTCAGCCGGCCCTGGCCGGCGCCCACCTCCAGCAGCAGGTCGTCGCGATCAGGTCGGGCCGCCCCGACGATCCGCGCGACGGCGGCCGGGTCGGCGAGGAAATTCTGGGACAGCACGCGACGGGACCGGTCGCGTTCGGTGGCACGGGTACGGCGGGGCGCCATGGGTCGTCGTCCTGTCTGTCGCCGGGCGGCGACGGGCACGGACAGGCGGCCGGCGGGCAGCCGGCGAGCGGGCCTGTCCGAGTGGAAGGGGACTCGGACGGCCCTCGGCACGGAGGTACGCGAACAGCGGTCACCGCCCGACCGCAGGTGCCCTCAGCGGCTGGGCCGCGGGTGGGGCGGGTCGGGTCGGGCTCGATCACATCACGGCGCGGCTGTGCCGCACCGGAGGCGGGTCGGATCGACGGAGGCGATCAGGCGCGGGTCGCGTCCCGGCCGGCCGGGGCCGGACGCCGGACTCGCGGGCGGGCCACCAGAAGCGGGGCCCACGCGGCCGGCGTACCGACCACGTCGATCAGGGCGTTCGTAAACATGGCGCGAAGGTAACCGAAACGGACTCCCCCGGCGATCGAATTAATCCGGCACCCGGATCGCCGTCCCGACCGCCCGGCAAACCGAAGAGCGACGCAGCCGACCGGCAGTCGGGGGCGTTGGATTCGTCGGTCAGCCCGGGAGGGTGACGGTGCGGCCCTCGGCACGGGCGGTCTCGGCGGCGTCGAGGACGGCCACCACCTCCCGGCCGAACCGGACGTCGCAACGGTGGTCCCGGATGCCGGCGTCGATCTCCTCGATGAGCTGGTCGATCGCGGTGGAGAACGCGCTCTGCGCGTTGCCGTCCCCGGGCGGGACCTCCGTGACGCCGTTCTCCCCGAAGAAGACGAAGTCGCGGGTGGCGGCCCCGGGCGGGGCGTCGAGGGTGAGCGACACGACGCTGGTCGCCCCGCCGTCGTGGGTGAGCAGCAGGTGGATCAGGCCGCTCGGGCCGTCGGCGGCCGCGACCCGGCTCACCCGGCCGAGCACCGGCAGGATGATCGACAGGGCGTGCGGGCCGATGTCCCACAGCGCGCCCCGGTCCCGCCGCCACTGCGACCCGCCGTACGGGTTGCCGGGCTGGAAGATGGACGTGAACATCGTCGCGCGGGCGTGCTGCCAGCCCCCGGCCGCGGCGGTCGCGGCGAGGAAGCCGGTCACGTTCGGGTGGAACCGCTGTGTGAAGAAGACCACGGAGGCGACGCCGGACTGCCCGGCGGCGGCGACCACCCGGTCGGCGTCGGCAAGGTTGAGCGCCAGCGGCTTGTCCAGCAGTAGGTGCCGGCCGGCCGACGCGGCCCGGACGGCGATGTCGGACTGCACGTCCGGAGGCAGCGCCACGGCGACCGCGTCGCAGGCATCGATCAGCGCGTCGACCTCGGTGAAGGCGGGCACTCCGTGCCGCCGCGCCAACTCGGCCGCCCGGTCGGGGTTGCGGCCCCAGACCCCGACCAGTTCGGCGCGGGAATGCGCGCCGATCGCCGCCGCGTGGGTCTCCGCCGCCCAGTGGCCGGTGCCGAACAAGCCGAACCGCAGCACGTGAACTCCCGGTGTCGTCGCCGGCCACGGCAAATTCCGGTGGCCGTGATCCACGCTAGTCGCCTCGCCCGTCCCGTGCGGGCAGCGGGCCCGCAACGGGCCGCCCGAGGCTGTGGGCCGACGCCCGGCTGACCGAGGCCGCCGACCAGGGCTGCGAACCTACATCCGCCGGCCCGACGGACGACGAACAGCACGACGGACGGCGGGGCGGACGACGAACGACGGACGACGGGGCGGACGACGAACGACGGGGCGGACGGCGGGGCGGGGCGGGGACGAGTACTACGGGGGTTAGTAGGCTGTTCCGGTGATCGAGACTCCGACTCCGGTGCCGTCGATGACCAGCGTGGCCGCCGCCGGCTCGCCGGTGGACGGGACCCTCGCGACGGCGACGATCGTGCTGTCGCTCGTACTCGCGGCATGGGCGCTGGCGGCGGCGGTGCGCAACCGGCCGCCGGACCGTGTGCAGCTCGCCGGCCTGGCCGTGCTCGAGCTGGGCCTGCTCGCGCTCACGGTGGTGGCGCTGGTCGCCCTCGGCGGCGGCGAGCGGCCGGACGAACCCGGCGCGTTCTTCGGCTACCTGGTGACGCTGGTCTGTCTGCCGCCGCTGGCCTGGGTGCTGGCCCGGATGGAGCCGACCCGGTGGGGGTCGGCGATCATCTGCGCGGTCTGCCTGGTGACCCCGGTCGTGGTGGTCCGGCTTCAGCAGACCTGGGAGGTGCTCGGTGGTTGAGACGGAGACCCCCGGGCGGGTCACGAACAGTGGGCCGGGCCGGCTGCTGATCGCGGTGTACCTGATCTTCGCGATCGCCGCGACCTCCCGGGCCGGGTTGCAGCTTGCCACGAAGTTCGACGAGGCACCGGTGGCGTACCTGCTCTCGGCGCTGGCCGCGCTGATCTACATCGTGGCCGCCGTGGGGCTGGCCCGGGCCGGTCAGGCGGGGCGACGAATCGCGCTGGCCTGCTGCTCGGTGGAGCTGGTCGGGGTGCTCGGCGTCGGCGTCCTCAGCCTGGTCGACGCCGAACTGTTCCCGGACGAGACGGTGTGGTCGCAGTTCGGCAGCGGCTACGGCTACATCCCCCTGGTGCTCCCGGTGCTCGGCCTGCTCTGGCTCTGGCGCACCCGCCACCCCCACCCCTGACCCCCACCCACCCCGACACATTCACGGAAAGAGTGGCCATGGGACGCGGAATGGCCACTCTTTCCGTGAATGTGCGGTCGCTCGTGGGGTGGGTGGGGTGGAAGGTGGGGGTGGGGGTTAGGACTTGGGGCCGCCGGCTACGTAGATGACCTGGCCGGAGACGAACGAGGCGCCCTCGCTGGTCAGGAACGCGATGGTGTGGGCGACGTCCTCGGGGCGGCCGACCCGGCGAACCGGGATCTCCGACTCGGCGTGCTTCTGCAGGGCCTCGAAGTCCACCTTCATCCGGGCGGCGGTCGCGGCGGTCATGTCGGTGACGATGAAGCCGGGCGCGACGGCGTTGACAGTCACCCCGAACGGGCCCAGCTCGATGGCGAGGGTCTTGGTGAAGCCCTGCATACCCGCCTTCGCGGCCGAGTAGTTGGCCTGGCCCCGGTTGCCCAGCGCGGAGGTGCTGGAGAGGTTGACGATCCGGCCCCACTTCCGATCGACCATGTGCTTCTGGGTGGCCTGGCTGAACAGGAACGCGCCACGCAGGTGCACGCCCATGACCGTGTCCCAGTCGGCGTCGGTCATCTTGAACAGCAGGTTGTCCCGGAGCACCCCGGCGTTGTTGACCAGCACGGTGGGCCCGCCCAGCTCGGCGGCGACCCGCTCCACGGCGGCCTCGACCTGGGCCCGGTCGGCCACGTCCGCGCCGACGCCGATTCCCCGGCCCCCGGCCGCGACGATCGCGTCCACGGTGTCCTTGGTGGCCGACTCCTCGATGTCGACCACGGCGACCGCCAGGCCGTCGGCGGCGAGCCGGCGGGCGGTGGCCGCCCCGATCCCCCGCGCGGCCCCGGTGACGATCGCGACCCGCTGCTCCTCAGACATGCCTACCTCCCAGTAACTTACGGCGACCATCGGAGCCTAGCCGACCGCCGGGGTCAGTAGGCGGCCCCGCGACAGAGGCGGATCCAGCGGTAGCCGTATCCGGCGAGCTTGAGCGAGTCGAGCTTGCCCACCTCGTCGTAGGTGCGGTCGGCGAGGATGTCCGTCGGCAGGTCCGCCTCGCCGGCGAGCGTGCCGAGGTCGACCTCGACGTCGTCGGTGCCGAGGTTGTGCAGGAAGACCATCGTCCCGGTCGCGCCGTCGGCGCGGTGGGCGAGCACCCCGGGCGGCATCGGCACGTCGATGTGGGTGGTGGAGCCGGAGCCGATCTCCGGGGCCTCACGCAGCGTCCGGATCATCCGCTCGAACCAGGACAGCAGCGACTTGTGGTCGCCGCGCTGGGCGGAGACGTTGACCTTCTCGTACGAGAAGTCGCCCTTGTCGATCACCGGGCGGATCAGCTTCTCCGGGTCGGCCGTGGAGAAGCCGGCGTTCGGCTTGTACGACCACTGCATCGGGGTACGGATCGCCTCCCGTCCGGCCAGCGACAGGTCCTCACCCATGCCGATCTCCTCGCCGTAGCGCAGCACCGGCGTGCCGCGCAGCGAGAACTGGAGCGCGTACGCCAGTTCGACGCGCCGCCGGTCGTTGCCGAGCATCGGGGCGAGCCGGCGGCGGATGCCCCGGTCGTAGATGCGCATGTTCTCGTCGGGGCCGAACTCGGCGTACACCTGGTTGCGCTGCTCGGTGGTGAGCCGGGAGAGGTCGATCTCGTCGTGGTTGCGCAGGAAGGTGGCCCACTGCCCGCCGGTGGGCAGGACCGGGGTGTCCCGCAGCGCCTCGATCACCGGCTCCGGGTTCTGGCGGGCCAGGGCGAGCACGAGCCGGCCGTTGAGCATGAAGTCGAAGAGCATGTGGATGCGGTTGCCGGAGCCGCTGCCGTCGCCGAAGAAGGCGGGGAGTTGGTCGGGCTCCACGTTGGCCTCGGCGAGCAGGATGGCGTCACCGCGCCGCCACTGCACGTGCTGGCGCAGCTCGGTGAGGTACTCGAAGTCCTTCGGCGAGTTCGGGTTGCCCGGCTCGGTCAGCTCGATGATGAACGGCACCGCGTCCATCCGGAACCCGGAGACGCCGAGCTGGAGCCAGAACGAGACGATCTTCTTGACCTCGGCGCGGACCTCGGGGTTGTTGAAGTTCAGGTCGGGTTGGTACTTGTAGAACCGGTGGTAGTACCAGGCCTTGGCGGTCCGGTCGTAGCTCCACGTCTCCTTCTGCTCGCCCGGGAAGACCATGCCCTGGTGCCGGTCGTCGGGCTCGTGGTCGGCCCAGACGAACCAGTCCCGGTACGGCGAGTCGGGCGAGGAGCGGGCGGACTGGAACCAGGGGTGCTGGTCCGAGGTGTGGTTGACCACCAGGTCGATGATCACCCGGATGCCCCGGTTCTGCGCCTGGTGCAGCAGCTCCGCGAAGTCGCCGAGGGTGCCGAAGCGCGGGTCCACGTTGTAGAAGTCGGTGACGTCGTAGCCGTCGTCCTTGTTCGGCGACGGGTGGATGGGGTGCAGCCACAGGCAGGTCACCCCGAGCCGGGCCAGATAGTCGAGCCGGCCGATCAGGCCGCGGATGTCGCCGACACCGTCACCGTCGGAGTCCGCGTACGTGTCGATGTCGAGGCAGTACACAACGGCCTCGGAATACCACCTGTCACCCATGCCGGCATTCCTTCTCCGATTCCGCCCGCCGCCAAACGCGAGCGCCGCCCGTGTCGGGCCCGGAGGGGTCGCCGGCAGGTGTGAGCACGTCGGATGGGGGTACCACCTTCCGATCCCCCGTCGGCTATTCGAGGAAGGACCCCAATGGCTGAGGCCCAGAACGTCGACCCGTCGCAGTTCACCGGCCTGACCGGGTGGGTGGCCAGCGTCATCGACACGCTGGGCTCCGTCGGGGTGGCCGCCCTGGTGGCGCTGGAGAGCATCATCCCGCCGATCCCGAGCGAGGTCGTGCTGGCCATGGCCGGCTACCTCTCCTCCCAGGGCCGGTTCAACGTGGTGCTGATCGTGGCCGCCGCTACCGTCGGCTCGCTGGTCGGCGCGCTGGTGCTCTACTGGCTGGGCGCGGCCCTCGGCGAGGAACGGCTGAAGCGGTGGCTGGACCACATTCCCCTGGTCGAACGGGACGACCTGGAGAAGGCCGACCGCTGGTTCGAGCGGCACGGCCGGTGGGCCGTGCTGATCGGCCGCGTGGTGCCCGTGGTCCGCAGCCTGGTCTCGGTCCCCGCCGGGGCGAACCGGATGCCGCTGGGTGAGTTCATCCTGCTGACCACGCTGGGCAGCGGGGTGTGGAACACGCTGATCGTCGGCGCCGGCTTCGCGCTCGGGTCGCGCTGGCAGGAGGTCGACCGGTACAGCAACTGGTTCAACTACGCGATCTTCGCGATCTTCGGGCTCATGATCGTGAGCTGGGTGGTGAAGAAGGTACGCCGCCGCCGCCGCGCGCGGCGCGACCGACAGTCCGTGACCGCCGGTCGCTGACCGCGCGCGGTCCCGCTCAGCTGTACTGGGCGGTGATGCTGGTGAACTCCCAGGTGTTCTGGGCGATGCCGGAGCAGTTCGACACCACTCCCCCACCGGGGCACGGCCGGTCGCGGTTGACGGCCCAGAAGGTGAACCGGGACAGGCCACGGGCCTTCGCCCAGTCGCGGATCTGCGTCCAGGTCGCCGCGGTGGTCAGCTCCTGCTGGTCGGAGAGGCCGTTCATGCCGGAGATGCCCATGTGCGTGTACGCCGCGGCGTCGGACCAGCCGAAGGCGTTCTTCAGCGCGGTCTTCAGCCCCTCGGAGGCATTGACGGTGCTCTGGTACATGTTCGCGCCGCCGCCGAAGTCGAACGGCATGATCGTGAACGTGTCGATGTTCGCCCCGAGCGCGGCGGCCTGGTTGATCAGCCGGATGCCGTAGTACGACGGCCCGGTGGTCGAGGTGCCGAAGGTGACGATGGTCTTGATCCCCGGGTTGTTCTGCTTGACGATCTTCAGCGCGCCGAGGATGCGGTCCTGCACCACCTCGTTCTCGAACTCGTCGCTGTTCTCGATGTCGATGTCGATCGCCTTCAGCCCGTACGCGTTGATCACCTGCTGGTACGCGCCGGCCAGCGCGCTGGCCGAGGAGCAGTTCGGGCCGAGCTTGTTGCCGCTCCACCCACCGAAGGACGGGATGATGTCGCCGCCGGCGGCCCGGATCGCGGCGATGGTGTTGGCGTGCGCGCCGCCGGTGAGCGGGCCGCTGCCGTCCCAGGCCGGGGTGCAGCCGCCGCCGGAGAGGACGAACGCGATGGTGAACCACTTGATCCCGGTCGCACCCATCACCGTCGACGGCGCGGGCGGGTCACCCCAGCCCGGGTAGAGGTACGGCGCGGCGGCCATCGGGGCGTTCCCACCGGAGCAGCCGGTGGTGGTGGCGGAGACGGCGGGTGACTTCGCCGACTCGCCGGAGGAGTTGTACGCCGCCACGGTGTAGCTGTGCCCGGAGCAGGCGGCCAGCCCGGAGACCGTCGTCGAGGTGCCGGTGACGGTGGCCTTCACGGTGCCGCCCTCGTACACCCGGTAGCCGGTGACCGTGCCGCCGACGGCGTTCCAGGCCAGCGAGATCGCCGACGCGGTGGTGCCGGTGACCCGCAGTCCGCCCGGGGTGGCCGGGCCGGAGGGGTTGCCGCCGCCGGTGCAGGAGCCTCCGTTGACGGTGCAGTTGGTCGGGTCACCGGTGCCGGCGACGACGAACCCGAACGAGGTGGTGGCGCCCGGGGCGAGGGCGCCGTTCCAGGACATGTTGAGCGCGGTGACGTGTTGACCGGAGGTGGTCATCGCGGCGTCCCAGAAGGCACCGAGCGTGCTGCCGGAGGGCAGGTCGAACTGGACGTTCCAGGAGCCGATGCTGGCCGAGGTGTTGTTGGTGACGGTGAACTTGGCCTCGTACCCGCTGCTCCAGCTCGAGGTGCGGACGAAGGCTGCGGTCGCCGCCGATGCGGGCGGCGGGGCTACGACTGTGGCCGCGACGACGGCAGCGGCGAGCGCGGCGGCGAACATCGCCACGCGGGGGGAGCGGAGTTTCACGGAGGCCTCCAGGGACCGGTGTGGTGGGGGTTTCCCGCCCGAGGGGGTGGGGGCGGGTGGCCGCCGGCCCGCCCGAGGGGGCAGGGGGCCGACGGTGGCGCAGGGCGGTGCGGACGGGGCAGGGCGGTGCGGACGGGGCAGGACGGGGCAGGTCAGGGCAGGGTGGATAGGTGGGGCTTGACGGTGCGGGCGAAGCCGTTGCCGTTGCTGACGTCCCAGTTGATCGACCAGGTCATCGCGCCCCGGATGCCCGGGTAGGTGCGCGGCGGGCGGAAGCTGCCGCAGTTGGTGCCCTTCGCCAGGCAGTCGAGGGCGGCGTTGACGACGCTCGGGGCGACGATGCCGCCGCCGGCCGCGCCGGGGCCGGCCGGCAGGCCGAGCCCGACCTGGTCGGGGCGCAGGCCGGCCTCCAACTGGATGCAGGCGAGCGCGACGATGAAGTTCACAGTGCCCTGGCCGTACGCGGCGTTCTGGTCGCAGCCGAGCATCGCCCCGGAGTTGTAGAACTGGGTGTTGACCACGGTGAGGATGTCCCGGATGTCCAGGGCGAGCTTGAAGTAGCCGCCGGTCGGGGACTGCATGTCGATGGTCTGCGGGGCCATCGCGATGATCAGGTTGGCCCCGACCTTGGCTCGTAGGGCGCGCAGCGCCTGGGCCATGTACGTCGGGTTGAGGCCATTCTCCAGGTCGATGTCGACGCCGTCGAAGCCGTACCGCTGGATCAGCGCGTACGTGGTGTCGGCGAACGCGGTGGCCGAGGCGGAGCTGTTGACGGCGACCCGGCCGGTCTCGCCGCCGACGGAGAGGATGACCTTCTTGCCGCGCGAGTGCAGCGTCCGCACGTCGGCGGTGAAGTCGGCGTCGGTGTAGCCGCCGAGGGAGGCGGACAGGCCGGGGTCGACGGCGAAGGTGACTGCACCGGGGGTGCTGGTGGCCTCGGCGAAGGCGACCGCGACCAGGTCGTATTCGGCGGGGACGTCACGCAGCCGCAGCTCGACGGCCGGGTTGTCGAAGTTGTGCCAGTAGCCGGTGAGCAGGTGCTTCGGCAGACCGCCGGTGGGCGGGGTCGTCGGAGGCGGGGTCGTCGGAGGCGGGGTCGTCGGAGGCGGGGTCGTCGGAGGCGGGGTCGTCGGAGGTGCGGTGGTCGGCGGTGCGGTGGTCGGGGTGGGGCCGCCGCCGCAGGGTGCCCCGTTGAGCTGGCAGTTGGTGGGGCTGCCGGAGCCGGTGGCCAGGAAGCCGAACGACACGGACGCGCCCGGTGCGACGCTGCCGTTCCAGGACCGGTTGGTGAAGGTGTGCCGCTGGCCGGACGAGGTGAGCAACGCGTCCCAGTAGCTGCCGAGGGAGGTGCCGGCCGGCAGGTCGAAGACGACGGTCCAGCCGGAGAGGGCGGTCGCGCCGCCGTTGGTGATCGTGTACTTCCCCTCCCAGCCGGTCCCCCAGTCGGCGGTCTTCACGAAGTTGGCGGTGGCCCCGGCGGCGAACGCCGGCAGGGCCGCCCAGGCCACCCCGACGGTCGCGGCCAGCGCCGTCACCAGTGCCAGGACAAGGGATCGGGAACGCTTCATGCAACCCTCCACACCCGGACGGGCATCCATAGACATCAACGTTGGCCATTATTATTAGGACTGTTAACTGTTTCTGTCCAGGGGATGAACGGAAACGACTCGCGACGGGCCCGCGAACAGGGGCCCCGCCCGTCGCCGTAGCCCACGGGCAGGGCCCCTTCCACCCCTTCAGTGATCGGTCACCGCACGTCGACGGGTGCGCTCTCCTGCGGGCGGCGCAGCACCGCCTGCTCCAGCACGGTCCACGCGGTGGTGGTCACCAGGTAGAGCACCGCCGCCAGCGGCACCACCACCGCCACCGCCACAGTCAGGTACGGCAGCAGCGGGATCAGCCCGGCCCAGGGTGGCCGCCCCCGGCCCCTCGGTCGGCGTGCCGGCGACGGTGCCGGCGGCCGCCGCGCGGCGCGAGCGAATCCGAACGGCGCGGCTGACGGCGACACGCGGGCGGTGGAGTTTCCCCGGCCCGACACTGGGGGTAATGGCCGGAAGACATCGTGGCACAACGCCACGACCGGTACGGAACGGACGGTGACAACGATGAGTGGTCCAGTGGCGCAGCGGGAACGAGGCGCGACCCCGAGCGGCACCGACCTGCTCACCGTGGGCGTCGAGGAGGAGTTCCTCCTCGTCGACCCGCACACCGGAACCGCCGTGCCGGCCGTGGACCTGGTGATGGAGCAGGTGCCGGCCGAGCTGCGCGGGCAGGTGGAGCGCGAGTTCCAGACCAGCCAGATCGAGATCGGCAGCCCGCCCGGGCTGGAGTTGTCGTCGATCCGGCACTCCCTCGGGATGCTGCGCCGGGCGCTCTCCGAGGCCGCCGAGGCCGCCGGCGTACGGGTGCTGGCCATCGGCACCGGCCCGGTCGACGGCCCGGTGCCGCCGGTGGTCGACAAGCCCCGCTTCGACCGGATGATCGAGCGGTTCCGGCTGCTGGTGCCCGGCCCCGGCAACAACGGGATGCACGTGCACGTCGGGGTGCCGGACCCCGAGACCGGGGTGCAGGTGCTCAACCACGTCCGGCCCTGGCTGCCCATCCTGCACGCGGCGACCGTGAACTCCCCCTTCTCGGCGGGTGAGGACACCGGCTACGCGAGCTGGCGCTCCGTGGAGTGGGAGCGCTGGCCGTCGGTGGCGCCGACGCCGTTCCTGGAGTCGCACGAGCACTACGAGCGGCTGATCCGACAGCTCATCGCCAGCGGCGTGATGCTCGACGAGGGGATGCTCTACTGGTACGCCCGGCTGTCGGCGAAGTACCCGACGGTGGAGCTGCGCATCGGCGACGTCTGCCCGTCGGTCGACGACGCGGTGCTGATCGCCGCCCTGGTCCGGGCCCTGGTGGCCACCGCCATGACCGACATCGTCGAGGGCCGCCCGCCCGTGCGCACCGACCACCACCTGCTGGTCGCCGCGCACTGGCGGGCCGCCCACGACGGGCTGGAGGGCGACGCCGTGGACCTCACCGACGGCGAGTTGCGCCCCGCGTGGGAGCTGCTGGACCGGCTCGTCGAACGGCTCCGGCCGGAGCTGGAGCGGCACGGTGACCTGGCCGAGGTGACCGACCTGCTGGGCGGGCTGCGCCGGCACGGCACCGGGGCGGCCCGGCAGCGGGCGGTCTTCGCGCGTACCGGGAACCTGGTGGACGTGGTGCACGACGTGGCGCGGCAGACCCGTGGCTGAGCCCCCCGCAGCCGCGCGGGCGTCCCGGCCGGACGGGCCCGCCGACAGGCGCGGGATGGCAGGATGACCGGCGTGGCGCAACGATTGATCGTCATCGGCGGAGACGCCGCAGGCATGGCGGCGGCCTCCCAGGCGCGACGCCGCCGCGACCGCGCGGACCTGGAGATCATCGCGTTCGAGCGGGGGCACTTCACGTCGTACTCGGCGTGCGGCATCCCGTACTGGATCAGCGGGGTGGTCCCGGAACGGGACCAGCTCATCGCCCGCACCCCGGCGGCCTTCCGGGACGACTTCGACATCGACGTCCGGCTGCGGCACGAGGTCACCGCGATCGACCTGGAGCGCCGCGAGGTCGTCGCCCGCGACCTGGAGGGCGGCGGCGAGGTCCGCGAGCGCTTCGACGACCTGATGTACGCCATCGGAGCGGTGCCGAAGATGCCCGACTGGGCCGACCCGGACGTGCGCGGCGTCTTCGGTGTGCAGACGCTCGACGACGGTGCGGCGCTGCGCGACTGGCTCGACGCCGACCCGACGCCCCACCACGCGGTGGTGGTGGGCGGCGGCTACATCGGGGTGGAGATGGCCGAGGCGCTGGTCCAACGCGGGCTCTCGGTCACCCTGGTCGAGCAGGCCGACCAGCCGATGGCGACCGTCGACCCCGACATGGCCGCGCTGGTCGCCGAGGCGATGCGTGGCCTCGGCATCGACATCCGTACCGGCGTCACGGTCACCGGCATCGACCAGCGCGGCGGCCGGGTGTCCGCGGTGGTCACCACCGACGGGCCGGTGCCCGCCGACGTCGTGGTCCTGGGCCTGGGGGTACGCCCCAACACCGCCCTCGCGGAGGCAGCCGGCCTGCCGATCGGCCCCTCCGGTGGGATCCGGGTGGACCGGCGGATGCGGGTGGTCGGGGTGCCGGGGGTGTGGGCAGCCGGCGACTGCGTGGAGACCCTGCATCGGGTCAGCGGGCAGCCGGTGCACGTGCCGCTGGGCACCCACGCCAACAAGCAGGGCCGGGTCGCCGGGATCAACCTCGGCGGCGGGTACGCGACCTTCCCCGGGGTGATCGGCACGGCCGTGACGAAGGTCTGCGAGCTGGAGGTGGGGCGCACCGGCCTGCGCGAACGCGACGCCGCAGCCGCCGGCTTCGAGTTCGTCTCGGTGGTCGCCGAGTCGACGAACCGGGCCGGCTACTACCCGGGGGCGCGGCCGATGACGGTGAAACTCATCGCCGAGCGCCCCGGCGGGCGGCTGCTCGGGGCGCAGATCGTCGGCTGGTCGGAGGCCGCGAAGCGGATCGACACCCTGGCCGTGGCGCTCTGGAACGGCATGACGGTGGACGAGATGACCTCCCTCGACCTCGGCTACGCCCCGCCGTACGCGCCGGTCTGGGACCCGGTGCTGATCGCCGCTCGCAAGGCCGTCGACGCGCTGGCCCGCTGACCCCGTCGGCTCCGGGTGCACTTCTTGTCGCCCCAGCGACAACAGCTGCACCCGAAACCCGGTTCCGGGTGCGCGAGATGGTCAGATCGCTGGCGTGGTGGTGCGGTGGGGATACCGGGGGACGACGCGTCGGGGCCCACACCGTCCGGCCCAGCGGCTGGGGCCAGGATGGTCCGATGGAGACGACGGTGGAGATCCCCGACGGGCTGGGCTGGGTGCGGCGGGTGCCCACCGGCCGGGAGTGGCTGGCGGCGCTGCCCGGCCGGCTGGCCGGGTGCGTCGAGGCGTGGGGGCTGCGGCTGGGACGGCCGTTCCCGCACGCGTTCGCCTCGCTGGCGCTGCCGGCGGAGCTGCCCGACGGCACCCGCGCGGTGCTCAAGCTCCAGTACCCGGACGCCGACAGCGAGTACGAGGCCACGGCGCTGGCGCACTGGGCGGGCGACGGGGCGGCCCGGCTGCTCGCGCACGACCCGGACCGGCGGGCCCTACTGGTGGAGCGCTGCGACCCGGGCACGCCGCTGCACGCCGCGCCTACGGAGGAAGCGCTGGACGTGATCGCCGCGCTGCTGCCCCGGCTCTGGCTGCCGGCCGGCGCACCGTTCACCCCGCTGGCCGAGGAGGCGGCGGGCTGGCTGGAGCGGATGCCGGTTTCCTGGGAGCGGGCCGGCCGGCCGTACGAGCGGCGGCTGCTGGACACCGCGTTGGGCCGGCTCGCCGAACTGGTCGGGACGCAGGGCGAGCAGGTACTGGTCAACCAGGACCTGCACGCCGGCAACGTGCTACGGGCAACCCGCGAGCCGTGGCTGGTGATCGACCCGAAACCGCTGGTCGGCGAGCGCGAGTTCGGCGTGGTGGCGATCGTCCGCGGTCAGGAACTGGGACACTCGCCGACGGCGATGCGGTACCGGCTGGACCGGCTCACCGCCGAGCTGGGCCTGGACCGGGAACGGGTTCTGGGCTGGGCGATCGGGCAGACCCTGGCCTGGAGCATCGCCGAGGACACGGTGTTCGCCCACCAGATCGAGACGGCCCGCCGGCTCGCCACCCTGGGCTGACTCGCGGACCCGCGCCGGTCAGCCCTGGCAGGTGGGGCACCAGTAGAGGTTACGGCCGGCCAGCACGCCCCGACGCACCTCGGCGCCGCAGACGTGGCAGGGCTGGCCGGGGCGGCGGTAGACGTACACCTCGCCGCCGTGCCGGTCCACCCGGGGTGCCCGGCCGGTCGCCTCCGGCAGGTGGGCGTCCCGGACGGTGTCGATCCGGCCCACCTCGACGGCGAGGGTCATCAGGCCCACCAGGTCCGCCCAGAGCGCCCCCCAGAGCGCCGGGGTGAGCTCCCGGCCGGGCAGCAGCGGCGGCAGGCCGGCCCGGAACAGCGCCTCCGTGACGAAGATCAACCCCGTGCCGGCCACCACCGACTGGTCGAGCAGCAGCGCCGCGAGCGGGGTCGGGCTGCGGGAGATCCGGGTGTACGCGCGGGCCGGGTCGGCGTCGGCACGCAGCGGATCGGGGCCGAGCCGGGCGCGCAGCGCCGCCACCTCCGGCGGGGTGAGCAGCTCGCAGGCGGTGGGGCCGCGCAGGTCCAGCCAGCGCCCGTCGTCCGACGGCTCCAGCTCAGCGCGTCTGCCGCCGCGCCGCGACCCGGAGCCGTCGCTGGTCAGCCGCAGCCGCACCTGCCCCACCGGCGGAGGTGGATCGCCCGGCCCGTCGGCGAACTTCCCGTACAGGCCCAGGTGCACGTGCAGGGTCAGCTCGTGCGCGTAGTGGTGCAGCAGGTGCTTGCCGTACGCCTCGGTGTCGTCCAGGACGGTCCCGGAGAGCAGGGCGGCGCCCTCGGCGAAGCGGCCCTGCGGGCTGGCGGCCTGCACCTTCTCGCCGGCGAACAGCTCGGCGTGGCGGGCGGCGAGACGGTGAATGCTATGTCCCTCTGGCACGCCCGCAACCGTAGCTCCCGACGGCGGCCGATCAATCGCGCGTGACGGGTGACGGGAGTGTCGGCGAGACTGCGGATGGGTACCTGGGGTGGTGTACCGCGTGGTTACCGCCCGGCGCTTCCGAGGCCTCCACGCATTTACCAGGAGGTGATGAGGTGAAGATTCCTTCACTGTTGTCGCGGCGGAACGAGCCGGCGGCGACGTACGACAGCAACGGCGACGGCCGCGTCGACGAGCGCGACGGGACCGCCGCGCCGGACGCCGGCAGCCGCCCGGATGGGCAGCCCGTGGTCACCGACCGCGACGCGGAGCAGACGACGTACCGCAGCAGCGCGACCGCCACCGACAACGAGCGGGCCGCGGACCCGGAGCGAAACATGGCCGAGCGGGAGGCGCTCGCCCGCGCAGCCACCGCCCGCGCAGCCACCGCCCGCTCCCCGAAGAGGGAGCTGCGGCCCACCCCGGTCACCCCCACCACCACGACCGGTGCTCCCGCCCCGGCGCGCAGCACCGAACGGGACCACACCACTGATCGACCGCTGCCGGCGGACCCCACGCTCGGGCAGCCGACGGACCGGACCGCCGAGCGCCCCCTGCCGAGTGACCGGGACCGCACCACGGATCGACCGCTGCCGACGGACCGGACCGACGGCGACGGCGAAACCCGGCCGGAGCCGGAGCCGGTGGTAGCCGGGCCGAAGCCACGAGCGAGCCTGCTCGCCACCCTCGGCCTGATCGTCGGGGTGGCCGGGGCGCTCGCGGTGCTGACCGGCACCCTCGCCGGGTACGGCATCGCGGTCGGCGCGCTGGGAGCGGTGTTCTCCGTGTTCGGCCTGCTCGCCACCCGCCGCCGGCACATCGCAGGCAAGACCGACGCACTCTTCGGCATGACCTTCGGTATCGCGGCTGTGGTGCTCGGCGTGCTGGCGATGACCGGGCAGTTCGACTGGCCCACCACCGACGGCGACTGGGTGCAGCGGCTCCGCGAGTGGCTCGACTCACAGTTTGTCGACCGCTTCTGACGGGCACCTTGGTCCCCGCCGGCGGTTCGCCGGCCCAGCCCGACCAGTCTGGTGGTTCACCAGCCGGGCACATCCTCTTTCGGGGGGCGGCGATTCGCCGCCCCCCGAAGCACGTCCACCCCCACCCCTCCCCCTCCGCACCCCTCCGCCCCTCCGCCCCCCGCCCTCGCCCCCGCCGCCCTCGCCCCCGCCCTCGCCCTCGCCGCCCTCGCCCCCGCCCTCGCCCTCGCCGCCCTCGCCCTCGCGATCTTGCACTTCGGGCCCCCAGAATGCCCGTTTTGCGTCTTTCGCCCGGGCCGAAACTGCAAGATCGGCGCGGGGAGGGCGACGTGGGCGACGTGGGAGGGGCGGGAGAGGCGGGGAGGGTGGGGGGTGGGAGAGGCGGGGAGGGTGGGAGGTGCGAGGGGTGGGGGTGGGAGGGGTGGGAAGGTGCGAGGGGTGGGGCGGGAGGGGTGGGGGCGGGAGGGTGCGAGGGGTGGGGGTGGGAGGGTGGGGGTGTTCCGTCAAGGGGCGGTGATGCGCAACGAATCGCCGTGGTATGCCTGCTATACGCAATGATCGGTCGGTGGACGCAAGTTCCACCGGTGGATGTCGTTGCCACCGGCCGCATACGGTTGGGCAACGGCGCCAGCCCCGCGGGCCGAAGGTGGCCGGGGCGCGTCCGACCCCTGGGAGCAGGACAATGACGATGGACGCCATCAGCCAGCACTTTCTGATGTGCCGGCCGACGTACTTCGCCGTCGACTACGCGATCAATCCGTGGATGGACCCCACCGGGCCGGTCGACGCCGACCTGGCGATCCGGCAGTGGGAGCGGCTGCGCGGGATCTACCGCGAGCTGGGCCACACGGTCGACGAGATCACCCCGGTGCCCGGCCTGCCCGACATGGTCTTCGCTGCCAACGGCGGCACCGTGATCGACGGCCGCGCGATGGCCGTGCAGTTCCGCGACCCGCAGCGCGCCGATGAGGCCCCCGCGTACCGGGCCTGGTTCGAGGCCGCCGACTTCGACATGTACGACCCGAAGCACGTCAACGAGGGCGAGGGCGACGTCCTGCTGGCCGGCGACGTCCTGCTGGCCGGCACCGGGTTCCGCACCGCGCACGCCGCGCACGCCCAGCTGCAGGAGGTCTTCGGCTACCCGGTGGTCACCATGCAGCTGGTCGACCCGCGCTTCTACCACCTGGACACCGCGCTCACCGTGCTCGACGAGCGGACCGTGGCGTACCTGCCGGAGGCGTTCTCGCCGGGCAGCCGGGCCGTGCTGCGCCGGCTCTTCCCGGACGCCGTCCACGCCACCATGGCCGACGCGGAGGTGCTGGGGCTGAACGCGGTCAGCGACGGTCGGCACGTGGTGCTGCCCGAGCAGGCCACCGGCCTGGCCGCGAAGCTGCGCGACCGGGGCTACGAAACCATTGGCGTCGACCTGTCCGAGCTGCGCAAGGCCGGTGGTGGACCGAAATGCTGCACCTTGCGGCTCCGTCAGGGAAAGGCGAGCAAGTGATCGTGGACGACATGCTGCGGACGCCGCGCGCGGTCCGGGACGCCGAGCGCTTCACTGCGCACAACTACCACCCGCTGCCGGTGGTGATCAGCTCCGCCGAGGGCGCCTGGCTCACCGACGTGGACGGCCGGCGCTACCTGGACTGCCTCGCCGGCTACTCCGCGCTCAACTTCGGACACCGGCACCCGCAGCTGATCGCCGCGGCGCACGCGCAGCTCGACCGGCTGACCCTCACCAGCCGGGCGTTCGTCCACGACCAGTTCGCCGACTTCTGCCGGGAGCTGGCGCAGCTGTGCGGCAAGGACCTGGTCCTGCCGATGAACACCGGCGCGGAGGCGGTGGAGACCGGGATCAAGGTGGCCCGTAAGTGGGGCTACCAGGTCAAGGGCGTGCCGGCCGGTCAGGCGAACATCGTGGTGGCCGAGGGGAACTTCCACGGCCGGACGACCACCATCGTCAGCTTCTCCACCGATGAGGATGCCCGCGCCGACTTCGGGCCGTACACCCCGGGCTTCACCGTGGTTCCCTACGGCGACCTGGCCGCGCTGGCCGCAGCGATCGACGAGAACACCGTGGCCGTGCTGCTGGAGCCGATCCAGGGCGAGCAGGGCGTGGTGGTGCCGCCGGAGGGTTATCTGCCGGGCGTGCGTGCGGTCTGCACCGAGCGGAACGTGCTCTTCGTCGCCGACGAGATTCAGTCCGGCCTGGGCCGCACCGGGGCCACCTTCGCCTGCGACCAGGACGGCGTGGTGCCGGACATGTACCTGCTGGGCAAGGCGCTCGGCGGCGGCATCGTGCCGGTCTCCGCGGTCGCCGCGAACGCCGACGTGCTGGGGGTGCTGAAGCCGGGCCAGCACGGCTCCACCTTCGGCGGCAACCCGCTGGCCTGCGCGGTGGCGGTCGAGGTGGTCCGGCTGCTGGCCACCGGCGAGTTCCAGCGCCGCTCGGCGGAGCTGGGTGAGCGGCTGCACGCCGGGCTGGGCGGGCTGATCGGCAAGGGGCTGGTCGCCGTCCGGGGGCGGGGGCTCTGGGCCGGCCTGGACATCGATCCCGCGCTGATGACCGGCCGGCAGGCCTGCGAGCGGCTGATGGAGCGGGGCGTGCTGGCCAAGGACACCCACGGCTCGACGCTCCGGCTGGCACCGCCGCTGGTGATCACCGCCGAGGAGATCGACCACGCGGTGGCTCAGCTCGCCGCCGTGCTGGCTGGCTGATTCTCTCGTACGACGGCGGCGGGCGTCGGGACCACGGTCCCGGCGCCCGCCGTTGTTCGCCCGCCCTCGGCGGCCCTGCTCAGACCCGGGGCAGGCGCATCGCCATGGTGGGGGCCTCGGCCATCACCGACGTGGGGGTGAACGGGGCGCCCGACGGCAGTTCGTCGGCGCGGCCGATCTGCACCCCCGGGTACAGCTCGACCATGTCGTTGGCGGCGAGCACCCGGGACTGCTGCGGCTTCAGCGGGATCCGGTCCGGCTCGGCCATCGACCCGGACGGGCGGATGCCCGACCCATTGGTGCTGACGTCCGTGACGATCACCTCGCCGACCCGCAGCTCGAACTGGACATGGCTGCGGCTGATCCAGCGTCGCGCCTCGTCGTTGAGCCACTGACCGAGCGTGATTCCGCCCTGCTGCTCCGGCGCGCGCCCGATCAGCACCGCCTGCCCCTCGGTGAGCACGAATCGGCGGCGGATCAGCCCGCCGACGCGCACGGCCAGCACCTCGGTACGCGGCCGCGGCCCGGCGTCGCCGAGCCGGGTGTTGTGCCGCGGGCAGGTCGGCACGCCGTTACGCAGCGTGGGCGGTGGCTGCCCGGCCGGGGCCCGATCCACCCGCAGGTCGGCGAACGCCCCGCCGCCCCCGCCGCCGGCGAACAGGGCGCAGCCCGGCTCGGGGCAGCGCCACTGCCGGGCGAGCAGCTTCGTACCGGTCGCCGAACGGGTGCCGGCGACCGGCACGTTGCCACCGCCGACGTGGGCGATGAACACCGGCCCGCCCGCGCCGGGCACCGGGGCCAGCACCCGACCGGGCTGATCGGCCACCCACGGAAACCGGTTGCGCAGGCCGTCCAGGCGGGC
The DNA here is from genome assembly GCF_033804645.1 of Micromonospora sp. RTGN7. Lineage (NCBI taxonomy): Bacteria > Bacillati > Actinomycetota > Actinomycetes > Micromonosporales > Micromonosporaceae > Micromonospora > Micromonospora sp. RTGN7. The sequence goes on along the minus strand of NZ_JAPZLF010000010.1, from coordinate 30,900 downwards.
CCGACTGAGCACCGGCAGCCCGAGCAGGTCGGCGAGCTCCAGCATCCGGTCGCCCGGGTTGTCCAGCACCTCCACCAGGCCGTCATCGGCCCAACGGCGGACCACCATCCGCTCGTTGGACGTCAGGTCGGCGTCGGAGAGCAACGCCCGGTGCACGATGGCGTAGACCGGGACGCTGTCCTCTTCCAGCTCGCGGGCGAGCGCGTCGATCACCATGCCGAGCCGCAGCAGGTTCGCCGGCCGGCCGCTGTCGAGGTCCTGGTAACGAATCACCTCGGCCAGGTCGAGGACAGCCCGAGCCAGCGAAGGATCGGTGCAGACCCGCCCCTCGATGGCGTCGAGCACCTTACTGATCTCGAATCTCATCGGGCACTCCGGACGATGTCGTCGATCCGCCGCGCCAACTCCAGGTCACGGTGGGTGACCCCACCGGCCGAGTGGGTGACGCAGCGGAAGGTGAGGGTCCGCCACCGGATGTCGATGTCGGGGTGGTGGTCAAGCTCCTCGGCCACCTCGGCGACCCGGTCGACCACCGCGATGGCGGCCGGGAAGCTGCCCAGCTCGGCGGTGCGGCTGATCCCGGCCGGGGTTCCCGTCCAGGCCGCCAGCCCGCCCAGCTCGTCTCGCACCGCCTCCGCGGTGAGCACGTCTGCCATGCCCGAACCCTACCGTCAGGGGTCACCGGGCTCCGTCGACGCTCGCCCTCCCCGGTCTCGGCGGTGACCGGAACGGACGGGCGGACCGGAACGGACCCAGCGACGGAGCGGGGCGGCGTCCGGCCGGCGTTCAGCTGCGCAGCGATCGCCCCACCTCGTGCAGGTGGGCGAGCGCCTGCCGGTACGACTCGAACAGCCCTGTCTCCGCGTACGGCAGGCTGCGCTCGGCGCAGTACGCCTGCACGATCGGCTGGGCCCGGCGCAGGTTCCCCCGGGGCATGTTCGGGAACAGGTGGTGCTCGATCTGGTAGTTCAGCCCGCCGAGCGCGACGTCGATGAACCAGCCGCCCCGGACGTTGCGCGCGGTGAGCACCTGCTTGCGCAGGAAGTCGAGGTTGTCGCCGGCCGTCGGCATCGGCATGCCCTTGTGGTTCGGGGCGAACGCGCAGCCCATGTAGAGACCCCACAATCCCTGGTGGACGGCGATGAACGCCAGTGCCTTCCCCGGCGGCAGCACCGCGAAGATCAGGCCGAGGTAGCCGACGGCGTGCAACGCGAGCAGCAGCCCCTCGACGGCGCGGTGCCGCATCGGGGTGACGTACCGGCCGTCCGGCCCCCGGCCGATCAGCGCCCGCACGCTCGACACGTGCAGGGCCAGCCCCTCCAGCAGCAGCATCGGGAAGAACAGCCACGCCTGTCGCCGGGCCAGCCAGCGGCCGAAGCCCCGGGTCTGAGCAACCTGCTCGTACGTCCAGACCAGCGCCCCGGCCCCGACGTCCGGGTCCTCGTCGGCGTGGTTGGGGTTGGCGTGGTGGCGGTTGTGCTTGTCGACCCACCAGCCGTAGCTGAGCCCGACCGCCAGGTTGCCGGCGAGCAGCCCGGCCACCTCACTGGCCCCACGGCGGCGGAACACCTGCCGGTGCCCGGCGTCGTGGCCGAGGAACGCCACCTGGGTGGTCGCCACCGCGAGGCCGGCCGCGACGGCGAGCTGCCACCACGAGTCGCCGACCAGCGGCACCACCGCCCAGCCGGCGACGAAGGCGGCCACGGTCAGGCCGATCCGGACCGCGTACCCGCCGGGCCGCCGGTCGAGCAGGGCCGCCTGGCCGATCCGCCGGGACAGCTGGGCGTAGTCGCTGCCCCGCTGGGTCTGTCGGTCCACTGCCGCTGTGTGCACCATGAGGGCTCCCCGTGTCTTGGCTCACGGGTCACGCCGGTCGGCGCGCCCTCGGGTCGAGTCTGCGGCAATCGGCAACGGCGAGTCACCCCGGAAAATCCCCTTACGGGGCAAACTTCGCCCACCCCGGCCCTGGCTTCACCACTCATCCCATCCGGCCGACCGCCGCGCGCAGCCGGGCCAGGTCGCGCCGACGCCGCTCGTACGTGGTGGCCAGGCCGATCAATGCCAGGCCGCCGACCGCCAGGAAGATCCAGCGGGGCAGCAGGTCCCAGTTGCGGGCCAACTCATGCAGCGCGAGCAGGGCCAGGGTGGCCCCGCCGAGCAGCACCGGCGCCTGCCAGCGGCGGCCCGCCCCGGCCAGCACCGCGACCAGGGCGCCAGCCCCGAGCAGCAGCCGCCGCCAGGGCTGCGGTTCCGGCGCGAACAACACCGACACCAGGCCGGGCAGCAGCCCGGCGGCCAGCCCCGGCCCGAGCGCGAGCCAGCTGTTCAGGCCCGTTCGGGTACGCAACGCCACCGCCCCGGCGGCCAGGGCGAGCACCGCCGCCGGCAGGGTGTACGCCTCCAGCAGCATCACCCCGCCGGCGCTCAGCAGCAGCCAGGTGCCGAGGAGTTCGCTGCCCCCGGCGACGACCGCGAACGCCCACCGCCGCCCGGTCGACTCGCCCCGCCGCAGCAGCCGCAACCCCACGGCGGCTCCCCAGAGAACGCAGCCGGCGGCGGCGTGCCGGGGCGACCCGCCGGCCAGCAGCACCGCGAGCAGGGCGACGGCCTGGGCGGCGCCGTCCAGCGCCGAATCCCGGGCCGGATCACGCCCGGCCTTCAGGGCTGCGGCGGCCAGGGCCAGCACCGCCACGGCCAGCACGGCGAACGAGGCCGAGCGCAGTGGCAGGCTCGCCGCCAGCGCGGCGGTGATCGCGAACCCGGTCGCCGCGCCGACCGCCACCAGGGCGCCGCCCAGCCGGACCTGACCCACCCGGCCGGCGACGGCAACCACCACTGCCACCACCACCACGGCACCGAGGCCGGTGAGGGTACCGGCGCGGGTGGCCAGCAGCCCGATCAGCCCGAACACGGTGCCCACCAGCCCCACCGGAGCGGTGACCGGGACGAGCAGCCGCCTGGGCGCGGCCAGGGCGGCGGCCAGCAGCGCGGCCAGCCCCATGAACAGGAGGAACGCCGGCACCACCGGCCACGGCGCGCCGGCGGCAACCAGCAGCACCGGCAGCGCCGCCGCGGCGAACGGCAGCGCGGCCAGCAACGCGCCGAGCGGGTCCGGCAGCGGGTGCCCGCCGGCGGCCTGCGGCCCGTCCCGACCGGCCGCCACCGGCAGCGGGCGCCCGCCGGCGGCGTGAGCGTCGGCCGGGTGTCGCGTCGTCGCCGAGGGGATCGGGGGATTGGGCGGCTGCGGGCCGACCGTCCGGCCCACCAGCGCGGCCACCAGGGTGAGCACCAACAGGGCCACGCCGGTCGCGGTGGCTCCGGAGAGCGTTGCGCCGCTCGGCGCGCCGGACCAGGGCGCAGCGGGCTCGCCGTACGGGGCGACCAGCGCCACCACGATCACCGGGGTCGCGGCGAGAAGCGCGATGACGAGCAGCCCGAGGCCGGTGACGAGGGGCGCGCCCGTCGGGCGGGCACCCGGCCCGGCGAACACCGTCAGCAGCACGGCCAGCGCGGCGTAGAGCGCCACCGGCTCGTCGGAACGTACGACCAGCGGCGCGAGCCCGCCCAGCACGGCCCCGACGGCGAAGGCGGTCGAGGCGTACCCGGTCAGTTCCGGCCAGCGGCGACGGACCGCGAGCAGGGCGACCAGCGGCAGCCCGACGGCGGCCAGGGCGGCCCGGGTCTGCCACCAGGGTGCCGCCCCGGCCGCGAAGACCGCGACGGTCACGGCCGTGGGAGCGGCCAGCAGCGCGGCGGCCAAGGCCGTCCCGGCGACTCCCCGGCCCACGCCGGTGGCCCCCCGAGCCCGCCCGGCGACCGCCGCCCCGAGCAATGCGACCGCGCCGAGCAACGCCGCCTCCCCCGCCGGGGTGGCCAGGCCGATCAGGAGTGCGTGCCCGACCAGCACCGCGCCGGCGACCGCCGACGTCAGCACCTCCCACCAGGGCCGGGCCCGGGCGCCGGCGAGGAACAGCAGCGCCGCGCCGACGACCAGGTCGACGGCCGGAACCACCGGCCACGGCACCGGCCCGACGCCCCCGACGGCGAGCGTGCCGACCGCGACCGCGACCGCCCCGATGACCCGCCACAGCACCCGGGGCAGCAGCGCCGCCAGCGCCACGGCCGACATTGCCACCGCGACCGGGACCTGCCACCCCCACGGCAGGTCCGGGCCGGCGTCGACGCCCTGCCAGGGTGGCAGCGCCCGACGCGCCACGACCCCGCCGACGACGGCGGCGGCGAACACGGCGATGTGGGCCGACCCGGCGGCCACCACCAGGGCGCCCCGGTGCGGGCCGGACCCGACCCGGCGGGGCAGCAGCCGGACCGCGCCGGCCAGCGCGAGCGCGATCAGCGCCGTCGCCACCGTCATCCACCCCGCGCGCAGTTCCGCCACCGGGCGCAGCAGCGCCAGGGCGAGCACCGGGACCACCGCGCCGGCCGCGACGGCCCGGAACGCCCGGCCGCCGGCGACCAGCGCCGCGCCGAGCAGCGTGAGCGACACCAGCAGCAGCGGTGCCCCGGCCAGCAGCGGCGAGCCGACGGCCCGACCCAGGGCCAGCGGTGCCAGCGCGTACCCCGCCGCCACGGCCAGTGCCACACCGTGGCCCAGCCAGGACAGCACCCGCCCCGCGACGACGGCCGACCCCCCGGCGGTCGTCGTCGCGCCCACCGGCGGCGGTGCTCCCACCGCAGCCGGCCCGCCCACCGGGACCGGCGTTCTCGCCGACGCCGGGCCCCGGCCGCGCAGGGCGGCGACCACGGCCAGGTTCAGCGCGGCGACGCCGAGGAAGACCAGCGTCCACCCGGTCCCCGACGGGCGGGCCGGGGCGGCGAGCAGGGGCAGCACCGGCTGCACGACGAGCAGCGCCGCGAACCACGGCACGGCGAGACGGGTCAGCCGACCGTAGCCGGCCGCCAGCGCCGCGCTGGCCCCCCCGACCAGCGCGGCGTAGCGGGCCTGCGACCAGCCGGCCACCCCGAACAGGTCCACCGACCAGGCGGCGTACCCGTCGAGCACCACCAGCAGCAGCCCCACCGCGGCGAACGTCTCCGCGGTGCCGCGCAGCCCGCGCCGGGCCACCACCGGCGGCACGGCCAGGACGAGCGCGGTGAACGCGCACAGGATCAGCGCCCGGCCGACGATCCCCACGGCGGCCCAGGCGACCGCAGTGAAGACCACCGCCGCGGTGCCGAGCAGCAGGCCACCAAGGACGAAGAGCAGGCCCTGCACCGTCCGGGTGGAGGTCTCCGCACCGCCGATCGGGACGGGCGGCGCGGACGGCGCCGGGCCGGGGACCCGCACCGCCGGACCCGACACGGACCGGGCGGGGACGACCGGAACACCGGGGGCGGGCCCAAATGGCACCGGGCCGGCCGGGCCGGGCATCCCGACCGGGGTCGCCGCCCGCACCCGGGCCGCCAGCTCCGCCCGGCGGGCCTGCGCCGAGCGCACCGCTGCGGCCAGTTCGAGGTACGCCCGGCGGGCCTGCTCTGCGCGCCCGGTGAGCGCGACGATCTCCCGGCCGAGCCGGATCACCTCGGCGGCGGCTGGATCGGGTGCCCGGCCGCAGCGGCGGCAGCCGACGCTCAGGTCGGCGAGGGTGCCGCACCCCGGGCAGGGGTAGCCAATCGTGTCCACCCGGCCATCATGGTGACCGTGGTCCACCGCACCCAGAGTGCGCGTACTCAGGGACGGGTCTGCTCGTGCACCCAGCCCGAGTAGTCGGGGTTGCCGCTCTCCGTCCGGGTCACCAGGATCTCCGGCACCTCGTACGGGTGGTTGGCGCGGATCTGGTCGACCAGCGCCGTCACCCGGTCCGGCGCGGTCTTGAACAGCACCGACCACTCCGAGTTCGTCTCCACCGCGGACCGCCACCAGTAGGTGCTGTCCACCTGGCCGCCCACCTGCGCGCAGGCGGCGAGCCGGCCGGCGACCGCGGCGGCCGCCAACAGGTCCGCCACCGAGCGGCTGTCCACCACGGTCGTCACCACGCTGATCTGCTCCACGAGCGCACCCTACGCGGCGTCGACGCCGTCGTGGTGGGCTGCGACCCACTCGTCGATCCGCGCCCACCAGTCGAAGAGCCAGTCGATGCGCTCCTGCTTACCGGCGGGGATCCCCTCGGGCGGTACGGACCAGAACCGCATCACGATCCGCTTGTCCATCGGCAGCTCCCGCCAGACGTCGGCGACGGTGAGCATCCGGTCCAGACCGGTGTGCGCCACGAAGATCACGCCGGCGTCCGGGGCGGCGTCCAGGGCGGCGAGCAGCCCGCCGGGCTGCGGGGCGAGCACGTGCCGCATCCGTTCCGCCCGCAGCGCCATCCGCTCCAGGCCGAGGGAGCGGAGCCGGGCGATGGCCCGCAGCCGGCGGCGCGGGGTGAAGTTGCCACCCTCCGGAAAGATCACGAACGCGTCGTCGTCGTCCAGCCCGGTGGCGAGGTGCCCGATCTGGGCGGTCACCGACTCCTGCCGGTCCGCCGCCGGCGCGATGAACCGGCTCGGCAGGCGGTTGAGCAACACGTCGATCGCCGGGTCCCACTGGAGGCTCTCCTTGAGCACGATCCGGGGTTCCCGGTGGAACCAGTTGACCAGCGCGTGGATCAGGATGAACGAATCGCCGGGCCCGGCGTGCCGGCAGAGCACCAGCTCGGGCCGGCCGGGCAGCGCCGTGTCCGGGTCGGTGCCGACCACGTCGATGCTCAGCCGCAGCGTCCACCGGGCCTGCCAGAAGAACACCCGCAGGAAGTGGCCGGCGAGCACGTAGTGCGCCCGCTGGAAGGCCGGTGTCCGCTTCCACACCCCGAGGCCCGAGGCCAGCCAGAGGGCGAAGAGGGCGAGCAGCGCCGCCGCGTCCCAGACCAGGTAGACGCAGCCGATCCAGATCAGGCGCAGCGGCCGGAGCCGGCCCGGGACCAGCGGGGAGAGCACCAGCGCGCCGAGCGCCCAGACCGGCAGGGTGGTCACGACCAGGACGGCGAGCAGCACCACGCCGGGTGCCAGCAGCAGTCGGCGGACCCACCGAGGCGGCAGCGGCATCAGCGTTCCAGGTTGGTGGCCAGGTAGCGGCGGGAGGCGGTGTACGCGCGGCTGATCCGCCGCCCCACCGCAGCCATGTCGCGGTACGCCCACGGGCTGTCGTCGCGCGGTTCCAGCCCGCCTGCGGGCAGCACGTGCACCTGCACCCCCTCGGGCAGCGCCGCCATCTCCCGGGCGAACCGGTGCCGGCGGGCGATCTCGAACGCGACCTGGGCCACCTCCCAGGGTCGCCGCGGCGGGGTCAACTCCCGCTCGATGCGGCCCACCTGGAGGACGAAGACCTGCCGTGCCCCGGCGGCGACCGCCTCGCCGATCGGGATGGAGTTGACGATCCCCCCGTCGATGTAGTGCTGCCCGTCGAGCTCGGTCGGCGGAAGCAGCCCCGGCACCGAGGCGGAGGCGAGCACGGCCGGCACCAACGGCCCGCTGTCGAACCAGTGCTCGGCGGCCCGCTCGATGTTCGCCGCGCAGCAACGGAACGGCACCCGCAGGTCGGCGAACGTGGTCATCTCGCCCAACTCCGCCTCCAGCAGCCGGCGCAACGGCCGGGGCGAGTGCAGGTGGGTACGGGCGGCGAAGCGGCGCAGCTGACGGGCCATCGAGTCGCCGTACACCTCGCTGGCCTCGGGCGAGGACCAGAGCCGGACCAGCCGGTCGGTGACCGCCTCGGTCGGGTCGGCGGCCACGAGGGCACCGTTCACCGCGCCGATCGACGTGCCGAGCACCAGGTCGGGCCGGATGTCGGCGCGGAACAGGGCACGCAGCATGCCCACCTCGACCGCGCCGAGGACTCCCCCGCCGCCGAGCACGAACGCCACCGGACCGCTGACCATGCCGTTCATCCTGGCACGGGGCGTCCCGTCGGCCGTCCCCCGCCCGCCCCGCGCTGTTCGGGGGGCCGTCGGCTGGGACCGGACGGCCGTTGACATGCCGGACACATTCGCGCAACCTGATACGGCCCCGACCTCCAGACAGGTGTGACCCGTGATGGCAACACTGCACCCCGGCGCACTGCTGGCCCGCAGGTACCGGCTCATCGACCAGATCGGGGCCGGCGGCATGTCGGTGATCTGGCGGGCCCGGGACGAGGTGCTCGACCGGACGATCGCGGTCAAGGTGCTCGCACCGTCCCTGGCCGCTGACGCCCGGTTCCGCGGCATGGTCCGTGAGGAGGCGCGCTCCGCCGCGCAGCTCGTCCACCCGCACGTGACCTCGGTGCACGACTACGGCGAGACGCTCGCCCCGGACGGCAGCATCACCTCGTTCGTCGTGATGGAGCTGCTCAGCGGGGAGGAGTTGGAGTACCGGCTGACCGAGGGGCCGCTGCCCTGGCCGGACGCGGTGGAGATCGGCGCCCAGGTGGCGGAGGCACTGGCGGCGGCGCACCGGCTCGGCATCGTGCACCGGGACATCACCCCGGCCAACGTGATGATGACCCCGGTCGGCGCCAAGGTGCTGGACTTCGGCATCGCCACCCACATCGGCGCCCCGGACGAGGACGAGGACGGCGGCACCTTCGGCACGCCCGCGTACGTCGCCCCGGAGCGGCTGGACGGCGCACCGGCACAGCCCGCCACCGACATCTACTCCCTCGGGGTGCTGCTGTACGAGATGTTGACCGGGCGGGTGCCGTACCCGGCGGACACCTGGGAGCAGCTCGGCGTGGCGCTGGGGACCGGCGTTGCCCCTCCCCCGCTGGAGGTGCCGGGTCTGCCGACCGAGGTGGCCCGCACCTGCCTGCGCTGCCTGTCCCGCGAGCCACGGGACCGGCCCACCGCCCACCAGGTGGCCCTCGTGCTGCGCGACCAGCTCCTGCCGGCCGACCCGCAGGCCGCCACCATGCTCTCCCCGACCGTGACCCTGCCGACGATCGTCGGCCCGCCGGCCCCGCTCGCCGTGGCCCCGGGACCGGGCGACACGGCCGGCACGCCGGTCGCCCCGGGTGCGGCCGTACCGGTCGGGCCGATGGCGGATACGGCGGCCCCGCCGGCCGGGTCCGGGCGGCGACACGCCCGACCCGGTCGTCGCTGGCCGGTGCCGGTGGTCGCGGTGGCCGTCGTGGTGGTCGCCGGGCTGGCGCTGCTCGTTCCGACGCTGATTCCGGACCCGGCCCCACCGCCGCCCCGGGCCGCGCCGACGCCCGCCGCGCCGGTGAATACGCAGTCAGCGCCGGTCAGGACCGCCACTGCGGCCCCCTCACCGAGCGGGCCGGCCGACACGTCCCCGGCACCCAGCCAACTCCGGCCCACCTCGACGGCGACGACGGCGCCGCCGCCGACGACGCAGGGCCGCAGTCTGACCGAGGCGGCCAACCTGATCGGCCAGCTCATCGACACGGGGGTGGCCGACGGCGGGATCCGCGTCGACGTCGGCACCGACCTGCGCAACCTGCTGGGCCATGCCACCGCCGCGAGCGGCCGGGGCGACCTGGCGCTGGCGGCGCAGCGGGCCCGGGACAAAGTCGCCGACCGGCAGCGCGAGGGCAGCATCACCCCCGCATACGCCCGTCAGCTCGACGTGGCGTTCCAGCAGCTCGGCGCGGCCAGGGTCTGACCCGACGGCTCGGGGCAGTCGACGCCCAGGGTCAGCGCACGGGCCGGGACGCCCGGGTCAGCGGGCGGCGACCGAGACGGGCCGGCCGGCCGCGGCGGGTGCGCCTGCGCTGAGGAAGTCCCGGTACGCCGCCTCGTAGCCCAGGGCCATCCGAGGGGTGGAGAAGTTCTCCGCCACGTGTGCCACGCATGCCGCCGGATCCAGGCCGCCGGCCTGGCGCAGCGCGTCGGGCAGGTCGTCGGGGCGACCGCAGACCAGCCCGGTCACGCCGGGGAGGACCAGTTCCGGCACCGCGCCCCGGTTGAGCGCCACCACGGGTGTGCCGGTCGCCATCGCTTCCAGGATCACCATGCCGAACGGTTCGTCCCACTGGATCGGCATGATCAGGCAGCGGGCGTCGACGAGCATCCGTAGGGCGGCGTCCCGGTCGGCGTTGAGCACCACGGTGACGTCCTCGTCGACCATCGGCGCGACCACCTGCTCGTAGTACCGGCGCTCGGCGGGCTCGTTGCACTTGCCGGCGAGGATCAGCGGCAGGCCGGCCGCCCGGCACGCCCGGATCGCCAGGTCCGGGCCCTTGTCCGGGCTGAACCGGGCCAGCCAGAGCACGGGCCCACGGCCCGGCTCGGTCTTGTGCGGGACGTCGACGACATCCAGGGCGTTGTGCACGGTGCCGACCCAGGGCAGCACCTGGTTCAGCCGACGTTGGGTGTGCGAGATGGCGACCAGGCCGACCCCGCGGTCGGTGTCGCTGAGCACGATTCCGTACTCGCCGACCGGGTTTCCGTGCACGGTTGCCACGGTGGGCACCGCCCGGCGGCCGGCGACCAGCGGCCCGATCGTGGTGTGGTCGTGCACGACATCGAAGTCCGCCGGGCCGATGAGGTGCCTGACCTGGGCCAGGTGGGCCAGTTCGGGCAGCGACTCGCCGAGCCGGTCGTACTGGATGTCCGGGCAGGTGGTGACGTAGCTGCCCCGGGTGCCGTGGTGGGGGCCGGCCCCGAAGAGGGTCACCGTGTGCCCGCGTCCGACCAGCGCGTCGACCAGCCCGGCGACGACCTGCTCCAGCCCGCCGTAGCCGGGTGGCGGCACGGACAACCACGGTGGGACGACCATCGCGATCCGCAACGGCCGCTCCCCCGATCGGTCGGACGGCGGGTGGTTCACAGCCACGAGTCCTCCCCGTTGGTCCCTGTGCGCAGGACGCCTTCCCGGCCGGGCCGCGGTCAAACGGACGGACCGGGGCCGGCCGAGCGCCAGCTCGGGGTGAGACCGGCTCACCCGGATGGGGTGGGAACGCGCACCGGGGTGGAACAGGAAATGGGCGGCGGGCGACGGAGCCAACCCCCTTGGCTCCGCCACCCGCCGCCCCTCAGGAGGCAGGCCTGTTGTGGTGTTACGACGTCTCGGAGAGCGTCACGGTCGCCGTCGCCGCCGATCCGTTGCGCTGGTACTGCACCTCGACCCGGTCGCCCACCTTGCCGGCCTGTACGGCGCCGACCAGGTCGTTGGAGTCGTTGACCAACGTGTCGCCGAACTTGGTGATCACGTCGCCCCGCTGGAGTCCGGACTTCTCGGCGGCGCTCCCCGGGGTGACGGTCGCGACCACCGCGCCACCGTCCTCGGCCGGGCTCACGCTCACCCCGAGCGAGGGGTGGCTGACCTTCTCGCCCCGCTGGAGCTTGCCGGCGACGTCCTTGGCCTTGTTGCTCGGGATGGCGAAACCGACGCCGATGTTGCCGGTGCTCTGCCCGGAGGTGGCGATGGCGGTGTTGATGCCGATCACCTCGCCCCGGGTGTTGACCAGTGCGCCGCCGGAGTTGCCCGGGTTGATCGGGGCGTCGGTCTGGAGCAGCCCGGCGATCGAGCTGACCCCCTGCTGCGGGGCCTCCCGCTGGCTCTCGCCGGCCTGGATGGTGCGGTCCCGGGCGCTGACGATGCCGGAGGTCACCGAGCCCTGCAGGCCCAGCGGGCTGCCCAGGGCGAGGACCTGGTCGCCGACCTGCATCGCGTCGCTGTCGCCGAACTTCGCGGCCTTGAGCCCGCTGACCCCGCTGGCCTTCACCACGGCCAGGTCGGTCTTCGGGTCGGTGCCGATGATCTTCGCCTCGGCGGACTTGCCGTCGGCGAATCGCACCCGCACCGTTCCGCCGTCGGCGGAGGCCACCACGTGGTTGTTGGTGAGCGCGTAGCCGTCATCGCTGAGGATGACGCCGGAGCCCTCGCCGCTGCCGGTGGTGATCGAGACCACGCTGTCCTGGACGGCGGCGGCGATCTTCGGCAGATCGGCGCTGTTGATCACCGGGGCGGCGGAGTAGGTGCGGGTGATGCCGCCCGAGTCGCCGTCCACGGCGAGCGCGAGCGCGCCGCCCGCGACGCCGGAGCCGAGCATCAGCGCGAACACCGCGACGCCCGCGCCGGCCAGCTTGGCGACCCGGCTCGGCTTCGGGGCCTGCGCCCAGGGCGGCACCGGCTGGGCGGGGTCCTGCGGCGGCACCGGCCCGCCCGGGTACGCAGGCCCTCCCGCGGGTGGGGGGTACCCGGGGGTCGCCGGCCCGTGCTGGCCCCCCGCGGCCCAGCCGGACTGCTGCCCGGGCTGCCAGGGGCTGTTCGGGTACTGCCCGGCCGGCTGCGGCTGCCCCGACACCGGGTAGGGCGGCGCGGACGGGGTGACGGGCGGCGGGCCGTACCCGACGGGCGGCGCGGACGGGGTGACGGGCGGCGGGCCGTACCCGGCCTCCGGGCCGTATCCGGCGGGCGGCTGCGGGCCGGAGGCCGGGGCTGCGGGTACAGCGCCCGGGGCGGTCGACGGGGCCGGAGCGTGGGGCGCGACGGGCGGGGAGTCGGACTGTCCGGACTCGACGCGGGACGGGTCGGCGGTGGGGTACGACGGCTCGGCGTCGGAGTGCGCCGGCCGCCGCTGCGGGTCGGTCTCGTACTCGGTCATGTGTCCACCCTCTCTCCTGCCACTGCGACCATCCTGGATCCAGCCTGGAAGTTTCCTGAAAGTCACTCGCCCGGATCGTCGATGTCCGGCAGCAGGGGCAGCCGGACCCGGAAGGTCGCTCCCCCGCTGGGGGTCTCGACCGCCTCGACGCTGCCGTGGTGGGCGGCCACCAGCGCCGCCACGATCGCCAGACCCAGTCCGGTCCCGGTAACCCCGCCGGCCCGGCGGCTACGGGCGGCGTCGGTCCGGTAGAAGCGCTCGAAGACCCGCTCGGCCTGCTCCGGGGAGAGCCCCGGGCCGGTGTCCGCCACCTCCACCACCGCCAGGTTGCCCGGTTCGGTCCGCAGCCGAAGGGTCACCGAGGCATCCGGCGGGGTGTGGGTGAGCGCGTTGGTCATCAGGTTGCCGATCACCTGGCGCAGTCGGGCGTCGTCGCCGAGCACCACCAGCTGCCCGGAGCCGGGCTCGACCTCCAGCTCGATCCGCCGGTCCGGGGCCACCACCCGGGCCGCCTGCATGGCGTCGCCGGCCAGCAGCGGCAGCTCCACCGGGGCGAGCGAGAGCGGCCGCTCCCGGTCCAGCCGGGCGAGCAGGAGCAGGTCCTCCACCAGCAGCCCCATCCGGGCGGCCTCGTCCTCGATCCGGCGCAGCAGGCCCGCGGTCTCCTCCGGGGCTCGGGCGGCCCCCTGCCGGTACAGCTCGGCGAAGCCGCGGATCGTGGTCAGCGGGGTGCGCAGCTCGTGTGAGGCGTCGGCGACGAACTGCCGCATCCGCTCCTCCGAGCGCCGGGCCCGGGTCTCGGAGGCCTGAGCGGCGGCGGCCGCGTCGCGGGCACCGACCTCGGCCGACCGGGCGGCGATCTCCGAGGCGGCGCGGGCGGTGAACGCGGCCTCGATCTGCGCCAGCATGGTGTTCAGCGCCCGGGACAGCCGTCCCAGCTCGGAGGTGGGACAGTCCTGCCCCTCCTCCGGGTCGGGCACCCGCTGGGTCAGGTCGCCGCCGGCGATAGCACCGGCGGTGCGTTCTATCTCGACCAGCGGTTTGAGGCTGGTCCGCACGATCGCCGCGCCGATGGAGGCGAGCAGGATCAGCACCGCCCCGCCGACCAGGAGGTCTATCCAGACCAGCCGCTTGACCGCCTGGTCGACGTCGGTGAGGTTCTGCGCGACGGCCAGCATCTGCCCGGTCGGCAGCTCGGTGTAGAGGATCCGCCAGCGCATCGTGCTGTCCCGGGCCCGCACCGTCCGTGCCTCGCCGACCTGGGCGGCGAAGCCCTCCGCGTCGCTCGGCCAGGTCGGCAGGTCTTCGATACGGAACCGGGAGGTGTCGTAGATCTTTCCGATCACGCCGGTGGTCAGGTCGGGCGCCACGACCAGGTAGTCGCTGGGAATGGCCGGGTCCACGGCGCGCGGGCTCACCACGAAGGTCTGGATGTCGTCGGCGTAGGCGTGCAGCTCGCCGTCCACCTGGGCGACCAGGTAGTCACGCAGGAAGAAGGTGGTCAGCGAGCTGATCACCACGAGCGCGGCGGCGACCAGCGTCAGCACCGCCGCCACCAGCTTCACTCGCAGCGGTACGCTCCGCAGCCGCCCCTTCGCCTGCGCGACGGATTTCACGCCGCGGGCTTGCGTAGGACGTAACCCACCCCGCGCAGGGTGTGGATCAGCCGGGGCTGGGTGTTGTCGACCTTGCGCCGCAGGTAGGAGATGTACGACTCGACGATGTTGTCGTCACCGCGGAAGTCGTAGTTCCACACGTGGTCGAGGATCTGCGCCTTGGAGAGCACCCGGTTGGCGTTCAACATCAGGTACCGCAGCAGCTTGAACTCGGTCGGCGAGAGCTGCACCCGCTGCCCGGCCCGGTGCACCTCGTGGGTCTCCTCGTCCAGCTCCAGGTCGGCGAAGGTGAGCCGGGACGGGGTCGGCGCGCCGCTGGCCGTGCGGCGCAGCACGGCCCGGATCCGGGCGGTCAACTCCTCCAGGCTGAACGGCTTGGTGACGTAGTCGTCGCCGCCCAGGGTCAGCCCGCGGATCTTGTCATCGGTCGCGTCCCGGGCGGTCAGGAAGACCACCGGGGTGCGGGTGCCGCCCTCCCGGAGCATCCGGATGACCTCGAACCCGTCGAGGTCGGGCAGCATCACGTCGAGAACCACCAGGTCGGGGCGGTGGTCTTTGGCGGCGCTCAGCGCGGCGCTCCCGCTGGTCGCGGTGGCCACGTCGAAGCCGGCGAAGCGGAGGCTCGCGGTGAGCAGTTCGAGGATGTTGGGGTCGTCCTCGACGACGAGCAGTCGCGCCTCGGTCTGGGTAGCGGCCATGCCGACCATCATCCGCGCTGTCGCTGCGCCCGCGCTGGACGGTTCCTGGAAAATCCCTGAGAACAGCGGTGGGGGTACGGCCGTGGGCGGGAAGTCGCCCCACCGGACGGGTCGGGAGGGCCCTTCCCGCACCCTCGCGGGCGAGCGTGCAAGGGTAGGCCGAGGAGGTTACCCATGATCATCCCGGCGAGGTTCAACGGGCCGCCCGGTTCGGGCAACGGCGGCTGGAGCGCCGGCGTCTTCGCCGCCGCCTCCGGGCACGACGGGGCCGTCGAGGTGACGCTGCGGCAGCCGCCCCCGCTGGAGACCCCGCTGACCGTGCACGGCGGGGAGGTCCGCGACCCCGGGGGCCGACTGATCGCGCAGGTGCGGCCGACCGGGGAGGCGCCGGACGCGGTGCCATCGGTGGACCTCGACGCGGCGCGGGCCGCCGCAGGGGCGTACCCCGGCCTGGTGGAGCACCCCTTTCCCGGCTGCTACGTCTGCGGCCCCGACCGGGCCGACGGGCTACGGATCTTCCCAGGCCGGCTGCCGGACGGGCGGACGGCCGCGCCCTTCACCGCCCCGGCCGAGGTCACCGCCGCGACGGTCTGGGCAGCGCTCGACTGCCCCGGTGGCTGGGCCGTGATCGCCCCCGGCCGCCCGTACGTGCTCGGCCGGATCGCCGCCGTGGTGCACGCGCTACCCGCCCCCGGCGACGAGTGCGTGGTGACCGGCGTGGCGGACGACACGCAGGGGCGCAAGGCGCTGGTACGCACCTGCCTGTACGGCCCCGACGGCCGGCTGCTCGGCCGGGCCCGGGCCACCTGGATCGCGCTCAACGGGGCCTGACCGACCCGACGGCACCAGACCGTCCCACCTCCGGGGAGGGCTCCTCCTGCCTGAGGTGGAGACGGGCGTAGGGGCCGAGCCTGATTGACCTGGTTGCGCCGTCTTGCCAGGCTGTGCCACGGCGCACTCGCAACAGCGCCGCACACGTCGGCGCGTCCACGCGCCACGCACGGGAGGAGAACGATGTCTGACGGGCAGCGAAGCCCCACCACCGGCAGCGGTCAGATCGTGGTGTCCGGCCTGACGAAGCAGTACAAGAGCGTCCGGGCGGTCGACAATCTGTCGTTCACGGTCGAACCGGGGCGGGTCACCGGCTTCCTCGGCCCGAACGGCGCCGGCAAGACCACCACGCTGCGCATGCTGCTGAACCTGGTCACCCCGACCGGCGGCAGCGCCACCATCGGCGGTCAGCGGTACGCCGACCTGACCGACCCGCTGCGCCACGTGGGCGCGGTGCTGGAGGCGTCCAGCGCGCACAAGGGCCGCACCGGCGTCAACCACCTGCGGGTGATCTGCGCGGCGGCCGGGCTGCCGAAGCAGCGGGCCGACGAGGTACTGGCCCTGGTCGGGTTGTCCCCGGCGGCCAAGCGCAAGTTCAAGGGCTACTCGCTGGGCATGAAGCAGCGCCTCGGCATCGCCGCCGCGATGCTCGGCGACCCGCAGCTGCTGGTCCTCGACGAGCCGGCGAACGGGCTCGACCCCGAGGGCATCCGGTGGATGCGTGGCTTCCTCAAGGGCCTGGCCCACGAGGGCCGCACGGTGCTGGTCTCCAGCCACCTGCTGTCGGAGATGCAACTGCTCGCCGACGACGTGGTGATCATCGCGGCCGGCAAGCTGATCCGGCAGGGCCCGGTCGAGCAGGTGCTCGGCTCGATGGCGCAGGGCGGCCGGGTGCGGGTGCGCACCCCGCAGCCCGAGGAACTGGTGGCGGCGCTGCGCGAGCAGTCCGCGACCGTGGAGACCGACGAGCAGGGTGTGCTGCTGGTCAGCGGGGCGGACGCCCCGGCGATCGGCAGGGCCGCCCTGGCCGCGAAGGTGGAGCTGCACGAACTGACCCCGGAGCGACCCGACCTGGAACGGGTCTTCCTGGAGCTGACGGCCGGAAAGGCGGGCATCCGATGAACCTCGTCCGATCCGAGCTGCTCAAGATCCGCACCACCAGCACCTGGTGGATCTTCGGACTCATCACGCTGCCGCTGTGGGGCCTCACCCTGCTGTTCAACTGGTTGCAGACCGACGCGCTGGCCAGCGGCAACCTCGGCGACGTGCCGGCCGACCAGGCCGACCAGATCCAGGCCGTGCAGTCCGCCGACAGCCTGGCCGCCAACCTCTACACCAACGGCCAGTTCTTCGGGCTGCTCATCGTGATGTTGCTCGGCATCATCGTGGTGACCAGCGAGTTCTTCCACCAGACGGTGACCACCACGTTCCTCACGGTGCCGCATCGCACGACGGTGATGATGGCGAAGCTGGTCGCCGCGGCCGTGGTCGCGATGCTCTTCTGGCTGGTCACCACGGCGCTCAACCTGGTGTTCGGTGTGCTGATCCTCAACAGCGTTGACGTGGGCACCCAGTTCGGCAGCGGCACGATCTGGCAGGCGATCGGGCTCAACGCGTTGGCGTACCTGCTCTGGTCGGTGCTGGGCGTCGGCATCGGGGTGCTGATCCGCAGCCAGATCGGCGCCACGGTCACCGGCATCCTGCTCTACCTGGGCGGCTCGATCGGGGCCGTCGCCGTGCTCGCCGTCCTGGCATCCAGGTACGGGGACTGGATCAACCAGCTCCAGGTGGCGGTGCCGTCGCTGGCGTCGTCGCTGATGGTCACCGGGGCCGAGATCCCGGGCAGCCCGCCGCGCTGGGCCGGCGCGGCGGTCCTGATCGCGTACGCCGTGGTCGCCGGTGTGATCGGCGTCCTCACCATGCGACGGCGCGACATCTCCTGACCGCTGCCGTCGAAGGGCGGGCACCGGCCCCGGGTGTGATCGGTGATCACAGCCGGGGCCGGGCCTCTTCCGCACCCGGCAGACCGGCTTCGAGGCCGAAGTCAACGGGACACCCGGTCGATACCGAACTTCGGCATCTTCTGTGAAACGGACCACCCGCCGGAGGCGGAAATGCTTAGCGTATTCCTACGGCGTAGCCTGGGAGCCGTCCCCCGTCCGCCGCGCATCGCCGGCGGTGGCGGACACCGCGTGACACACAAACCCGCGTGAAAGAGGCGATTACCGGCCGTGTCGACCCAGCAGACTTCGCAGGAGAACCCACTGGCGGGTTTCGGCCCGAACGAGTGGATCGTCGAGGAGATGTACCAGCGCTACCTCGCCGACCCAAGCAGCGTCGATTCGGCCTGGCACGACTTCTTCGCCGACTACCGACCGGCGCCCGGCGCCGCCACAGCACGACCGGACGGGCCGGGCACCAAGGCCACGAAGGCCGCGCCGGAGCCGGCCGGGCAGCAGGCGGCCGCCGCCACCGTCGCCCAGCCGGCCGCGAAGGCCGCGCCGACACCCGCGCCGAAGGCGGAGCCCGCCGCGAAGCCGGCCCCCGCGAAGGCCGCGCCGGCGAAGCCCGCCGCGAAGGCCGCCCCGGCGAAGGCCGCCGGCGAAGGCCCGCAGACCACCCCGCTGCGCGGCGTCGCCGCGAAGATCGTCCAGAACATGGACGCCTCGCTTAGCGTGCCGACCGCGACGAGCGTGCGCGCCGTCCCGGCCAAGCTGCTGGTGGACAACCGCATCGTGGTCAACAACCACCTCGCCCGCGGGCGCGGTGGCAAGGTCAGCTTCACCCACCTGATCGGGTACGCGATGGTCCGGGCGCTGGTCGAGCACCCGGAGATGAACAACTCGTTCGCCGAGGTCGGCGGCAAGCCGGCGGTGCTCCGCCCCGAGCACGTCAACCTGGGCATCGCGATCGACCTGGCCAAGCCCGACGGCAGCCGCAACCTGGTGGTCCCGTCCATCAAGGGCTGCGAGACGTTGGACTTCCGGCAGTTCTGGCAGGCGTACGAGGACGTGGTCCGACGCGCCCGCCGCAACGAGTTGACCATGGACGACTACTCCGGCACCACGATTTCGCTGACCAACCCGGGCGGCATCGGCACGGTGCACTCGATCCCGCGCCTGATGACCGGGCAGAGCGCCATCATCGGCGTCGGCGCCATGGAGTACCCGGCGCCGTACCAGGGAATGAGCGAGGCCACCCTCGCCGAGCTGGCCGTCAGCAAGACCATCACGCTGACCAGCACGTACGACCACCGGATCATCCAGGGCGCGCAGTCCGGCGAGTTCCTCAAGGTCATGCACGAACTACTCCTCGGCGAGCACGGCTTCTACGACCAGATCTTCACCTCGCTGCGCATCCCGTACGAGCCGGTGCGCTGGATGCAGGACGTGGCCGTCAACTCCGAGGGCCAGATCAACAAGACCGCGCGGGTGCACGAGCTGATCCACGCGTACCGGGTGCGCGGCCACCTGATGGCGGACACCGACCCGCTGGAATTCAAGATCCGCAAGCACCCGGACCTGGACGTCCTCCAGCACGGGCTGACCCTGTGGGACCTTGACCGGGTCTTCCCGGTCAACGGCTTCGCCGGGAAACAGCGGATGAAGCTGCGCAACATCCTCGGCGTCCTGCGCGACTCCTACTGCCGACGCGTCGGCGTGGAGTACATGCACATCCAGGACCCGGAGGAGCGGCGCTGGATCCAGGAGCGGATCGAGCGCAGGTACGAGAAGCCCACCTCGGACGAGCAGAAGCACGTGCTCAACCGGCTCAACGCCGCCGAGGCGTTCGAGACCTTCCTGCAGACCAAGTACGTCGGCCAGAAGCGCTTCTCGCTGGAGGGCGGCGAGTCGCTGATCCCGCTGCTCGGCGAGGTGCTGGAGTCCTCCGCCGAGGCGGGGCTCGACGAGGTCGTCATCGGCATGGCCCATCGCGGCCGACTCAACGTGCTGGCCAACATCGTCGGCAAGCCGTACGAGAAGATCTTCTCGGAGTTCGAGGGGCACCTCGACCCGCGCTCCACGCAGGGCTCGGGCGACGTGAAGTACCACCTCGGCCAGAACGGCAAGTTCACCGCTCCGGGCGGCGAGCACGCGGTCAAGGTGTCGGTGGTGGCGAACCCGTCGCACCTGGAGGCCGTGGACCCGGTGCTGGAGGGGATCGTCCGGGCCAAGCAGGACCGGATCGACCTCAAGCTGGAGGGGTACACGGTGCTGCCGCTGGCGGTGCACGGTGACGCCGCCTTCGCCGGCCAGGGCGTGGTCGCCGAGACGCTCAACCTGTCGCAGCTGCGGGGCTACCGCACCGGCGGCACGGTGCACGTGGTGGTCAACAACCAGGTCGGCTTCACCACCGCCCCGGAGCACTCCCGGTCCAGCCTCTACAGCACCGACGTGGCCCGGATGATCGAGGCGCCGATCCTGCACGTCAACGGCGACGACCCCGAGGCCGTGGTCCGGGTCGCCCGGCTGGCTTTCGAATACCGGCAGGCGTTCAACAAGGACGTCGTGATCGACATGGTCTGCTACCGCCGGCGCGGGCACAACGAGGGCGATGACCCGTCGATGTCCAACCCCCAGATGTACAAGATCATCGACTCGAAGCGCTCGGTCCGCAAGCTCTACACCGAGGAGCTGATCGGCCGGGGCGACATCACCGTGGAGGACGCGGAGGAACTGCTGCGCGACTACCAGGCGCAGCTCGAGCGGGTCTTCAAGGCAACCCGGGACGCCGCCTCCGCGCCGAAGCAGCCGGCCCGCCAGCGCCGCGAGGACGAGCCGGAGCCGCAGGTGGAGACCGCCACCACCGTCGAGGTCGTCAAGGCCGTCGGCGACGCGCACGTCAACCTGCCGGAGGGCTTCACTCCGCACAAACGGATCCAGCAACTGCTCGACCGGCGGGCCAAGATGTCCGTCGAGGGCAACATCGACTGGGGCTTCGGAGAGATCATCGCCTTCGGCGCGCTGCTGCACGACGGGGTGACCGTCCGGCTCGCCGGTCAGGACTCCCGCCGCGGCACGTTCGTGCAGCGACACGCCTCGGTGGTGGACGCCAAGACCGGCGAGGACCACCTGCCGCTGAAGTCGCTCACCGCCGACGGCGAGCGGTCCCGGTTCTTCGCGCACGACTCCCTGCTCAGCGAGTACGCGGCGATGGGCTTCGAGTACGGCTACTCGGTGGAGAACATCAACGCGCTGGTGGCCTGGGAGGCCCAGTTCGGCGACTTCGTCAACGGCGCCCAGTCGGTCATCGACGAGTTCATCTCCTCCGGCGAGGTGAAGTGGGGCCAGCGCTCCGCGGTCACCCTGCTGCTGCCGCACGGCCACGAGGGCCAGGGCCCGGACCACACCTCCGGCCGCCCGGAGCGGTTCCTCCAGCTCTGCGCCGAGGACAACATGCGGGTGGCCATCCCGACCACCCCGGCGAGCTACTTCCACCTGCTGCGTCGCCAGGCCCTGTCGCCGAAGCGCAAGCCGCTGGTGGTGTTCACCCCGAAGTCGCTGCTGCGGCACAAGCTCTGCGTCTCTTCGGTGGAGGACTTCACCACCGGCACGTTCCAGCCGGTGCTGGTCGACACCGCTGTCGCCGCGCCGGAGCAGGTGAAGCGGGTGCTGCTCTGCTCGGGCAAGGTCTACTACGACCTGTTCCAGGCCCAGGCCGAGCGGGGCGTCACCGACACCGCGATCATCCGGATGGAGCAGCTCTACCCGCTGCCCGTCGAGGAGATCCGGGCCGCTCTGGCGCAGTACCCGAACGCCGAGGACTACGCCTGGGTACAGGAGGAGCCGGCCAACCAGGGCGGGTGGAGCTTCGTCGCACTCAACCTGCTGGAGCACCTGAGCGAGGTCCGGCTGCGCCGCATCTCCCGCCCGGCCGCCGCCGCCCCGGCGGGGGGCTCGGCCAAGACGCACGAGGTCGAGCAGAAGGCGCTCATCGAGGCGGCCCTGCCCCGCCCGTGACCTGACCGCACCGACGCGCACCGGGGCAGCGACCGTCACCACGACGGGCCGCTGCCCCGGTCGTCTCGGCGGACCACCCGACCCGGCCGCCGGCCGGGCCCAGGAATGAGGACGTACGGATGTACTTCACCGACCGCGGGATCGAGGAACTGGTCGAGCGCCGGGGCGAGGAATCGGTCAGCGTTGAGTGGCTCGGCCAGCGGCTGCGCGACTTCGTGGACCTGAACCCCGAGTTCGAGACGCCGATCGAGCGGTTCGCCACCTGGCTGGCCCGCCTCGACGACGAGGACGAGGACTGAGCCGCCGAGCGGCCGGGGCGGCCGGTGCCGCCCTGGCGCTGCTGCTCGCCGGCTGCGGCGCCGACCCCGCGCCCCGGGCCGGGCCGGACGGCGACGGCCGGGGCGCGCCGACGGCCCTACCCCCCGTCTTCTACGTCGACCCGGCGAACCCGGCCGGCGCGCAGGCGGACCGCTGGGCGGCGCAGGGGCGCACCGCCGACGCCGAGGCGCTGCGCGCGATCGCCGGTCGCCCGAGCGCGAAGTGGCTCACCGGCACCCCGGCGGTCCGCGCCGAGGTGGACGCCTTCCTGACGGCGGCGGCCGTCGCCGGGCAGACGCCGGTGCTGGTGGTGCAGAACGTGCCGGGCCGCGACTGCGCCCGGCAGGGCGCCGGCGGTGCCGAGAACGCGGCGGACTACCAGCGCTGGATCCGGGACCTGGCGGCCGGGGTGGCCGGCCGACCGGTCACCGTGATCCTCGAACCCGGCGCGGTCCCGGACGCCGTGGCCGGCTGTGTAGCCGACGTCGCCGGCCGGCTCGGGTTGCTGCGGGACGCGGTCTCCGTGCTGGCCAGCACCGGCAGCACCCGGGTGTACCTCGACGCCGGGCATCCCGGGTGGATCACCGACGTCGACCGGCTCGCCGCGACGCTGCGCCGGGCCGGGATCGCCGACACGGCCGGCTTCGCCCTGAACGTGGCGAACTTCGTCGGCACCGAGGAGAGCGTCCGCTACGGTCACCGGCTCTCCGACGCGCTCGGCGGGGCGACCCGGTTCGTCGTCGACACCAGCCGAAACGGCAACGGCCCACACCCGGGCCGTACCGTGGACGCCGCGCCGAGCTGGTGCAACCCGCCGGGCCGGGCGCTCGGCGAAGAGCCGGCGGCCGACCCCGGCCCGGACCGGGTGGACGCCCTGCTCTGGGTCAAGTACCCGGGCGAGTCCGACGGTGCCTGCCGCCCCGGCGAGCCGGCGAGCGGCACCTGGTGGCCCGAGTACGCCCTCGACCTGGCCCGCCGAGCCCGCTGACCCGGGCGCTCGGGCGCTGGCCCGTCAGCCGTTGCCGGCGCGGACGGTCGGGCGCAGGCCGGTGCGGCGCAGCTTCTGCCAGCCCAGCCGGCCACCGGTCAGCGCGGTGACCACCGCCTGGATCATCACCAGATACATCAGCTGCCGGTAGACGAACTGCTGCAACGGCAGCACCCAGAGCACGCCCAGCTTCTCCCGGTCCAACCGGAACGCCACCACCGCGGTGAGGAACTGCACCGCCAGCATGGCCAGCCAGGCCACCACCGTCGCGGTCCGGTCGAGGAAGAACAGGCCGTACAGGGCGAGCAGGTCGATCACCGGTGCCAGCAGCGGCAGCAGCACCCCGAAGAGGCTCAGGAAGAGCAGACAGCGGCGGCTGAACCGGCCGGACGCGCCGCGGTCGAGCAGCGAGCGGCGATGCTTCCACATCGCCTGCATGGTGCCGTAGCTCCACCGGTAGCGCTGCTTCCACAGCTGCCCCATCGTCGCCGGCGCCTCGGTCCAGGCCCGGGCCTTCTCCTCGTACACCACCTTCCAGCCGGCCCGGCCCAGGGCCATGGTGATGTCGGTGTCCTCGGCCAGGGTGTCGTCGGTCATCCCGCCCGCGTAGACGAGGGCCTGCCGGCGGAACCCGCCGATCGCGCCGGGCACCGTCGACATGCACCGCAGGGTCTCGTAGAGGCGGCGGTCGAGGTTGAACCCGATGACATACTCGATGTGCTGCCACTTGGCGATCAGGCTGTCCCGGTTGCCCACCTTGACGTTGCCGGCGACCGCGCCGACCTGCGGGTCGGCGAACGGCTGGACCAGTCGGCGCACGGCGTCCGGCTCGAAGACGGTGTCGCCGTCGACCATGACGAGCAGCTCGTGGCGGGCCAGCGCCACGCCGGTGTTCAGCGCGCTCGGCTTGCCGCCGTTGGGCTTGCGGACGACTCGGACGTTCGGCAGGCCGAGCCCCTCGGCGATCTCCGCGGTCCCGTCCGTCGAGCCGTCGTCGACCACGATGACCTCGATTCCCCCGCGATGGTCGCCGGTGGCCAGCGACCGGACCGCCGCGGCGATTCCCTCCTTCTCGTTGTACGCGGGGACGATCACCGACACCGGCTCGGTCACCGGCGGCCCCCAGGACCAGTCCCGGGCCCGGCGGCGCCGGGCGTGCCGCCCGGCGAGCAGGAGCAGCAGGACGGTGCGACCGACGGTGAGCACGCCGACGAGCACGAAGAGCACGCCGAAGGCGGTGAGCGTACGGTCGGCGCCCTGCACCGCCCAGACCAGCATCCGGCCCCGCCACCGGTCCGCCCCGGACGCGACCGGGTTCCCGGTCACCTGGTGGTCGACCCCGGCTGCGGCCAGTGTCAGGTTCAGCCCCTCGGTCGTGGTGGTGAACCGGTAGCCGCGTTCCTTCATCAGCGGGATGAAGCGGTCCAGGGCGGCGACGGTCTGGGCCCGGTCCCCGCCGGCGTCGTGCCACAGGCTGATCGCGCCCGAATAGCCGGCCGGCGTGGCGTTGGCGACGGTGGCGTCCACCCCGGGCAGCGCCCAGTCCTGGCTGTCGGTGTCGTTGAGCACGGTGAGGTAGCCCAGCGCGCCTGCCTCGGTGACCAGCGGCCAGTCCCGGTCGTCGATCGCGTCGGCGTGCGAGGAGTACGGGAAGCGCATCAGCGAGGACCGGACCCCGGCCGCGCCGGCGAGCGCGAGCTGGGTCTGGGCGTACTCCATCCGGTGGCGCCAGCCGGGCAGCGTGGTCAGGTCGGGATGGGTGAAGGTGTGCACGCCGACCTCGTGCCCGTCGGCGATGAGATCCCGCACCAGTTCGGGGTGCCGGGCGGCCTGTGACCCGACCACGAAGAAGGTGCCCTTCACCTGGTGGGCGTCGAGGACCCGCAGCACCTCGCGGGTCCACTTCGGGTCGGGGCCGTCGTCGAAGGTGAGCGCGACGGTGCGGGCGGGCAGCCGGTAGGAGCGGTGCTGGCCGTCGGCGGCGTTGATGATCGGGCCGCCGTTGACCACCTCGGTGGGCACCCGGTCCTGGCCGTCGTCGTGCTGCGCGCGGTCGGGAACGAAGGCGGCGTTCGCGTACGCCCCGACGAAGAGCACGCCGGCCAGGACGACGAGCAGGATGCCCAGCAGGGCCCAGCTCGGCGGCGGCGCGGGCCGGCGGACCCGGCGGGTACGGCGGGCCCGCGGCGGGGGCCGACCGGTGGACGGGTTGGCTGCTGTCCGCACGCTATGCGTCCGGTTCCGGGAGCGCCGGCGGGTCGATGGCCGAGGGCGGGACGGTCGTGGGCGGCGCGGTGCTGGGCGGGGCGGTCGCCGGAGGCGGGGCGGTCGCCGGAGGCGCGGTGGTGCCCGGCGGCGGAGTACTCCGGGTGGGGCGGGGGCTGCCGGTGCCGGCCGCCGGGGACGACGGCCGGGACGACGCCGTGGCGGCCGGCGCGCTCCGGGTCACCGTGGCGCGGGTCGGGCCGGGGGCGGGCGTGGTGGGCTTCGCGGTCGCCGGGGCTGCCGGTTGGACGGGCGGCGGGGCGGGCGCTTCCCAGGGGCGCTGCGTCGACTCGACGAAGGGCAGCACGTTCTCCGGGCGCACCGGCCCCCCGACAAAGCTCACCCCGACCAGCGCGGTGTAGGCCAGCCCGGCCAGTCCTACGACGTATGCGATCCGCCGCAGCCGGGTCCCGCGCCGCCCGCTCGGGTCGACGAAGACCGGAGGCAGGTCGGGAATCGCGGCCAGGAGGGTCGTCGGCACGTCGGTGACGGACGGCACGACGACCGTCGGACCCTCCGTCACCACAAGTGGGACCGTCGCGTCGCCGGGCGAGGCCCGTACCACCGTCGGAGGTTCCGTCACGGAGAGTACGACCGTCGGACCGTCCGTGCGGGGCCGCACCACCGTCGGACCGTCCGTCAGGGGCCGCACCACGGTCGGACCGTCCGTCAGGGGCCGCACCACGGTCGGACCGTCCGTCAGGGGCCGCACCACGGTCGGACCGTCCGTCAGGGGCCGCACCACGGTCGGCTGCTCGGACGGGGAAGGGACGGCGGTACGGCGGTCGGTCACGAGTGCCGAGTCTAGGAGCGAGAGGTCACCAAACCCCTGGTCAGCGGCCCGATTGAGACGAGGATCCCGCCCAGGCCGGCGGGGGGAAGGCGGCGCTACCGACGGCGATCTTGTAGCGTGGGGACGTGGCCCGGAGCGTATATCTGACCAGTGTGGGTTCCGGCGGGGGGAAGTCGACCATCGCGCTCGGCCTCGCCGAACTCCTTTCCCGACAGGTCGAGCGGATCGGCGCGTTCCGACCCCTGGTCGTTGGCTCCGGCCCCGACCCGATCCTTGCCCTGCTCACCGAGCGCTACCGGATCGACCTTCCGATGGCCGACCTGCACGGCACGACGTACGCGGAGGCGAGCGCGCTGGTCGCCGACGGCCGGCGGCAGGAGTTGATCTCCCGGCTCGTCGAGCGGTACCGGGACGTGGAGCGGCGTTGCCCGGCGATGGTCGTGGTGGGCAGCGACTTCGCCGACGGCGGGGACGGCGCGGGCCCCCGCGAGCTGGCCTTCAACGCCCGGCTGGCCACCGAGTTCGGCAGCGTGGTGGTGCCGGTCATCGACGGCTTCGGGCAGGACCCGGAGGCGATCGCGGCGGCGGCGCGCGGGGCGTACCACGATCTGTTGGACCTGGGCGCGACGGTGCTGGCGGTGATCGCCAACCGGGTGCCGGGGCCGATGACGATGCCCGACCTGCCCGTCCCCACGTACGCCATCCCGGAGGTGCCGACCGTGTCGGCGCCGACGGTGGCCGAGGTGGCGGCGGCGCTCGGCGCGACCCTGCTGGCCGGCGACGATGCCGCGCTCGGCCGCGACGTGCTCGACTACGTCGTCGGCGCGGCGCACGTGCCGACCCTGCTGGACCATTTGACCGAGGGTGCGCTGGTGATCACCCCCGGCGACCGGGCCGACCTGCTGGTGGCGGCGAGCGCCGCGCACGTCGCCGGCCAGGTCTCCGTCGCCGGGCTGGTGCTCACCCTCGGTGAGCAACCCGACCCCCGGGCAATGCGGCTGGTGGCGGCGCTGAACACCGGGCTCGCGGTGCTGTCGGTGCCCAGCGACAGCTACGACACGGTGGCCGCGTCCAGCCGGATCGAGGGCCGGCCCAGCGTCGCCAACCCGCGCAAGGTGGAGGCCGCCCTCGGCGCGTTCGAGGCGAACGTCGACACCGACGACCTGTCCCGCCGGCTGCGGGTCACCCGCTCCGAGCGGGTCACCCCGCTGATGTTCGAGTACGACCTGATCGACCGCGCCCGGGCCAACCGTCGGCGCCTGGTGCTGCCGGAGGGGACCGAGGAGCGCATCCTGCGCGCCGCGGAGATCCTGCTGCACCGGGGCCTGGCCGACCTGACCCTGCTCGGCCGCGCCGACGACGTCGCCCGGCGCACCCGGGAACTCGGCATCGACATCACCGGCGCGGCCGTGCTCGACCCGGCCACCAGCGAGTGGCGCGACGAGTTCGCCGAGGCGTACGCGAAGCTGCGCAGCCACCGGGGCGTCACGCTCGACCTGGCCTACGACGTGGTGGCCCAGCCCAACTACTTCGGCACGATGATGGTGCACACCGGGCACGCCGACGGGATGGTCTCCGGGGCCACCCACACCACCGCCGCCACCCTCCGCCCCGCCTTCGAGATCATCCGGACGGTGCCGGGGCTCTCGGTGGCCTCCAGCGTCTTCTTCATGCTGCTAGCCGACCGGGTGCTGGTGTACGGCGACTGCGCCGTCAACCCCGACCCGGACGCCGCACAGCTCGCCGACATCGCCCTCTCCTCGGCCGACACCGCCGCCCGGTTCGGCATCGAACCACGGGTGGCGATGCTGTCGTACTCGACCGGGACGTCGGGGGCGGGCGCCGACGTGGAGAAGGTCGCGGCGGCCACCCGGCTGGTCCGCGAGCGTCGCCCGGAGCTGCTGGTCGAGGGCCCGATCCAGTACGACGCGGCGATCGACCCGAGGGTCGCGGCCACCAAGCTGCCCGACAGCGCCGTCGCCGGGCAGGCCACGGTGTTCATCTTCCCGGACCTGAACACGGGCAACAACACCTACAAGGCGGTGCAGCGCTCGGCCGGGGCGGTGGCCGTCGGCCCGGTGATGCAGGGCCTGCGCCGCCCGGTCAACGACCTGTCCCGAGGGGCCACCGTCCCGGACATCGTCAACACCGTCGCCATCACCGCCATCCAGGCCGCCGCCGGGGAGTCGTCATGAGTCGGGTGCTGGTCCTCAACTGTGGTTCGTCGTCGGTGAAGTACCGGCTCTACGACGGCGAAGAGGTCCGCGGCCGTGGCACCGTCGAGCGGATCGGCGAGTCCGGCGGCGGCCCGGCCGACCACGAGACGGCGGTCCGGGAGATCCTCGACCGGCTGGACCTCGCCGGACTCACCGCCGTCGGGCACCGGGTGGTGCACGGCGGGCGGCGCTTCACCGAACCGGTGCTCGTCGACGACCCGGTCTTCGCGGCGATCGAGGGCCTCGTCCCGCTCGCCCCGCTGCACAACCCGGCGAACCTCGCCGGCATCCGGGTCGCCCGCGAGGCGCTGCCCGGCGTGCCGCAGGTCGCCGTCTTCGACACCGCGTTCCACCACACCCTGCCCGAGGCCGCCGCCACGTACGCGATCGACCGGGACACCGCCACGCGGTACGACATCCGCCGGTACGGCTTCCACGGCACCTCGCACTCGTACGTCTCCCGGCGTACCGCCGAGCTGCTGGGCCGGCCGTACGGGAAGCTGAACACCATCACCCTGCACCTGGGCAACGGGGCGAGCGCCTGCGCCGTGGCCGGCGGGCGAAGCGTGGCCACCTCGATGGGGATGTCCCCGCTGGAGGGCCTGGTGATGGGCACCCGCAGCGGCGACCTCGACCCGACGATCATCTTCCACCTGCGTCGCGAGGGCGGCATGAGCGTGGACGACATCGATGACCTGCTCAACCACCGCAGCGGCCTGCTCGGCCTGACCGGGGTCAACGACATGCGCGAGGTGCTGGCCCGCCGCGACGCGGGGGACGCCGCCGCCGTGCTCGCCTTCGACGTCTACCGCCGCCGGATCACCGGGTACGTCGGGGCGTACTACGCCCTGCTCGGGCGGGTGGACGCGGTCACCTTCACCGCCGGGGTGGGCGAGCACGCCGCCGCGGTGCGGGCCGCCGCGCTGGCCGGCCTGGAGCGGCTGGGCATCACCGTCGACCCGGAACGCAACGCCGGCAGCGGCGACCGGTTGATCTCCCCGGACGGCGCGGAGGTCGCCGTCTGCGTGATCGGCACCGACGAGGAGCGCGAGATCGCCCGGGAGACCCGCACGGTCATCGAAGCGACCCGGGTGACCCCGGCCGCCTGACCGGGGAGTGCGGTCAGGTCAGGGCCAGCCAGGTCTAACTCAGGGCCAGCCAGGCGACCACGGCCAGCAGCAGCACCACGACGACGACCGCAGCGCCGAAGAGCAGCGGCGTCCGGGACACCGCCGGACCGGTCGCGGAGGCGACCTCCGGAGCGTCGGCGAACGCACGGAACTGCTCGGTGTTGCCGCTCTGGTCCACGTACTTGTCAGACATGGCCTGACCATAGCCAAGGCGGCCCACCCCGCACCGTTCGCCCCGGCGACGCGCCGCAGGACCGCCGGATCGGCGGAGCCACTCCCACCGGGTGGCCTTCCCGACCGGTCCGGACGGTGGGGCCGGGCCGACCCCCGGGCCACCTACCGTGGAGGCGTGAAGGTCCGACGGCTGCTCGCCGTGCTGATGGCGACGCTGCTGGCCGGCTGCGGCACGGCCAGCCCCGCCGCCCCCGGCACCGCCTCGGCGGCCCGGTCCGCCCCGACGGGGGCGTACCCGGTCGGGGTGCGCACCTTCACCCTCGATCCCACCGGCGCACGCCCGCTGCCGGTGACCGTCTGGTACCCGGCTGCCCCGGGCGGGGTGGCCCGGGGGCGCTTCCCGGTCGTGGTGTTCAGCCACGGGCTGGACAGCCTCCCCGGGCTGCACGCCCCGCTGACCACCCGGTGGGCCGCCGCCGGTTTCGTGGTGGCCGCACCGGCGTATCCGCACACCCGGCGCGGGGCCGCCCGGTTCAGCCGGGCCGACGTGCGCAACCAGCCGGCCGACGGCTGGCGGCTGATCCGACACCTGGTCCTCCTCGGCGCCCGGCGGGGCGACCCGTTCGCCGGCCACCTGGACACCGCCCGGTTCGCCGCGGCCGGGCACTCGGCGGGCGGATTCACCACCTCCGGGATGCTCACCTCGGGGCACCCGCCCCGGCTCCGGGCGGGCATCGTGATCGCCGGAGGCGGCCTGGCCGGCGCGTTCGCCGGCCCCTCCGCGCCGGTGCTGTTCGTGCACGGCGACGCCGACCCGGTGGTGCCGGTCACCGTCGGCCGGGCCGCGTACGCCCGCACGCCCGGCCCGGCCGCCTTCCTCACCGTCACCGCCGGGGACCACGGCGCGTACCTGACCCCCGGCCGCCCCGGCTTCCCCGAGGTCCTCGCCGCCACCACGGACTTCCTCCGCTGGACCCTCTACGGCGACCCCACCACCCTCCACCGCCTCCCCCCAGCCGCCCCCTCCCCCCACACCACCTGGCTCTCCCGCCTCCCCACCCCCTAACCCCCACCCCCAGGCCCACACCCCCCACCGCACGCCCGCACGCCCGCACGCCCGCACGCCCGCACGCCCGCACGCCCGCACGCCCGCACCCCGCACCCCGCACCCCGCACCCCGCACCCCCGCACCCCGCACCCCGCACCCCGCACCCCCGCACCCCCGCACCCCCGCACCCCCGCACCCCCGCACCCCCGCACCCCCGCACCCCGCACCCCGCACCCGCACCCGCACCCGCGATCTTGCAGTAGTGGCCCCGACATTTGGGGCCAAAAGGCGCGATTCGCGGGCCCCAAGTGCAAGATCGCGG